>JAFWBT010000012.1 GCA_017507005.1 Clostridia bacterium | reverse complement strand
ATACGGCCCATTAGCTCAGTAGGTAGAGCACTTGATTTTTAATCAAGGTGTCCGGAGTTCGAGCCTCCGATGGACCACCAGACGTGGATGATTAGCTCAGTTGGTAGAGCAACTGACTCTTAATCAGTGGGCCCAGGGTTCGAGTCCCTGATCGTCCACCAGCGAAAAGCACCTCATAAGAGGTGCTTTTTTGCTGTGGATTTTCAGGGCGAGAAACCTGCGAATTATCCTTTTATATTAAGAAACAAATTGAAAACTCCCCCATCAATTTTCCGCACTAAAAACATCAAAACGCGCAAAGTATTTAAAGCGCGAGAAACTAATCGGTCCATAATTACTTGGGATTGAAATCGATACAAAAATAATACTTTGTATAGTATCATTTATAATAATTTTTTGTACTTCTGCGGTTAGCAAACATTGTTCCCCTTGATTATTAGTAGTCGTAGTTATCTTATCACTTACCACATATTCTTGATAATCCAAATCAAAGGCACACCTCGTCAACGCCTCACCGTTAAACAAACTTGTACAATATTCTTGATATTGTGTATTATCCTCAATGATAATCTCTAAAAACTCCTCATAACTCTCATCCCAAGGGTCAAAGCTGAATAAATACTCCTGCACATTCCAATACGGATCGATACTGTCAGGCATTACTAAGCTCGAATATTTATCTACCTTTTTGTAATATACCGTTTTTCGAACATTTTCGTATTGTGCCCCATCGGTTACTTCATATTTTTTGAACAACGTACAACCAGCCAAACAAAAAAATATCATTGCCATAAAAAACGTAATCGTTTTTATCTTCATTCTTCCCTCCTACTTAGTAATGTTCCTTTATTACTCCCAAACGTCAAGTAAAGGTTTTTACTTTTAATTTTGCTTTGCGCGGACGTATTCTGCTATCTTTTCCGCAATCAATCTATGCCCTTGCGAATTGGGATGCAAGCCGTCAATCGTGTACGTGTCCCCCGTATTCGTCTGCGGAATCGGGAAATATTCGTTCAAATCAAGATACTCCACATTTTTGCGCGTGAGCAACGTCACCAACGTTTCCACGTAAACGGACAACGGCGCGCCCGCTTTCTTCTTATTCCCCTCGCCGTAAGGATTATCCTCGTTATATCGATGCAACGGCAGAATAAAACACAGCTTTTCTTTACCGTATTTTTTCGACAAATTTTCAATCAATACGTTCACCGCGCCACAGAACGTATACACGTTATCCGAATCAAGCTCACCAATCTCCGCGTCACCGTGCCCATAATCGTTCGATCCGCCAAACACGAATACCATGTCTGCGTCGAGTGGCATTTTTTCGCTCCTTTTTAAGAAATCTTCGTCGTAAATTGCATCCTCGGAAGGTGTCGTTTGACGAGCAATCCTCGTTCCACCTACCCCAAAATTCCGCGCCTCACAGCCAAGCAATTTTCCCACGACGCTGACGTAAATTTCCTCGGGACAAGCCACACCTGCGCCCTGCGTAATACTATCACCTAAAAAATTGATTTTCATATCGACTCCTTTATCTACGCTAAATAAATTTTACATAGCGTCATTGTTTATATTATATACTCTCCTCAAAACAATGTCAAGCCTCGTGGCATAAAAAAAGGCCGCAGAAACAACTCCTACGGTCTTTTTTTAATACATTCAATATTGTTTTATCATTTTTACCACTTGTTCCGCGCAAAGCAACGCACCCTTTTCGCTAAGATGTAGTTTGTCGTCGCAAATAAGGTTTGGCTTGTCCGCGCGAACAATGGCGTTGAGGTCGTTAATGACAATACCCATTTCTTGCAGTTTGGGTACGATAACTTCATTATAACGGTCGATTTTATCGTTATGCGTATATTCGTAATCGTCACGGGAAGGCGTCGTCGTAGCAAAAATAACGTTCGGCGTGATCGCCTTTAACATACGCGCAATACGCAACATATTTTCCACGTATTCCTCTTCGGGGGTAAAAACACCGTCCTCGAAAATACTCGTACAATCCCACAGCCCGTTGTTCCAATGAATCACGTCCGCGTCTGCGATTTGGTCTTTGTAATCGAACAACATACGCAACGTATATTTTGCAAAACGGCAATTATCATCCGGCTGAAACACTTCGTATTCTTCCCCGAGCATTTCAGGCACGAGCTTGCCATATCCTATCATACGAATCGAATCGCCGAGCAATACCACTTTCTTTTTCATAACGTTCTCCTTTTCGCCTACGTTTTAGGCTTTGGTTCATTATAAAACATTTCCTATAGTTTGTCAATATTGTTTTGTTGCAAAAATATCTTGTTTTTTAACATTTATCGCCTTATAACGTCCTTTTGTATCGTCGTCTATCAATAGAACGTCACCAGCTGTTCTTCAGGCTCTTCGCAAATAACGACGCGCTCCGCTATCAAAACGGGGCCTTTGCCTTTATAGATACGGTGTTTTTGGAAAGCGATTTTGCCCGTAACGCTAATCCAATCACGCGTGTTCAAATCCATCACTTCAGGCAGGACACAAGCAAGCCCGCAGTATTGAATATCGTCCGCGCAACAAGTCATCACGTGACGGCCGATAACGATATCTTCGGGTGCAAGACGATTATCACGCGCCACCAAGCCCTTAAAACGCACCGTTTTGCCTACGTATTCTTCCAGCTTTTCGGTGAGGTCGCGATAGAAAAAGGCGTAATCTCTGTCCTCGATTTCGATAATCGGCGCGTTGACGTCGAACGGCAACGGGTCTTCGATATCGTCGAAATCTGCCCTGCCGTCTACGCGCTCGTACACGATATCCGCTTGGCGAGTAATGCCGCGCACAATCTTGTGCAAAGCCATTTTATCCATACTATCGTCAAAACGATTAAACACGACGAGCTGGGTGTTTTGGATTTTATCAAACACGAGCTGACGCATATTCATATTATACTGCGTAAACGTGTTTGCGTCGAAAAAGGTCATGATTTGGTTTATCATCCAGCCCTCGGGCATGGCGTTGAAGAAATCTTCCAACAGCCACATACCATTGTATTCCACAACGATACGGTCTGCCTCGTACTGCATTTGCAGCTGCGTGAGGTATTCCTCCGTCATCTGCTCTTTGTCCTCAATCACGACGAGCTGCGCGTTTTCCGCATCGGCAAAGCGAATCGTTTCGTATTCCTCTACGCCCTCTTCCATCACCAAAAGCAAGGTCTTTTCCCCCGACGAAAAACGGGGGTCTTCCATTGTTTCTTGGATAAATTTCGTTTTACCGGATTCTAAAAAACCCAAAAATAAATATACGGGCGTTTCGGTTGGAAGTTTATTTTTCATAGGTCTGTTTCCTTGTGTTTTCTATTTCAAATTCGTTGGGAATTATTAAATTTGCGATTAAATTTTGAACAATTCCGCCAAAGCCGCTTCATTGAGATTACAGCCGATAACGCACAAACGCCCCGTCACCCCAGCCGCGCCCTCGCGTACGTCGGGTTCACCAGGCACATAGTCGAAATGCAACCAAGCGTTGTCACCTGCAACAATACCTTTCGCGCGAAGCACTACGCCGTACGTTTCTTCGCAAGCAATCGCCTGCAAAGAGTTTTCCAGCTCTTCTTTCGTGTATTTGCGCGTGGTTTCCTTGCCCCAACTCGTAAATACTTCGTCTGCGTGGTGATGGTGGTGCTGTCCGTGGTGATGCTCGTTGTCGTGATGTTCGTGACAGCAACAATCGGGATCGTCACACTCGTGGTCGTGGTGATGACCGTGGTGATGAGCGTGGTGATGTTCGTGTTCGTGATGTTCGTGACAGCAACAATCGGGATCGTCGCACTCGTGGTCGTGATGATGAGCGTGATGATGTTCGTGTTCGTGATGTTCGTGACAGCAACAATCGGGATCGTCACACTCGTGGTCGTGGTGATGACCGTGATGATGTTCGTGTTCGTGATGTTCGACTTCTTTTGCCAAACGGTCCAACTCGGCTTGCAGGCTGTCCTTGCGTTCCATTGCTGCAAGAATTGTTTTGCCGTCCAAGGAATCCCAGTCCGCCGTGACGAGCGTAGCCGTTCCGTTCTTTTCTTTCAAGAGCGCAACCGCCGCCGACAGCTTGTCCTCGGAAAGTTTTCCCGTGTGCGACAGCACGATACAGCCAGCATTTTCCACTTGATCGTTGAAAAATTCGCCGAAGTTTTTCATATACATTTTGCATTTCGCCGCGTCCACGACGGTGCAAAAAGCGTTCAAATTCGCGCCGTCAATCTTCGCGTTCGCCACCGCCTTGATAACGTCGCTCAATTTTCCAACACCCGACGGCTCAATCACGATACGGTCGGGAGCGTACTGCGCCGCTACCTGCTGCAAAGCTTTTGCAAAATCGCCCACAAGCGAACAGCAGATACAGCCCGAATTCATCTCGGTAATATTCACGCCTGCGTCCTGCAAAAATCCGCCGTCGATACCGATTTCGCCAAATTCGTTTTCAATCAGCACGACCTTTTCGCCTGCATACGCCTCTTGAATAAGTTTTTTAATCAAAGTCGTTTTTCCTGCGCCTAAAAAGCCGGAAAAAATATCTATCTTCATAGTTTTTTCACCTCACCGTTTTCTTTATATATACCGTGATTTTTTATATTTGAAACATGGTTTTATCACGAAATTGTAAGCAAAACACAAACATTTTCGTTATTTTTGTACGCGAGCAAAGCGCACGCAAACGCAACAACGAAATGCGCTGAAAATACACCGCATAGCCTTTGAACGCAGAGTTTCAAGCAGTTCTAGGCGCGGTGAGCACGCTGACGGGAGCGTACTATCCGTACGCGAGCAAAGCGCGCGCAAACGCAACAACGAAATGCGCCGAAAATATGCGTTCAAACACTTAGAAAGCCCAAGTGCCGTCCTTAAATATCTGCACCTTTTCGCCGTTTTTCTTGATACCGACGATAGCCGTATCACGCGCGCCGATCATGAAATCGACGTGAATCATACTATCGTTGATGCCGTGCTGTTTGCACTCTTCGTCGGTGTATTTCTCATAGCCTTTCAGGCATTCGTTAAAGCCATGACCGAGCGCCAAATGACAGCTCGCGTTTTCGTCGAACAACGTGTTGTAGAACAGCACGCCCGATTCGTTGATAGGCGAATCGTAAGGAATCAGCGCCACTTCCCCGAGTTTGCCTGCGCCCTCGTCCATGGACACCATATGTTTCAGCAATTCTTCTCCTTTCTCCGCCTTGACTTCCGTCACTTTGCCGTTTTCAAAACGCACGGAGAAATTCTCAATCAGCTCACCCATATAAGAAAGCGGCTTCGTCGAATATACGATACCCTCCGCCGCGCCTGCCTTGGGCGACGTGAACACTTCTTCCGTAGGGATGTTGGGGTTGAAAATGCGCCCCTTTAACGTCTTTTCCTTGCCGCCTGCGAACAAACCGTCCTCGTTAAGCTCCACTTTGAGATTCGTGCCGTTGCCGCTCTTGATTTCCAAGTACTGCAAACCAAGCTCGTTAAGGTATTTACAACGCGCGTCCAAATCGGCGTTGTGCTCTTTCCAAGCCGCAATCGGGCTTCTGCCGTCCGCGCGAGCCGTGTGCAAAATCACCTTCCACATTTCTTCCACCGCTTTGCGTTCGGGAAGATTGGGGAACACCTTTTTCGCCCAAGCCTTGCCAGGTACTGCCGCAATACACCACTGATGACGATTTTCCATCGCCAAACGATAGGGCTTTACCTGCGGATAAATCGCCTGACGCGCCTTGCTCATCTTGTCCTGATCGACGCCGCTCATGCCGTCGGGATCTTCCGATTCAATCCACAAACGACAAGCGTAATTTTTCGCCTTATATTCCCATTTAGCCTTTGCCCAAGGCTTTAATTCGGACAGCGATTCCAACGTTCTGTACTGCGAGCTGAGCTTATCCGTCGGCTGGTGACTCCATTCCACGTACACCTCGCTCGCACCTGCCTTGTAGCATTCTTCCACGACCATCGTCACAAATTCGGGCTGGTCAAGTGCCGCCGCTACGAATACCGACTGTCCTTTTTTTACGTTCAAGCCCACTTTCGCGAGCAATTTTGCATACTTTTGTAATTGCGTTTTTCTCATAGTAATTCTCCTATTTTCTCTCTATTTATTTGATTATTTCCATACGAAATCGCTATTTTTAAAAGCGGTTTCGTTTAAATTTTTTCGTTCAAAATCTCGATTGCGTAGGATATTGCACGCTTTACGCCGCCTGCCTTGAAGGGATTTGCAAGGTTTGCCGCCTTTAAGGTGTCCAAATACCCCAACGAACCGCCCAATTTACACAACGTCATATAATCTTGCCAACAGGCCGCCTTATCTTCCGCCTGCTTTTTCTTGAACTCCATCGCGCCCATCGTCGTCAACGTATAATTGATATAATAGAACGGATAGTGATAGATATGCAATTTATGATACCACCAACCGCCGCGATTAAAGAACTCGTTATCCTCGCCGTAATCACGCCAAGGCATATATTTCTTTTCCAACTCTCTCCACGCCGCCGTACGCTCCGCGGGCGTCATATCGGGATTTTCGTATACGATATGCTGGAATTCGTCCACCGCTACGCCAAACGGCACGAACGTGAGCGCTTCTTGCAAATGCTGTGTGCGGTATTGCTCCGCTTTGTCACCGAAGAACAGCTCGGCATACGGATAAGCAAACTGTTCCATAGACATAGAGTGGATTTCCGCGATATCGGTAGGCTCGCTCCACAGCGCCTGCAAGGGCTGCGTACGCATTGCCATATACCCTGCAAACGCATGCCCCATTTCGTGCGTCAATACGTCCACGTCGCCCGTCGTACCATTAAAACACGAGTACACGAACGGAGCTTTGTAATCGCCAAGCGACGTCATATATCCCGTCGCCGCTTTGTTGGGTTTGTTTTCAAGGTCCATCAGCTCGTGCTCTATCATAAAATCGATAAACTCGCCCGTTTCCTTGCTCATATCGTGGTACATTTTTTGCGCCTGTGAGACAAGGTGCGCCGCGTCGCCGATAGGCACGGCGTTGCCGTCAGGGAAAATGAGCTGTTCGTCATAAAAACGCACTTTTTCCACGCCGATACGCTTTGCCTGCGCCTCGTACAGCTTTGCACAGAAGGGAACAAGCTCGTCCTTTACCTGCTGGCGGAACGCCGCTACGTCCTTTTCGTCGTAATCCATACGGCCTTGCTGCATATAGCCAAGCGGAATAAAATTCTTAAAGCCCATATTCAAGCCCATCTGATGACGGATTTTTACAAGTCTATCAAAAATCTCGCCCAGTTCTTTGTCGTTCTTCTCAAAGAATTCGGCGTATTTTTTCGCCGCGGCTTTTCGCACCTCTCTGTCGGGATCGGAAAAATATTTCATAATCCCGTATAAATTATGCTCGCCGCCGTCAAACTCGATTTTGCAAGACGCCGTCAGTTTTTGATAGCGGTTCGTCAGCTCGCTTTCCTCTTGCATGAGCGGGATATTCTTTTCCGAGAAACTGTCTGCGCCGAGCTTTACCGCCCTTAAAAATTGCTCGCCGTATTCCGCGTCGATATCTTTTTTGAAAGGCGAAGCCAACAGTGCCATATTAAACGCCTGCATTTGCGGCATTACTTCGGGAATCGTTTGGTTGATATATTCGTCCTCTTTTTCGTAAAATTCGTCCGAAGTGTCTACCGTGTGGCGGATAGATACGATAACGCACATCGTATTCACGTGCGAGGAATATTTCTCTTCTTCTAAAATGCAAGCCTTTACTTCTTCGTACGTTTTCGCCGCGCGAACACGCTCGTTCAAGCTCTCGTAAAAGGACTTCAATTCTTCAAAATTCGGTCTTGTATATTCTAATTCTTTAAAGGTCTTTAATTCGTTCATCGCGTACATACCCCCTTCGTTTTATCCAATTAAGTCGTAATTTACCATTTGATAGAACAGCCGACGAACCTCGTCGTCTTTCTTCGTTTGCGCCAAAATCCACATAAGTTTCGTAATGATACTCTCATACGTCATAGTGTAACTTTCGAGTAAATCGAAACGGCTCTTCCAGCCTCGACCAACACGATACACGTCCATATCGCTGCCCTCTTACTGTACCTGCGTCGTAACGACTAGCGTTTTGCCCTTTCTCTCCCAACTCTCAATCACGTCGTAAAAGCCGTAATATTCGCCCTCGGGAATACCGCCCGTGCCGTAGCCCGACACCACCACCGCGTCGCAATATTGAAAATATGCGTTGAGGATTTCCGCGCTCATGCCCGGCGTTAGCGTCAACAACGCTACTCTATCGTTCAGCTCTAAGAAAAATTCCGGTTTTTCTTGTTTTGGCGTAACGATATACTGAATAATCTTGCCGTCGCGTATCACGCCGAGGTTGGGAAAATCCACACTCGTAAATGCGTTAAAGCTCTTCGTACGCACTTTTTTGGCGCGCGTACCGGCAATGATTTTGCCTTGGAACACGATAACGACGTCGCTTGCGTTGTCGCTCGCCGCATACAAAAAGCTGTCGCGGAGATTGATACGTCCGTCGGTGTCCTCTTTGTCAATCGGCTGTTGCGAGCCTGTCAAAACAATGGGCTTTGGCGAGTGCTGTACCATATACGAAAGCATTGCCGCCGTATACGACATTGTGTCCGTACCGTGACAGACCACAAAACCGTCGTATTCGTCGTAATGCTCGCGTATCGTCGTCGCTAGCCGTATCCAATGCTGCGGCGTGACGTTCGTGCTGTCGATATTATATATCTGTATCGCGTGCGGCTGACAAATTTCAAACACCTCGGGTACGCATTTCAACAGCCCTTCCGCCGCAATTTCAGGTATCAAGCCCTGCGCGCCTGCGTGCGAAGCAATCGTTCCGCCCGTCGCTATCAAGAGTATTTTTTTCATATCCGTTATCCTTTGCGCCTTTTTCTTACGGTTTTGTCCAAGCGTTGCGCTTTTCTTATCTTATCCGTATTCGAAAAACGCCCTTTATTTCGTCACTTTTCTGCGTAAATAGTCGCCTTTTTGTAACACGTACGGGCAGTTGATTTGATAATTTTCCTGCACCAACTTCGCGTCGTCCGTACTCTCGCCTTTGGAATCGACGATATCCGTCACCGTAAAGGCTTTTCCAAACGTATCGGTGGGCGAAAGCACCTCCAAAACGTCTCCTTTTTTAAAGCGGTTTCGCATTTCTACGCGCGCACGCTCGCCGTTACCGCCCAACACGTCCGCGACGTACACGTAATCCCCTTTCGACTGGCTGTCGGCATAGTTCACCGTTTCTTTATTTTCACCTAGCGCGTATGCCTGCGTATATTCGCGGTGCGCTACGTTCAGAAGCTCTCTTTCCGATATCGCTAACTCCCCGCCGTCCATTGCGCGCCTATACGCGTTGATGACGGTGGCGAGGTAATATCCGCTCTTCATTCTGCCTTCAATTTTAAATGAACTAATACCTGCCCCCTCCATTTCGCACAATTTTGTTAAGAGGTTTAAATCTTTACTGTTGAAAATATACGTACCTTTTCCGTCCTCTTCAATGGGCAACCATTCCGATTTTCCGTTCGTTGCGTTGAGGGCGCGCACCTCGTATTTCCAACGGCAAGACTGCACGCACGCGCCGCGATTAGACGACCTGCCGTCCAAATAATCGGACAATAGACATCTGCCGCTGTACGAAATACACATAGCGCCGTGGACGAACGCTTCCAACTCCATTTCAGGCGCAAATTCGTGCATTTGCGCTATCTCGTTCAAGGAGAGTTCGCGCGCCAAAATCACACGCGAAACGCCTTGTTCCTGCCAAAATTTTAAGGAATATTTATTCGTGGTATTCGCTTGCGTGGAAAGATGAATCGGCAGAGTAGGTGCGACCTTTTTCGCCACGTACACCGCCCCGGGGTCGCTGATGATTGCCGCGTCTGCACCTATCTCGGAAAGATAGCTAAAATACTCGCTAAGCTGTCCAAAATCGGCGTTGCGTGCAAAAATATTCGCCGTAACGTATACTTTTTTGCCTTTTTCGTGCGCGAAAGAAACGGCGGAGCGTAATTCTTCCGCCGTGAAATTGTCGGCAAACGTACGCAGGGAAAAATTCTTTCCGCCCACGTACACCGCATCAGCGCCAAAATGTAACGCCGTTAAAAATTTTGCATAGCTACCGGCCGGCGCTAACAGCTCTGCTTTCATGCCCGTTCTCCTTTCGTACCTCTTATTTTTTGCCCGTATACACCGACAGTGCCACGCCGTCCCCTACGTCCAGCACGGACGTGATAAAATCTTTATCTTCCGTCACCACGGCAAGATAGGAACGTATTTTATCCACAATCGAGTGTCGTTTTTGCGGCGTCGGCTCTTCGCCGCTCACCCAGCCGTATAATAATACGTCGTCGGCAAACAGCGTTGCGCCCTTTGTCATCAAGCGTTTTAAATCGAACAGATACTTTTCATACTGCGCTTTCGGGCCGTCCAAGAACACGAAATCGTATTCCCCGTCCATCATCGCAAGTATCTCGCCTGCGTCGCCTAAATAGGCGTTGACGCGCTGGTCTACGCCAAGCTCGGCAAAGTTTTTCTTCGCCTCTACGTAACGCTCTTCTTCCAGCTCTATCGTCGTCAAACGCGCGTTCGGGCAAACGGACAGCATTGCCGCGCCCGACAAGCCCACCGCTGTGCCTATCTCTAAAATTCGTTTAGGCTGCAATGCAGACAGCATCAGCAGTAGAAAATTCAGCGTTTCGTCGTCAGCAACGGGAATACCGCGCGACAGAGCGTCGGCGCGGCGCGCGGCTATCCTCTCGTCTATATTCAGTTTTACGAGCGACGCCGTATATTTCATCTTTCGTTACTTCCTTATTATATAATAGACCGCCTATCAAGGGGCAAACCGTTACACCTCTACTACGGATACGACGATTAGCGGCGCTTGCCGCGTCTTTTTATAGAAATAGTTCTTTGCCGCGCGTTTGATTGCGGCAGCAAATTCGTCCTTGTTGTTACTATCGCCGCTTTCCACTGCGCGCGATACCACCGAGCGAAGTTCTTCCTGCATATCCGCGCCTGCAAACACACAGCCGTGCGTTTCGATTTCAGGCTCGCCTATCACGTAGCCGCCCGTTGTCGCCAGTGCCACCGTGCAAACGCCGTCCGCGGACATTTTCAAACGGTCTTTCATTACCTCGCTCGTGCCGTAATCTTCCACGCCCTCACCGTCAATCAGGCGCGTACCCGCAGGCACGTTCTCGCCGAGCGTCAGGCTATCTGCTGTCAATTCAACGCAATTCCCAATCTCCGTGATAAGGATATTCCTTTCAGGCATACCGAGCGACTGCGCGAGCTGCGCGTGGCGTTTCAAATGACGGTATTCGCCGTGGACGGGAATAAAGAATTTCGGACGTAATAACGTATGCAATATCTTGTGTTCTTCTTGGCACGCGTGCCCAGAAACGTGGATTTTTTCCAAGCTCTCGTAAACGACGTGCGCGCCTTTTTTATAAAGGTTGTTGATGACGCGATAAATCATCTTTTCGTTCCCGGGAATCGGGTTTGCAGAAATGATAATCGTGTCGTTTTCACCAATCGTTACCTTATTAAATTCGCCCATTGCCATACGCGTCAACGCGCTCATGGGTTCGCCTTGCGAGCCGGTCGAAACGATTAACAGCTCGCCGTCGAACAGGTTTTTCGTCTTTTCGATATCAATGAGTACGCCTTCGGGAATTTTCAGCTCACCTATCTTCACCGCCGCATCCACGACCTTGAACATACTGCGCCCCGACAGTGCCACTTTACGGCGATATTTCACCGCCAAATCGATAATCTGCTGCAAACGGTGCACGTTGGACGCAAACGTTGCAATAATCAAACGCCGCGTCGTGTTCTCCGAAAAGAGATGGTCGAGCGTCGTCCCTACGACCGTTTCACTCATAGTGTATCCTGCGCGTTCGATATTCGTCGATTCGCTAAGATACAACAGCACGCCCTCTTGACCAAGCTCGGCAATGCGTTTGAGGTCAATCGGTTCGCCAGCGACGGGCGTTAAGTCGATTTTGTAATCGCCGCTGTGATAAATCAAGCCGTTCGGCGTACGAATCGCCAACGCGCAAGCGCCTGAAATGGAGTGATTTACGTTGATAAATTCCACTTCAAACACGCCAAGGCGCACGCGGTCACCTGCCTGCACGACACGTTCCACTACGTTTTGGATACGGTGTTCTTGCAGTTTGTTATCCGTCAACATCAGCGTCAGTTTCGTGCCGTAAATGGGCGTTTCTGCCGCTAATTCTTTCATTAAATAGGGCACGCCGCCGATATGGTCTTCGTGACCGTGCGTCAACAGCACGCCGCGCACCTTGTCTTTATTCTGCGCGAGATAGGTGATATCGGGCACGACGGAATCGATACCCGGCATATCTTCCGTGTTCGGGAACGTAAGCCCTGCGTCAACGATAATGATATCGTCGCCGTATTCGATAGCCGTCATATTCTTGCCTATCTCACCTACGCCGCCGAGGAATATAATTTTTACCGCTTTTTTCTTGTTCTGCGTCGCTTTTTTGTCCTTTGTACCCTTGTTTTGAGGCTTTTCTACGGCATTTTTCGACGAAACGGGATTGCCCTGCGCTGCGCTGAGAAAATCTTCCCAACTCATTGTTTCCAGCTCTGCCGCCGCGTTCTTTTTAGCCTTTTCACGCGCGCTCGGCGTTTTATTCGTAGCCGCACGGCGTTCGTTTGCCGCCTTTTTCGGCGTAGGTTGTTTCTTAGGCGTTACCTGCTTTGCAGTGCCTTTTTCTTGTTTCTCCGCTCGCTGTTTACTTTGCGCCGAATTTTTAATCGTTTTTTTACTTTCTTTTTTATCCGCCGCGTTCGTTTTCGCGCCGTGCTCTACGTTCGTTTTTACGCTATTAACCGCGCCGCGACGTTTTTTCTGGGTTTGCATCGGCTCATTTTTTGCTACGTCAAACGCCGTACCCATCGCCATGGACGTTCCCATGGGGTTCGTTTTGCTTTTTCCGTAACGCTTGGTTTTTACAGCCGAACGCTCCGCACTTTCCACGCGCGGTTTCTCTTGTTTTTTTTCTTTCACTGTTTTCCTCTTTCTCCTTGCGCGGCATCACTCTCGCCGCCTTTTCCATAATTCCCCAATTGTTTTGTCTATAAAAGAGAGAGCCGAAATTATAGGAATTATCAGCTCTCTTTCTTTATTCGTATTCGTTTTTCTTTCGTTGTGTTATTTTCGACGAACCCGATTAGAAATCAAGATCGACTTTCTTTTCTTTCGTTGCCTTAATGAAACCGTCTTCAAAGAGCGTCTTCGTCGACTGATAACCAAACTGTTCTACGTAATCAACCGCCTCGAACTTTTCGTCCTTTTCAGCGCCAACCTTTTCAGCAAGGAAGCCTACCAAACGAAGTGCTTTCTTCGCAGCTGCGTCGCTCTTAATCTTCACCATGAACGGCGTGCTTTCGTATGCTTTCTGGTTACCAACGTCTTTCTGATGATATACCGTCGTTTTGAGTTCGGGATCGTTAGGATCGAGCGCTACGTAGAAGCAAAGGGTCTTACCGCAAATGTTAATCTTCGCAATCGTATCACGGCCATAGTTGAATCTGTCGCCGTGCCAGCTCACGTTGGAATTGATTTTCTTGTAGGACGTCAATTCGTTCTTGATGTCGCTGTAATAGCCCTTAATCTTTTCTTCGCTCTGACGCATCTTCGCCGTGAAGCTCTTCTTCAAACGGATTACCAAACCCGTTTCAGCGTCTACGAGCTGATTGTCTACTTCTTTGTAGGACGCAACAACGGACGCTGCGATTTCTTCACGAGCAGTCGCCTCAGCTTCTGCGTCGTATTCTTCTACAACGGTTTCCGCTGCGATTTCTTCCACAGGTTCTTCCACTGCTTCGTCAGCCGCCGATGCAACTTCTTCTACAACGGGTTCTTCTGCGATTTCTTCCACAGCAGGTTCTTCTTCCACGGGAGCTTCTTCCACTGCGGGTTCTTCCGCAACGATTTCTTCCACCGTTTCTTCTACTGCTTCCGTCGCGCCAAGCTCGCTAGAAGCATTACATACGCCACAAAGCTTTTCTGCTACGCCGTTTGCGATTGCTTCAATGCCTTCGCCGTCGATAACAAGGTCGTACGAGGGTTCTTCGCTGTCGCAAGCCATCTTGTCTTCCACGATTTCTGCGATACGGTCGTAATCGATAGGCTCTGCCGCAACCTGAGCAGCCGCCGCTGCCTGACATACCTTATCGTAATCGATTGCCTCTGCAACGTTCAATCTTGCAGATACTTTTTCAGCAATCTTTTCAATGCCTGCGTCGTCGAGCACAACGTCATAGCTCTTTTCTGCGTTCGCCAATTTTGCGGCAACCATATCCGCAAGGCGTTCGTAATCGATTTCGATAGCCGAGAAAGCCTTTGCCATTGCGTTCGCTACTGCGCTCTCTGCGATATCGGAAATGCGACGATAATCAATCTTTTCGGGATACGGCAAAGATTCTACAACCTTTTCCGCCGTACCGTTGATAATCTTGTTATAGTCTACCAACGTTTCAAGCGTAGCCGCCTGGCTGTTCTTTACTTCGCTGATAACCTGCGTCATCTTTTCGCCTACTTCGTCGGCGATACGCGCGTAGTCAACTCCCTCAGGAACGGGCAACGCCGCTACTGCGTCGAGGATTTGACGAGTCTGTTCGGAGATGTGGCTAGCCTTCAATTCTTCCAGCGCCTTTTCAATCGTCTCCAATACAGCGGTCTTTTCTTCAATCTCCGCAATCTTTGCGTTGATATCCGTCAGCCCTTCGCCAACTTCTTTACTCAACATTTCGGACAGGCCGTCGTAAATCGTCTGATTCTGCTTGTAGCTGTAACGAATCTCCTGCGCGATTGCCTTCGTCGAATTGTCTTTGTCACTCTTCATTTCCTGACACAAAGAGGTAACCTGAATAGACGAATATTTCAATTCGCCCATGATTTCACTCTTCATTTTTTGGATGTCATAGGAAAGCCAGCTATACAAAGCATCGATCTTAGAAACGTCATACTGCTGTGGTTGCTGCTGTACTTGTTGTTTTCTGTCCGCCATGTCTACACCTCGGTCTTTAATGTTTGTCTTTACCTATTCCGCCTTTACCGCTCGAAGGTCAAAACGGATTTTTAACGATTTTCTTCCCGTTAAAAAAGTAAAATCCTAGTTTTACAAGTATTATTATAGCACATCTTCTTTATTCGGTCAAGAGTTTGACGAAAAAATATCCACTTTTTTATAAAAAATTTTTGAAAAAAATCAATTTTTTTATGGATTTTCGCTTTTTCAATCCGTACACGGTAGCCGCAAACGAAAACGGACCTTTTCTCAAGGTCCGCCTTCGCTTATATTTTATTTGTCGCGTTTTTTCGCAATCTTTCTTTGAATCCACTTCACCAGCTCGACTACGGGGATTACACAGAACCCAAGCGCAATCGCAATACCGTATTCCGCAAAGCCTACTTTCGTGAAACTGAACGCGCTTGCTAAGAAATCTATTTCACATACCGCCGTCGTAGCGAGCAAGGAAACGAACGCCGCGATAAAGAGCATTTTGTTCGGCTTTTTCATACTGAACATACTGCCGCGCTGCGAACGCATATTCAAGCTGTGGAAAATTTCTGCCATAGACATCGTCAAGAACGCCATCGTCGTGCCGTGCGCGCTTACTTTAAGCGACCAAACGTGGTATTCAAAATAGCTACCTACGAAATAGGAGAACAGCACGAGCGCCGCAACGAGCACGCCTTGGTACACGACGTCTACGCCCATACCGTCGGCAAAAATACCTGCTTTGGAATTACGAGGTTTTCGTTTCATTACGTTCGGTTCTGCCGATTCCATACCCAGCGCCAACGCAGGGAAACAGTCGGTAACAAGGTTAATCCACAAAAGGTGCGCCGAGGCAAGCAAGGGCGAGCCGAGCAATATCGTCGAAAGGAATACGGCGATAACTTCGCTCATATTCGACGCAAGCAGGAATTGAATCGCTTTACGAATATTATCGTAGATACGACGGCCTTCCTCCACCGCGCCGACAATCGTTGCAAAATTGTCGTCCGTGAGTACCATGTCCGCGACGTTCTTCGTTACGTCCGTACCCGTGATACCCATACCAACGCCGATATCCGCCGCCTTTATCGAAGGCGCGTCGTTTACGCCGTCCCCCGTCATTGCCGTTACGTAGCCCGCTTTTCTCCACGCGTTGACGATACGCGTCTTATGTTCGGGCTGAACACGTGCGTACACGCTGATGCTTTGGAATTCCTTTTCAAATTCCTCGTCCGTCATCTCGTTGAGCTGCGAACCGGAAATAGCGCGCGCGCCCTCGGTGAGAATACCCAGTTCTTTGGCAATCGCCACCGCCGTATCGATATGGTCGCCCGTGATCATAATAGGACGAATCCCTGCCTCGCCGCATTGTTCAATCGCGTCCTTCACTTCGGGACGAACGGGATCAATCATACCGCAAAGCCCTACGAAACACAACTCCTCTTCCAAATAATCGGGCGAGAAATCGTTGGGTTTCGCCACCCAAACTCTCTGCGCGCAAGCCAACACACGGAGCGCTTTGTCCGCCATTGCCTTGTTTGCCGCAAGTATTTCTTCACGCAATTCGTCCGTCAAATCGCAAGGTATATCGTTGATAACGGCACAAGTGCATTTATCCAAAATGACGTCGGGCGCACCCTTGGTATACTGCAAATACCAAGTATCCTGTCCTTCAAGAGGGCTCGCGTGCACAGTCGTCATCATTTTACGTCCCGAATCAAACGGCGCTTCGCCGACACGGGGATATTGCTTTTGCAGTTCGTTTTTATTCTTACCTAATTTGTTTGCCCAAGCCACGAGCGCCGCCTCGGTAGGCTCGCCCGTCACTACGCCGTCCTCATCGATTTCCGCGTCACAGCACAGCGCCATTGCAATCGCCGTGAACTCTTTATCCGTGCTGTAACAATCGACTACGGTCATCTTATTCTGCGTCAGCGTACCCGTTTTATCCGAACAGATAATCTGCGCGCATCCCAGCGTTTCCACCGCCGTCAGTTTACGAATAATCGCGTTGCGTTTGGACATATTCGTAACGCCGATAGACAGCACCACGGTAACGACTGCGGTAAGCCCTTCGGGAATCGCCGCAACCGCCAACGATACCGCCGCCATAAACGAATCGATGGCAAATTCAAAATTCAAGCTACCTGCGCGAATAAGCTGTACGCCGAATACGATTACGCAGATACCCAAAACGAGCACGGTAAGGATTTTGGAAAGCTGGCTGAGCTTGATTTGCAAAGGCGTTTTGCCTTCTTCTGCCTGCGCCAACGCGCCTGCAATCTTGCCCATTTCCGTATCCATACCCGTCGCCGTCACAACGGCTACGCCACGGCCGTACACCACCGTACTGCCCATGTATACCATATTCTTTCTATCCCCCAAGGGCACGTCTTTCGCACCGCTGGAAAGGGTGATTTTTTCCACTTCTTTGGTTACGGGCACCGATTCACCCGTGAGCGCCGCTTCTTCTATTTTCAAGCTAGCGCATTCAATAATACGCCCGTCAGCAGGCACGGCGTCCCCTGCCTCTAACAGCACCACGTCCCCAACGACGAGGTCTTCGCTATGTATCTGCATCACCTTGCCGTCGCGCAATACCTTTGAGGTCGCCGCCGCCATTTCTTGCAATGCCTCGATGGCTTTTTCCGCCTTACTTTCTTGGAACACGCCAAGCACTGCGTTGATGATAACGACTGCCATAATAATGATTACGTCGGCAAAGCTTTCGTTCTCCACCACCGCCAGCACACCGCTGATTACCGCCGCTACGATGAGGATAATAATCATCGGATCGGCAAGCTGTTCCATAAACCTGCGGAAGAGCGATTTTTTCTTCGCCGCCGCAAGCTTGTTTTTGCCGTTCTCCGCCAATCTGCGTTCCGCCTCGACAGCCGTTAAGCCGTTCGATTGAGACGATTGCAATTCGCTAAGGACGGCGTCCTTTTCTTCGCAATAATACGTCATTCTATATTGCTCCTTATATTATTTTACCAAAATAAAAACGGGCACAGCCTTGGCTATACCCGTGTATTCGTCTATGCCGTAAACTCACGTATAACAAGGCAAAATCCCTATACGATGAGTCTTGCGATTTGAGACAAACCATATCCTAAAACGGATAGAGTTGTTGATTTGTCGCGCCAAAATAGCGTCCGCTACTCCCTCAATCAATATCCATATTATAACATAAAATCACACCGCCGTCAAGCGTTTGACGGCGGTTGTTTTCAATTCCTCAATCCTGCGAAAGTGTGGCGAAAAATTCACGCTTGTACGCCAAAATGCGGTCTTCCGCAAGGGCAATCGACGGCGTTCTCTCCCCGTTTGAAAGGGACAGCGCCGCGGCGTGGTCTGCCGCCAAACGATTGTACGCAGGCGCGTATTCTTCCATAATAAACCGCGCGTATTTTACGTAGCGGTATTTGCCGAACGCATAAAAATCGGCGTCCGTTCTGCGGTCAATCGCCACCGAACGTTCTGCTACGATTGCATTTTTTATATCGTCGGCGTCCTTTGCGAAAACAATGGAAAACTGCTTGTTAAAAAGAGAATCCGTCGCCGTGCAAGAGTGGCTGTCCGACGCGCCCACTACGGGGATTTTTACACCCTCCGCGCGAAGGTCTGCCCACAACGCTAATTGTAGATTGTTCCCGTTGCCTCTAAAATCGCACCCTGCGAGTAGCTCCAAAGCGTCGTAACAGCCGTTTTTCCAAAGATAGCGGACGTTTTCCGTCTGCGCGTTATATTCGCCGTAGCAATCCCAATACGGATGCGCCATTATGGCAAGCCCGCCACCCTTTCTAATCTCTTCCGCAACAAAAATGCGATAAGCGCAGGCGTAAGGGTCTGCCACGCCCGTGAAATCACGCGAGGCGAGAATAGCCTGCACTTTTCCCTCGATTGCGTCGGGATCGGCTAAAATCGGTTCGTTTACGCTCACCGTTCCGCCGAAATTGATGATATGGAAATAGCCCATACCACGGTTGTGTACTTCCTCTGCCTGAAACACCGTAAAAGTGTCGGTGAGAGGCTTAAACGCGGACATGCCCTCCACGGACGGGTACATTATGTGGTGATCGGTGATGGCAATAAAGTCGTAACCCGCCTTACGATAATTGCACCCGACCTCAAAAGGCGTACCCTCGCCGTCCGAGTGGTCGCTATGTAAATGGGTGTCGCCTTTAAAGGGATACAGCGGTGCGAGGTCGTCGTCTACGGCGTAAAGATAAGTTTTGAGGCGTACCTCTGCCCCTACCATTACCGTTACGCTATATTTTTGTTCCTGACGGAATTCGTATTCAACGGAATACAAATCGTCGCCGCATTTTTTCATTTCCACAAACGGGTATCGCTCCTCTTCGTCAATGCGATAGAGCGGCGAATGCGGAATCGTGTAATATTCCATACCTTGGATTTTTATCGTTATCTTTTCCTCGGCTTTTTCGATCTGTAAAAAGACCGTTTGTTTTTTATTGCTATGATATACTTTAGGATAAATTTTCATTTTTTACACCTCATTTTTAAGTATAACATATCCATATTTTTTAGTCAATAGGCAAACGAAAAAATGTTATAAAATAATACCTATTTGACAAAAAACGATTACGGATGTACGCGACCAAGAAAAAACGCAGCGCAACAATGTATTGCACCGCGTAATTTTTGAATTGTAATTATCCACTTTATAGCCGTAAAACGGCGAAGAGTGCGGCATATTGCCACAAACATCGGGTTCTGCCAGACGGGATTTACACACCACCCCACCCGAGCGAAGTAAAACAGAGCAAGACGCAAGCAAGACGAGGCGCGCGAGGATTTTTCGACGGGAGCGTACACGGACGTACGTGACCAAGAAAAAACGCAGCGCAACAATGTATTGCACCGCGTATTCTCTGTTTTACTCGTCGTCGTAGGGAAGGTCTACGTTATGATACACGTTCTGCACGTCGTCGTGATCTTCGAGTGCGTCTATCATCTTTTCAAACGTAGCCACCTTGTCTTCGGGAAGGGTAATCTTATTTTGGGGAATCATAGCGATTTCCGCCTGCACGAACTTGATTTTGTCCTCTTCTTCCTCGTTTCTTCTGCCCTTGGGAGCCGCTGCTACCAGCTCTGCGTTCTTATCTTCCAAATATTTACGAACCGCAGAGAAGTTTTCGGGCGTGGTGTAGATTTCGTATACGTCGTCGTCTGCCACTACGTCGTCTGCGCCTGCTTCCAAAGCGTATTCCGTCATCGTGTCTTCGTCCAGCTCTACCGTTCTTTCGATTACGATATAGCCTTTGTTATCGAAGTTGTACGAAACGCAGCCGTTTTGACCGAGCTGACCGCCGTGCTTGCCCAAAATAGCGCGCACGTCGCCTGCCGTACGGTTGATATTGTCCGTCAGCGTTTGGATAATAACCGCCGAGCCTGCAATGCCGTACCCTTCGTACGTCAGTTCCTTATAATCCGCGCCGCTCATTTCACCCGACGCCTTTTTAATACTGCGTTGGATGTTGTCGTTGGGCATGTTCGCAGCCTTCGCTTTTGCGATAATATCCGCGAGCTTGCTGTTCGTTTCGGGGTTGGGATTGGTCTTTGCCGCTACCGCGATTTCTCTGCCGAGCTTGGTGAAAATTCTGCCTTTCGCCGCGTCTGCCTTACCTTTCTTTGCCTGTATGTTATGCCATTTGGAATGTCCTGACATCGTTTTTTCTCCTATTTGTTATTTTTAAAATTCGTCCTTGGCGAGAACGTACATGATAATCCCTGCCGACACCGCCGCGTTCAGGCTCTCTTGCGTTTCACGCATCGGGATTTTTACCGTATGTGTCGCATGCGAGAACACTTCGTCCGATACGCCGTTCGCCTCGTTACCTATCACGAGCGCAAACTTTTTCGGCGCGTGGAAAGAAAACACGTTCTCTCCGTCCATATCCGCCGCCAAAATGGGCGTATCGCCAAGCGCCGTCAGTATCTCCGTCCGCTCCCCGAAATACAATTTCGTAAAGAACACGCCGCTCATACTGGCGCGCACGCTCTTGGGCGCATAGGGATCGGCGCAGGTTTTGGTGAGGTATACCTCGTCATAGCCCGCCGCGTTCGCCGTACGAATAATCGCGCCAACGTTGCCAGGATCAGCCACGCCATCTAAAAGCAGACATCTGCCCTTCGGCGCGTCAAGCGGCAACGCAGGAATTTTTGCTCTGCACAAAATCCCCTGCGGCGTTTTTTCGTCGGAAAGATAACGGAATACGTCGTCAGAAACGCGGACGATTTTATCTTCCGCGCAAGGCGTCGAGCCCATGTAGCCCTCGGCAACGAATACTCGCTCGATTTCGTAGCCGCTACGCGCGCACTCCGATACCATTTTCGAGCCTTCCACGAGGAACATACCCTGCTCTTTTCTGCCCTTTTTCTCTTTCAACGCCGCCGTTTCCTTCACGAGCGGATTGTTTTTCGAGGTCAAAATCATCATCTTATTCTGCCGTGAAACGACGAAAATTCGCCGTTTCTTAAAATGTGAAAAAAGCCTTTTCGCTAATGGCTAAAGGCTTTTTGTGTACGATTAAAGCGCCGCTTTTGCTTTTTCAACGAGCTGCGTGAATGCCGCTGCATCGTTTACTGCCAAATCAGCGAGTACTTTTCTGTTGAGGTTGATACCTGCAACTTTAAGACCGTGCATCAATTTGCTGTAAGAAATGTTGTTGAGTCTTGCAGCAGCGTTGATTCTTACAATCCACAGACGACGGAAATCTCTCTTTCTCAATCTTCTGCCAACGTAAGCATAGTTCAACGACTTCATTACGGCTTCACGAGCGATTCTGTACGAACGGCTCTTGCTGCCGAAATAACCTTTGGAAAGTTTAAAAATTTTTCTACGCTTCTTTACAGCGTTAACTGCTCTCTTAATACGCATATCTCAATCTCCTTTCTTACTTCTTGTAAGGCATCATGCTCTTAACCGTGTTTTCCTGCGTGGAATTAACGAGAGCGCCCTGACGCAAACGTCTTTTTCTCTTTCTGTTCTTGGTTTCTGCTTTGTGGTTCTTACCGCTGTGCGAACGGTTTACTTTACCCGAACCGGTCAGCCAGAAACGCTTTTTGGTACTGCTATGTGTTT
>JAFWBT010000011.1 GCA_017507005.1 Clostridia bacterium | reverse complement strand
TTTAATCTTCGGTTACCTGAGCTCCTGCTCAGTTCTGCCACTCGCGGCGACAGCTTGTATATAATACCATATACCTTTCGCCCTTGTCAAGCATTTTTTTAAACTTTTTTGAATTTTTTTTAATTTTTTTTAAAAGTTTTTCTGCTTGGCTTTCTTTCGAGGTTTTTACCCTCTCGCGTTGACAGCTTGTCTATCTTACCACTTTATTTTTTCATTGTCAACTATTTTTTCGCTATTTTTTGAAAAAATTTGAAAAAAGTGGAAAAATTTTATTTTTCGTGTTATTTCGACGCTTTGGCAAGATACAACGTTACCTTTTCGCCGTTGATATCCACTTCTTTTACGAGGTCAGCGTTTTCAGCAGCGCCCTCCGTCACGGATACCGCCAACACGTCTTCGGCAAACGCGCCTTGATCGAGCACCGATTTCGATTTCCCTTCCGCTATATAATATATATATATACGGTCGGTGATTTGATAATCAGCCTCTTTTCTCATTGCTTGCACTTTGGAAACGAGTTCTCTCTCAATCCCCTCCATAACAAGTTCGTCCGTCAACGTCGTATTCAACGCCACCGTTACGCCCTTGTCGCTCGCGGAGATAAAGCCCGACTTACTCTCGGTGAAGATTTGCAAATCCTCTTCCGTCAAAACGACTTCCGCATCCGTATCCAACGTATACGTACCGCCGTTTCTTACGCTCTCTACCACCTTTTGCGCGTCACAGCTTGCCAAGAACGCCGAAATCGCGCCGAGCTTTTTGCCGTACTTAGGACCGAGCGTTTTGAGCTGGGGTTTGAGTTTGTACGAAATAAATTCGCCTGCGTCCTCTGCCGATTTGTATTCCTTAATGTTCAATTCGTCCAAAGCAATCGCTTTCAAGCCCTCGTCGAGAGTATCGGCACGCGCCGTAACGACGTACATTTCCGAAAGCGGCTGACGGTTTTTCACGTTACCCGTGTTACGAGCCGCTCTGCCGAGGTTCACGACGTCGAGTACGGTATCCATACCCTTTTCGAGTGCTTCGTCCACCATCGACGCGTCGTATTTCGGAAATTCGCAAAGGTGCACCGATTCGGGCGCGTCGTTAAAGAACGCGGGAACGAGGTTGAGATACATTTCCTCTGCAATAAACGGCGTGTAGGGCGCGGTGAGTTTTGAAAACGTCACAAGCACGTGCCACAACGTCGTATAAGCCGCCGCTTTGTCCTCCGTCATTTCGCTGCCCCAATATCTATCGCGGCCACGGCGTACGTACCAGTTGGACAGAATATCCGAGAAATCCTGCAAAGCACGCGCGCTGTCCGTAATGTCGTATACGGCGAGTTTCTTATCCACCGTATCAATCAACGTGTTCAGCTTGGAAAGCACCCATTTGTCCATAAGGGACAATTTGCAGGTCTTCAAATCGTATTTCGAGGGATCGTAATTATCGATATCGGCATACAAGCAGAAGAACGCGTAGGTATTCCACAGCGTACCCATATATTTTCTCTGCGCTTCGCTCACTGCTTCGGGATAGAATCTCGACGGCAACCAAGGCGCGGACGAGGTGTAGAAATACCAGCGAACGGCGTCGGCACCCTGCTTATCGAGTACCGTCCAAGGATCGACAACGTTGCCTTTATGCTTACTCATCTTAATACCGTTCTTGTCGTTGACGTGGCCGAGCACGATACAGTTTCTAAACGGCGCTTTGTCAAAGAGCAACGTGGAAATTACGAGCAGGGTGTAGAACCAACCGCGCGTTTGGTCGACCGCCTCGGAAATGAAATCCGCAGGGAAAGTCTTTTCAAACGTTTCTTTGTTCTCGAACGGATAATGATACTGCGCGAACGGCATTGAACCGGAATCGAACCAGCAGTCGATAACCTCGGGCGTACGGCGCATTTTGCCGCCGCACTTGCCGCATTTGCAGGTGAGGTCGTCCAAGTACGGACGGTGCAATTCGATATCCTTGGGCGCGCCGCATTTTTCCACAAGCTCTGCACGCGAACCGATTACGTCGATTTCACCGCAGTCCTCGCATACCCATACGGGCAAGGGCGTACCCCAGTAACGGTCACGGGACAAGCCCCAGTCGATTACGTTTTCAAGGAAGTTGCCCATACGCCCTTCCTTAATCGTGTCGGGCATCCAGTTTACCGAACGGTTCGTTTCAATCAATCTGTCCTTGATTGCCGTTACCTTGATAAACCAGCTCGATCTTGCGTAATAGATGAGCGGCGTATCACAGCGCCAACAGAACGGATAGTTGTGCATAAACTCCATCGTTTTGAGGAGCAAACCGCGCGTTTTGAGGTCTTTCACGACAAGCGGATCCGCCGCCTGCGCGCCAACGCCCGTGAAATCGCCACAGCCCGCGGGGAATTTCCCCTCCTCCGTGATGAGCTGCACAACGGGAAGCTTGTAACGCTTGCCCACTTTATAGTCGTCCTCACCGAACGCAGGCGCAATGTGTACGACGCCCGTACCGTCGGAAAGGGTTACGTAATTATCGCACGTAACGTAATGGGATTTTTCGCGATAGTTAAATTTTTCTTTGCCGAAAGGATACAGCGATTCGTATTCCACGTATTCGTAATCCTTACCCTTTTTGGTGGAGAGCACCGTATAGCCCTCTTCGCCCAGCACACTCTTTAACAAGCCCTCGGCAAGGATATATTTTTCGCCGCTCTCTGCCATTTCGACCATAACGTAGTCGAATTCCGGATTCATACAAAGCGCGACGTTGGAAGGCAACGTCCAAGGTGTCGTCGTCCAAGCGAGAATATAGGTATTCTCTGCGTTCTTTACCTTGAATTTTACGAACGCCGTCAGCTGTTTTACGTCCTTATAGCCCTGCGCGACCTCGTGCGAGGAAAGCGCCGTCCCGCAACGGGGGCAATAAGGCACGATTTTATGTCCCTTATACAGCAAGCCTTTCTTGTGGATTTCTTTGAGTGCCCACCACTCCGATTCGATATAATCGTCGTGATAGGTGACGTAGGGATTGTCCATATCGCACCAGTACCCTACGCGGTCGGACATTTTCTTCCACTCGTTAGAATACTGCCAAACGGATTGTTTGCACTCTTTAATAAACGGCTCGATACCGTAGTTTTCGATTTCCGTTTTATTTTCCATACCGAGCTTTTTCTCCACTTCTAGCTCGACGGGAAGACCGTGCGTATCCCAGCCCGCTTTTCTCAAAACGTGCTTGCCTTTCATCGTTTGATAACGCGGCACGATATCTTTCATAACACGCGTTAAAATATGCCCGATATGCGGCTTACCGTTTGCCGTAGGCGGACCGTCGTAGAAGGAAAATTCTTCCCCTGCTTCCGTCGCCTGCATACTCTTTTCAAATACTTTCTTTTCGTTCCAGTATTCCACGACTTGTTTTTCTCTTTCCACGAAATTTAAAGACGTGTCCACTTTCTTGTATAAAGACATATATTTTCTCCTTGTTTAAAGGTTTATTTTTTTCACTTTTATTCTTCGATAATTTCTTCTGATTATTCTTCCGACTGTTCTTCTGATTGTTCTTCCTCGCCGTCGAACGTTTCCACGTCAACGCCGTCGCCAAAATCAAAGAAATTTCCGTTCACCGTAACGAGCGTACCTTCCTGACCTTCTTCGATTTTTTCAAAAACGTCTTGGCGAACACGCAAACCCATTTCGTCCCCGTCCTCGGTGAGAAAATGGATATAATATTCTTCCACTAATTTGCTTAATTTAATCCCGACGTAATAGGCTTCTTTTTCCTTGGACAATACTTGCGCCTTAACGAATTTATATTCGGGTTCTTTTTCGTATTCTTTCAGCACCTGTTCACGGCGCACTCGCTCTTTTGCCATACTCTTGGGCACTTCGACAGCAAAAAGATATATAAGCAAGCCCAACATAATCACGCCGCCGATTATGAGCGTGAGCGTAATTGTTAAATCACCTTTTTCGCTCAACAATAGATGTATCATTTGCTTCCCCTTTAAAAAAATACAGCCGTAGCGTCTTGGAAAAACACTACGGCTTTTTTATACCACCAAAACGAACCATCATTCGCTGCCCTTGATAACGGACGGCAACTCCGTACCCGATTACTCCGCTATATTACTCCTCTATATATAATATAGTATAGCATTTCGTCAGGTCAGCTTATAAGGTGATATTTTTTACGCGCCCCTTCTTCCTTTCACCAAAACGGAATTTCTCTTTGCGGCGACCGACCGTAAAAACGTTGTCCTTATTCAAACGCTTTTTCATTTAATTTCTATTATTATAACGCATTTTTTTGCGTTTGTAAAGCAAAATCAACCGATTTTTTATTCTTCCACAAGAATTTGACGAATCGAAGCGAGTTCTTCTTCGCTTACACCGATGGATAGAAGATAACGTTTGGTTGCCGTTTGGATATCCTCGCCCTCTTTTGCATACGTCATCAATCGTTCTATCATTTTGCCGTACATAATCGTATTATATTCGTCGCATTGCTGCACGTAATCGCGCGTGCGTCTACCCTGCGGCGAGAAGGACGTCAGCTCGTATTCGCGCGTTGCGTTCTCGTACGAAACGCCAAGGAGCATATGGATAAAAAATATCACCGTACCCGTTCTGTCTGCGCCTGCATTGCAATGTACGTATACGGGATAATTGCTCTCGTCTGCCAGCACGCGAAAAAGCTCACGAAGGTTGTTTTCCGATTCCGCGTCACCTATCCCCACGTCGTATCCAGCCACCGTGTATTTATAATAGGGCAAGCTATCGTCCAACGCGTTCGTCGTCTGCGGTTTCTTTTTAGCATCAGCGATATTATAATCGTCCACCCCTGCCCTACGAAGGTCGATTTCCGAACGCACGCCCAACTCGTCCCGTAATATTCTTTTCGAGGTTTCCGTCAAATCAAACTGGTCGTTTCGGCAACTGTTAAGGAACATACCGCGATAGACGTACCCATAGCGCATTCTGCCGCCGCCCGCTACGAGATAGCCGCCCGTATCACGCGCGTTGCGAGGTCCTTTCCCCTCGTCGTCCACAAGCGTCAACGGACGTACGATAACGTCTTCCGTTTGGAATTTTACGATATCCGAACAAGCGTTGCCGTCTGCCGACAACACCTGCGCGTAGTACGTCGTATTCGGCAACAGCGTGCCAAGACATACGCCCTTTGCCTTATTCTCGTGCTTTATACGGCGTTCACCGTAGGACAAAAAGGCTTTGTCGGTAGAAAAACGCACGATATATTCACCTGCGTCACCGCCGTCAAAATACAAACGAGACACCTGCATATCCGCGCCGTCGTTTTTCGCGTTCACCGCCAAGGCGTAGCTTGCTTCAAAACCTGCCGTCAGGTATTCTTTTATCGCAGGCGCAAGCAAGGGCATACGCCCTTGTATTTCTTGGATAACGATTTGCTTTTTCTCGCTCATCTTACGTTCCCCACACTCTTTCCCTATATAGTATCAAAGCCGTCAAGGGTATGCCCCGACGGCTGATTTTTTTACAACAAAACTTCTTTATTCGTGCCGTAGAAGATATCCGCTCTGCCCGAAAGCTTTTTGCAGATTTCTTCAAACTTTTCCCACGAAATATACTTCGCGTCCATTTCGTACGAATGCCCCCAAATATACAAGAGCTGGTCTTCGTCCGATTTACTCGCCAAGAATTTATCGACGATTTCTTCCAAGCAATCCTCTACGTAGTACACCGTAGGATTGTAACGGAGCAAATTCTCTTTTTGCACCGCAAACGAATAGGTGGACGTCACCGTACGGGAATAACGAATAGGTGTATTTTTCTCGATAACACTCGCAACAAAATCGTCGTTCGGACCGTTGGGGTACGCCATACCGACGATGGGATAGCCGCACAGCTTTTCCAGCTCTATCCTATCCAGCTCCACTTGACGGATAATCGTTTCTTCGTCCAAACCAACGAGCGTCGGATGCGTGAGCGAATGCACGGCAACCTCGTGCCCTGCGTATACCGTTTTCACCTCGCTCGCCTTTATTTTCGTGTGGTTTACCGTTTCCCCATTGCGTTCAAGCTTGTTCGGCAAGCCCAAAAGCCCCGAATTGATATTGAACGTAGCCTTTAAGCCGTATTTATTCAATATCTCTACCAAACGGATATCCTGCGTCACGCCGTCGTCAAAGCTGAACGTTACCGCTTTTTTCTTGCCGTTCCACATATGATTTCCTCCAACGCTTTGCAAATTCACCCTTTAAGGAATAATTAAGGGCTAACGCGGTTGATATCGCGAGGGAACATCGTCGCTTCGCGGACGTTCTTCGCACCGAGCAAGTGCATCGTCAATCTTTCCAAGCCCAAGCCAAGCCCACCGTGAGGAGGCGCGCCGTATTTATGCAACATTAAATACGTAGCAAATTCTTCGGGGTTCATACCCAGCTTTTCCATCTTCGCTACCTGTTGCTGATAGTCGTGCACACGCTGACCGCCCGACGTGATTTCAAGACCTCTGAAAAGCAGGTCGAACGACAAGGTGTATTCGGGATCTTCGGGATCGTCCATCGTATAGAAAGGACGCTTTTTAGAAGGATAATGGGTGATGAAGATGAAATCGGAATTAAACTGTTTCTTCGCATATTTGCCAAGGAGCTGTTCTTCTTCGGGATCGAAGTCTTTCATATCCGTAGGCTGATATTTGAATTTCTTCATCAGAATTTCTTTCGCTTCCATAAATTTAAGCACGGGGATTTCCGTGATTTCGGGAATATCGATATGCAAAAGGTCCACTTCGTTCTTGTATTCCGTTTTGAGCAGGTTCATGATGTATTTGAGTACACCCGTTTCCATATTCATAATATCTTCAAACGAATCGATAAAGCCCATTTCAAAGTCCATGGAAATGTATTCGTTCAAATGACGGCTGGTGTCGTGATGTTCCGCACGGAATACGGGCGCAACCTCGAACACTCTTTCGTATACGGCTACGAGCGCCTGCTTATACAGCTGCGGGGACTGTGCAAGGTATACCTGCTTGCCAAAATAATCCAGCTTGAACACGTTCGTGCCGCCCTCTGCCCCTGCGAAATTGATTTTCGGAGAGTGGATTTCGGTGAAACCCTGCTGCGTTAAAAATTCACGGAAGCCGCGCTGAATACCTTCCTGCAATTTGAAAATCGCACGTTCTTTCGGGTTACGAAGGGTAACGGGACGATAGTCAAGGTTGGTAGAAAGGTCGCAATTTACCTGTTTTTTGGTGATAACGACGGGCGGAATATCGGCAGGATGGGACAACAGCTCGATATTATGAATCTGCAATTCATAGCGTTTGCTGCCGTCTTTGGTTTCGCCTGCGACGATTTTACCCGTAATCTTTGCCGCGCATTCTTCCTTAACGTCCTCGCCCATACGATAATCGGAGAAGGATTCTGCGTAAACGCATTGAATCGTTTCACGCGCCGTACGTAAAATAACGAACGCGAAATCGGACATCATACGGATATTGTGAATCGTGCCTTTAATCGTCACGATCTCGTTTTCGTATTTCTCAAAATCAGCATACGCTACGGTATTCGATTTGATTTCACCTGTAATAGCCATATAAAAACACCTCGTTTGTTTTCATTTTTTTCCTTATATTATCTTAATATATTTAGCAAAAAAAAGCAAGAATTTTAAACACGTTTATGAAAATTTCTTCTCTCTTTCGTCTGCGGCGTATCCTTTTAGCGGAATTTTCACTACCTTGCAAAAAATTCCACCTCTTTTCCGTTGACAAACAAAATTAAGATAGGTATAATAAAAGAAGATCTGCGGTGTACGGAGTTCGTCGTTTATGCGGAATCCACAGTATTTATTCGGGAGCGGTTATTCGTGGCGATAGGCAAGGTCTGATTTATCGGAAAGTCCGAGGCGTCAAGATACGGCACCCACCTGCTTTTAGCGGGTTCACCTTTCGGCGAGGTGCGGCACAGGCGGATTATTTTTGAATACTCTCCCCTCTTTTGAGGGCAAAAACGCTTTTTCGGCGCGCATGCGTGTGAAAGCGTTTTTTTTATTAAAAAAATAGCCGCCGCCCCTTGACTTATTTTGTTAAAGGGTATATAATATATCTATCAATTTTTTTTGGAGGTAGTTATGTCTAAAAAATTAAAAATTTATCTACTTGCCGTATTGACGTTCCTCGTCAGTATTTTCAGTATGACGGCGTGCGATATGATTATGGATTTCATTTTTGACGCAGAATCGCCCGTAGGCAAGTATTATGTTTATTCAATAGAATTCGATTCGATGGGCACGGACAAAGAAGCAATCAACGGCACCTATCACGTAGGCGATACCCTGCCTGCCCTTATTCTCCCCTTTGACGATGACGTAACGTTGGAAAAAACAACCGCTGTCGTTGAATTAGAAGAAGATGGAACCATCACGTTTTTAATATCGTATGATGGTCTAACCTTTAATTATTTCCAAGAACTGGGACAACAGCCCACTTGGGAAGAAAAAGACGGTGAAATCGTAATCCCCACGGTTACAATCGTTGACACCGATAAGGGAGGCGTCACTTGTTCAATGTCCTACGAAAACAATGAATTTCATATCCGTCAACACGGCGAAGGATATGAAGGAGATTTTGATGATCCTTCCTCCTTGCGATTTGGCAGAGAAGACCTTCATATCACTTTCAAAAAAGATACGTCCTCTTCCAAGCCGTCGGACACCAACAAAAACTCCCTTCTCGGCACGTATTATACGCAGAGCATAAGCGACGGAACGATTACGTACAACCTCGGTGATGCTTATAGCGAAGTAGGCAATAACACCACCGGCGAAATGGTAAAAACGATTCTTACGGAAGATACCTTTATCATCCAGCTGCAAGAAGGCGCCGTTATTCTTGACGAAACGACCGTTCGCGTTGACGAAAACGACGAAGAGATAAGCCGCGAGCACTACCGCCTGCAAGGCTACTGGTCGAAAGACGGAAATTCTATTTCCTTGATATTTGGAGAAAACGCTACCCTTCAAGCAACGGCTAACGACAATCTTCTTATTATACAGTTGCCTACTGCGAGCATTACTCTTAAAAAAGGCGTTGACCTTTCCGAAAATCCTAAATATTCCTATGAGGACAACGAGAGCGACGATGACGAATATGACAACTCCTCTAACGTGCATCACTCGTCAAGCGCCCTTATCACATCGAGCGAAGCGGCTCGTTCGGAAGAAACAACGTCCGAATCCTCGGAAAGCGATTCCGACTTTGTGACTTCGGAAGAAGAAATCTCCGAATCGTACGTATCTTTCTACGTTCCTGAAGATTCGCAAGTGCTTGACCCTGGTACAGAAGAAGAAAGCTCCGAAGTTTGGCAGGGCAATTCTGCCGGCTCGTACGAAGTACCCGACAGTTCCGAATTGGATATTCCCGAAGAAGAATCTTTGGAAGAATCCTTAGAAAATTAAACGCATACGTTGATAGTATAAAACGGACGGCTAAACGTAGCCGCCCGTTTTTTTGTTTTATTTTGGATACCGTTTGGGATTTTTCGTTTCCCCTAACAAATAATCTACGCTTGTGTTATACAGCCTTGCAAGCTGTATCAATATCGCCGTGGGAATATCGTTCTCCCCCGTTTCGTATTTGGAATAGCCCGTTTGAGACATTTTTAATATCTGCGCCACCTGCTTTTGCGTCATATCGTGGTCTTCTCTAAGATCCCGTATCCTTTGATACATATCCCCTCTCTGTCCTCTAACTAAAAAAATTTTTAATAATTATAAATTAACCTGTTTCAGATTATTGACTTTTAACCTGAAATAGGTTATAATAATTTTAATAAACTCATATTTGGAGGTTTTTTATGATAAGAAAGGCAAAAATTTGGCTTGTTACGGCGCTGCTTTGTATTGTGAGCGCGTTCAGTTTTACCGCGTGCGATTTTATCGCAGAACTTTTCGGCGTTTCGCCCGTCGGTAAGTATTATTTCGATTCTATGACTTCTGGAAGCGAAACGTATGAAGTGGGCGATAATATGGGCAACGGCATTGTGCTCACGAAAGATTTTATGGTGATTGAGCTGAAAGACGACAACGTAATGATTTTCACGACGATGGGTATGCAAATAGAAGGCACGTGGGAACAGAACGGCGACGAGCTCACGCTCACGATTCAAAACGACCCGCAAGTAGCATCGTGGAAGAAAGACACGTTGACGATGGAAGAAGACGGCGCAACGATTGTTTTGAAAAAATAATCCTTACACAATATTAAAACGGACGGCTAAATATAGCCGCCCGTTTTTTTATCCTATTTTAATTTTTTATCTCTGCACTCTGCCGCTCGCGTCGCCGCCTGCAAGATTTTGCACTTCGGCTACCGATACCATATTATAGTCGCCCTCGATAGAGTGTTTCAAACAGCTCGCCGCAACGGCAAACTCGATAGCACTCTGCGCGTCGTAGCCGTTCAACAGCGAATAAATCAAGCCGCCGCCAAAGCTATCGCCGCCGCCTACGCGGTCTACAATATGCATACTGTATTTCTTGGAGAATTTCGCTTCGCCGTTCGTATACAGCATACCCGACCAGTCGTTGTCGTTCGCGCTCTTGCTCTCACGCAGGGTGATTGCAACGCCCTTAAACCCAAAGCGATCGGTGAGTTTTTTCGCAACGGAGATATACCCCTCTCTATCCAGCTTACCGCCGTAGATATCGGTGTTATCCGCTTCGATACCGAACACGTCTTTCGCGTCCTCTTCGTTTGCGATACAGTAATCGATATACTGGCACAGCTCGCCCATTACCTTGCCTGCCTTTTCCTTGCTCCACAGCTTTTTACGGAAGTTCAAATCGCAAGAAATGGTGATCTTCTTCGCCTTTGCCGCTTTACAAGCTTCTACGCAGATTTCCGCAACGTCGTCGGAAAGTGCCGGCGTAATGCCCGTGAAATGGAACCACTCTACGCCCTCGAAAATGCTATCCCAATCGAAATCGCCCTTTTTCGCCATTGCAATAGACGAATACGCGCGGTCGTAAATGACCTTGGAGGGACGCTGGGACGCGCCCTTTTCGCAATAGTAAATACCCACTCTTTCGCCGCCACGTACGATTTTCGTCGTATCTACGCCGAATTTACGCAGGGAATTTACCGCCGACTGACCGATTTCGTGCGTGGGCAGTTTCGTAACGAACGCAACGTCCACGCCGTAATTTGCCAAGGACACAGCCACGTTCGCTTCCGCGCCGCCAAACGTCGCTTCGTATTTTTCACTCTGTACGAAACGGAGATAATTCTCGGGCGCAAGACGTAACATCAATTCACCGAAAGTAACTACTTTTTTCATGGTTTTATATACCTCTTTTTTAATTATTTTTTGTTTAAAAACCGAGCAAAATTCACGCCATATTACCTAGCGAAAACCGCTTTTCATCTCATTTCAACAATGCTTGATACGCCGTAAAATACCGACGGCCTAAAATATGTAAAGATTCGCGGCAGAAATGGATATCGTCGCCGTTGCCTATTTTTTGATTGTTGGACAACAAATCGGACGTCTGCACAAACGCGCCGTTCCCGCTCTCTTTTATCACTTCGTTGATTTTTTCTATAATCGGCTCACAATCGGCAAGGTTTTTACTCTTCCACTCGTTGACGAAATCGCCTGCGATAAAGGGCATATTGCCATAGCGTCTGCGAACGTCGTTCACCTGCGCGTAAAGTGCCGATTTGAACGTTGACGGCTCGTTCTTTTCAAACGCGTCGTGCTCGCCTTGGTGCCATAAAAAGCCTACGACACGGTTTTCCGCGTTCAGCGACAACGCGTAGTCTACTAGCTCCACCAGCTTTGTATACAGCTGTTTGCCGATACCCCATTGCCCTTTTTTAAAGCCTGCGCCGCCGATACCCGAACGAACAATCAGCAATTTTCTATCCGCTTTTAACAAGCTTTTTTCGTATTCCTTGGCAAAGGTGAGCGAGAAATCGCCGATGGGATTTTCCGCCTCGCCGTGTTCCTTGGCTATCTCGATACGAAAAGGCGCGTCCAAATACGTGATACGCAGATTATCGTCGATAATCTCTACTGTCTTTTCCGCTTTTAAATACCAGATATTTTCGGACGGAACGTACTCCTTTTCAACAGGGCCGTAACCCGTGCCCTCTGCGTTCGACTGACCGCCTTGAATAATAATATCAAATTTAACGTTCTTAAAATCCATTATACTTTCTCTTCTTTACTTGTTTTTACTTCGTCCGTAACATCCGCCGCCGCGATTGCTTTTTGAACTTCTTTTTGGACGTCCTTTCGCGCCTGCTCTGTCATACCCTCACTCAACGCTTGGAAACCCTGACCGCGCACCTCTACCGAATCGTTGACGATAATAAACGCGCGTTCGTCCACCTCGTAAACGAGCCGTTTGAGTTGCGTCAACTGATGATTTTTCACGCAAGTGAGCAGTACGTTATGGTCTTTATGCGTATACATGCCCTCGCCTTTTAGCATCGTAACGCCACGAGGACTGTTTTTGAGCAGTGTTTCGGATAATTCCGCGCCCTTGTCCGTGATGATGATGCACAACTTGGATTTTTCCAAACCGACGAGAATCATTTCCGATACCTTCGTGCTGACGAACACAACGATAAGCGCGTGCAGCATATTGTCGGGGTTTTTCGTCATAATCGCGCCGATAATGACGATTGCGCCGTCCAACAGCCCCACGCAAACGGGAATACTCAATATCTTAATAAAACGAGAAATGAGCCTACCGAGCAATTCCGTGCCGCCGCTAGAAAATTGATAGCGCACGAACAGCCCTATCCCAACGCCTTGACAAATGCCGCCGTACAGCGACGCCAACACTCCGTCGTGCGTTAAAACAGGCAGACTTGCGAGCAAGTCGGTGATAACGCCCAGCGTTGCGACCGTGATAAGACAACGTATCACGAATTTCCAACCCAACATCCGTATGCCCAACAATAAAATGGGCAGGTTGATGGCTATCGAAATCATACCGACGTACGCGTTTTCATTGAGCAGCTTAATCAACACCGCTATACCCGTTACGCCGCCGGCAACGATAGAATTCGGCTCTAAAAACAGGCTAGTACTAATCGCGTACGCGATACAGCCAAGCACCATAAATAGATACCCTTTTACCTCGTCTAAAACTTTATCTTTCGTCATTTTTTATGCGTTTTTCGCTTTCTCCAACGCCTCTTTTACAAAGAACGAGCCACCGATAGCCGCCACTTTATCGAACGCCAAAAATTCGTCAATATTGCTTCTATCTACGCCGCCCGTAGGGATAAACGTCACCTGAGGGAAAGGCGCGGACAACGCTTTGAGCGCTTTCAAACCGCCGTAAATATTCGCGGGGAAGAATTTAACCGTGGTGATACCCAGCTCTAACGCCTGCATAATCTCGGTGGGCGTTACGCAACCAGGATAGTAAGGAATACCGCGTTCGTTACAAATCTTCGCCACCGCAACGGACAGCCCGGGCGATACGATAAACTGCGCGCCTGCCGCGAGCGCCTGCTCGCACTGCTCGGCGTTGATTACCGTGCCTGCACCTACGCTCATATCGGGGAATTCCTTTACAGCGAGCGCGATTGCGTCCTTTGCACATGCGGTACGGAACGTGATTTCCGCACAGTTGATACCGTTGTTCTTCAACGCCGTCAGCGTAGGAATCGTGTCTTCAAGTTCTTTTAATACGACTACGGGAATAAATTTTTCCATTGTTACACCTCGAAATAATTGATTGAATTGTTATACGAAACGTCACGAACGACCTGCCCTACCACTTCCAAATCGGCGGTCATTTCGCCATTTTCGATCATATCGCCTAAATAGTTACACAAAATACGGCGGAAATAATGATGTCTAGGATAGGACAACAGCGAACGGCTGTCGGTGAGCATCCCCACGAACGACGCGATATGTCCCGTCGCCGTCAGGTCTTTCAAATGCTTTTCCATACCCACTTTGTTGTCCAAGAACCACCAAGCGGGACCGTACTGCATCTTTCCTCTTGCCTCATCGCTCTGGAAACAGCCAATCAGCGACATAATTTCCGAATTCATCTTCGGATTGAGGTTGAACACAATCGTCTTAGGCAATACGCCTTCGCTGTTGAGTCTGTCGAACAAGCGCGACATCAGCTTGATACTGTTCTCGTCCGAAATGCTGTCGTAGCCCGTATCCAAGCCGAGCTTTTCCATCATAACGGCGTTGTTGTTACGCATAGCCCCTACGTGTAATTCCGTCGCTATGCCGTATTTTCCGTACAGCTTGAACAGGAAATAGGTGAAATAGCCCTTGAACGTTTCCGCGTCCTTTTCGGATACGCCCTTGCCCGAAATTGCCGCCTTGAACACTTCGTCCGCCGCTTCTCTATCTGCAATCGCGTATACCCTTTCCACGGCAATATCGCTCGCTTTCGTGCCTACGGCGATAAATTCTTTCAAACGCTGTTCGATTGCTTTTTCCAAATCGTCCAGATTTTCAATCTTGCCCGTCAACGCTTCCAATTTACCGATAAAGGTCTTGTAGGGCGCCGCCTCGACATTCATAATCTTGTCCGCTCGGAACGCAGGGATTACCTTGAATTTGTAGTCTTTTTTCGCGATATTTTTAAACGTTTCCAAATCGTCGAAAATCTCGTTCGTCGTGAAGATATGCGAAACGTTCGCACTCTCAATAAGGCTCTGCGGCGTGATTTTGTTCAACGCGATATATTCGTTGCACCAATCCCAAATAAGCTCTGCGTTCGCCTCGTTGATTTCCAGCTCGCAATTAAAAAAGTCACGCAGCTCCATCTGCGACCAATGATACAAAGGGTTGCCAAACGCCGTACCCAGCGTGCGGCAATACGCCAAGAATTTTTCCTTGTTCGTTTTATTGCCCGTGATGTATTCTTCGTTCACGCCGAAATTACGCATCAAACGCCATTTGTAATGGTCGCCTGCCAACCAAATCTCGAACACGTCGTTAAACTGTTTGTTTTCCAAAATCTGCTTTTCGGGCAAATGACAGTGATAATCGAAAATCGGCATATCTTTTGCGTAGTTTACGTATAATTTTTCTGCCGTTTTGTTCGTCAATAAAAAGTTGTCTTTGATATAACTCATAGTATTCTCCTAACGAAAAGGCGCTGTCGGCTTTTTCTTATTTTGCGGACTGTATATTTTCCCAAATTCCGCCATTTTATTCTTATCATAATTATAGCACTACTAAACAGAAAAATCAATAGTGATTTTTAATATTTTTATTGCATTTTTTGCATACATTTTTACAAATTCTATATTACGAGGCAAACAAGACGCAAACACGATAAAAAAACTACGCCCCACGTACAAAAAAACAGCGTGCGGTTTTTTGCACACTGCTTTCAGATTTTTTTAATTCTTTTCCACGAACGCCTTTAACGTTTCCATCAATTCGTCGGAAATTACGTGCTCGATACGGCAAGCGTTATCTTCTGCTACTTCTTCCTGCGCGCCGAGCTTCACCAACACTTCGGTAATGACGCGGTGGCGTTCGTAAATGTCCATCGCCTTTTGATAGCCTGCGTCCGTCAGCGCAATCTCGCCCGACGGCGACATAGTGATATAGCCGCTCTTTTGCAACAGCCCCACCGCACGGGAAACGCTGGGACGAGAATATTCCAGCTCGTTCGCGATATCGATGGAATGGACGCACGCCTTTTCCTTTTTCAAAAGGAGTATCGTCTCCAAATACATTTCTTCCGATTCGTGATATTTTTTCATATTCCCCTCTCTTGCTTATCGTTACCGTTATTATAAAACATTTTTTCCCTTTTGTAAAGCTGAATTGCACTCTTTTTTACAAATTCCCCTTTTCGCGCCCAAAAGGAAAGGAGCAGACGTACTCGCCCGCTCCTTATCGCTCTTTTTCGTTAGTTTTCTTTATGTTGACAACAACAGCTCTCTCCGCCCTCACACGAAGTTTTACCCTCGCACGGGGCTTTCTTGCCGTCCTTAACGCCGCAAGAACAACCGTCGGGACAACCGATACATTTTCTACCGCTCTTTTTCGCCTTGATAATGTACCACGTCGCGCCGCCGATAATTAAGACTATCGCTGTAATGGCTATAATTTCGCCTAACATACTATACTCCTTTTACGATTACGCTTTCAATTCGTATTCCGCTTTTAATTCTTTCTTTTTCTTGATAATCAGCCAAGCAAATATCGCGATAATCGCCAGCGTCACAATCCAGCCCACGATAGGCATCCAAGCCGCGCCGAGGCTATTGCCGAACAGCAACGAGCCGAAGAAGAACGTCAAGAACGACACTACGTAGCCGACTGCAAACTGCAACCCGATGCCTGCCCACAGCCATTTTCTGCTCTTGATTTCCGAATTCATTGCGCCGATTGCCGCAAAGCAGGGCGGTGTGAAGAGGTTGAACATCAAATACGCGCCTGCGGCGACCTTGGTGATGCCGAGCACCGCCGCTACCGAGCCGCCTGCTACCCCTTCCATAATCACGAGGTCTTCGGTGTTGATGAGGTTGGTGATATTAAAGCATACCGCCAACGTACCCACGACGTTTTCCTTGGCGATAAAGCCCGTAACAGCCGCCGCCGCGAGCTGCCAAGCGCATACGCCTACAACAGGCGCGATAACGTACCCGAACGGCGTTGCGATATCGTGCAATATCGACTGCGCGGGATTTTCCACAACGGAAAACGTCCAATCGAACGTCTGCATTACGTGCACGGCAAAGTTGCATACGAGAATAATCGTACCCGCTTTTACTATGTACGCCCAACCGCGCGAAAGCATGGATTTACAAGCAAGCCAAAGGCTGGGAAGTTTATATTCAGGCAATTCGATAATAAAGAAAGATTTTCTGTTCTTATGCCCCGTGAGCAAGTTGACGAGCAACGCACAGCCGAGGATAATCACGATACCCATGAAATACATGGACACGCCCACCCAAGCCGCGTCACCGAAGAACGCGCCTGCAAACAGAGCGATTACGGGAAGCTTTGCGCCGCAAGGCATAAAGGGCGCGAGCATAGCCGTCGTTCTGCGTTCTCTTTCGTTACGAATCGTACGGCAAGCCATAACGCCGGGAATCGCGCAACCCGTACCGATAACGAACGGGATAATCGATTTACCCGAAAGACCTACTTTTTTGAAGATGGGATCAAGCACCACCGAAGCGCGCGCCATATAGCCGCAGTCTTCAAGAAGCGCGATGAGGAAATACATAACCATAACGAGGGGCAAGAACCCGATAACGGCGATTACACCGCCGATAATACCGTCTACGAGGATAGACGCCCAAACGCTGTCGCTGTTCAGCGCGCCTGCTACCCACTCTTGACCTGCCTCTAACCAGCCTACGAACGTATCCGCGATCCAAGGCCCTAACCAAGCCTGCGAAATGCCGAATACGAGGAACATTACGACGGCGAAAATGGGAATCCCCAGCCACTTGTTCGTCAGCACGCTGTCCAATTTGTCCTGCCACGTCGTTTCGTTGGTGTACACTTTACGTTTTTCCACCTGCGCCACGATGCCCTTGACAAATTCAAAACGCTTTCTATCCGCTGCCTCGACCACCGCTTTGTCCGTCAAATCGATATCTCCTTGCACGAACGGCGCTTTTTGTTCGCCGCCTTTCAATGCAACCGCCGCCGCGACCAGCGCTTTTAAGCCGTCTGCCGCCGTGGATACCGTTTCCACTACCTTACAGCCAAGCTTTTGCGCGAGCAATTCCACGTCAATCGTCGTTTCCTTTTTCTTGTTGACGTCTGCCTTGTTCAAGGCTACGACGACGGGAATACCCAGCTCTAACAGCTGTGTCGTGAAGAACAAGCTACGGCTAAGATTCGTACCGTCTACGATATTGATTATCGCGTCGGGCTGTTCATTTTTTACGTACGAGCTGGTAATGCTCTCTTCCGACGTAAACGGCGACATAGAATACGCGCCGGGAAGATCGACTGCGATAAGCTCCTCTTCACCGCTATAATAGCTCTTTTTAATCTTGTGTTCTTTTCTCTCAACGGTAACGCCTGCCCAATTGCCCACTTTTTCATTTCTGCCCGTGAGCGCGTTGTACATCGTCGTTTTACCGCTATTCGGATTGCCCGTGAGTGCAATTCTCATACTTTATTACACCTCCTGCTTTATAGACAATATAATTTTTTCTTCGTTATTCCCTACGATTAGCCATTGCTAACAATCGGACAAAATAAAATGTTAGTCAACGCTAACACTTTCACAAAAAAAATAATCGTGGATTATTTTTTTCGATTTTTAGATAAGGATTGCCGCCGCGAGCTGATTGTCGATATTATATCTCGCGTCCTTAATTGCAACGGTGCAGCCGCCCTTTCGACGGGAAATCACCGTGATTTTTTCACCGCTGTAACAGCCCAACGAGAACAAAAACGCGTTCAATTCTTCGTCGTCCGTTTCGATACTTTTAATCACGTACTCTTTTCCAAGCTCCGCTACGCTTAAATCCATCTCGCGCCTCTCTTTCCTCTTTGTTGTTAGCCATTGCTAATTCCGTTATAATTATATACTACCTCTATGTATTTGTCAAATATTTTATTCCACTTTTTACAAAATTTTCTAAAATTTTTTAACGGCTTTTAGCGGAAGAGAGCCGAGGAGCTCGGCTCTCCCCACTATCCAAAGAATTAGGTAATTTGTGTGTGCGTTTTTATTGTTAGCCATTGCTAACTTTCAAGGATATTATACAACGTATTTTTTCCTTTGTCAAGCGTTTTGTTAGCGTTTGCTAACATTTTTTTGAAGAAATTTTCCTCTTTGTTTAGAGCGCAAAAAAACGGATATCCCGTTAGAGATACCCGTTCTTTTTTGTTGTTTTTTTTCGGCTTTGCCGTACGGAATTAGTCCTCTTTTTTCTTAAACACTACGGCACAAGCTATCGCAAGCATACCGATTGCGCCAAAGCCCAAGCTGCTGCCACAGCCTTTCTTTTCGGGCTTGGAAGCGTTTGAGATGACGTCTTTGGAGGATTCGTGCGAGGTGTTCGCCGACGAATTTTCCGACGTTTCTATATCCGAAGACTCGTAATCGTCATAGGAATATTCGCTGTCCGTCGTGCCGTCGGAAGGCTCGCTCGATTGGAAAGGATCGTCCGAGGATTCGGGCATTTCCACTTCCTCGTACACCGCTTTGTAGGTGGCGTCAGCCGTCACCTTTACCACTTCCTTATCCCAACCGACGAACTCATAGCCGTAGCGTTCGGGCACTTCGGGCGGCGTCACCGTCGAATCGTAACGCAGGGACGTATCAATGAGCAACACCGTATCGTCATAATCCAAGAAACGCACGGTAAATTCATAATACGTACGCTCGTACATAGCCGTGTACGTCACCGTTTCTTCCGCGGTGGTCACTTCCTTATCCCAGCCCTTGAAATCGTAATAATACGCTTTGCTGGACACGTTACGTTCGGGATTTTCGGGCACAACGACCGTCGCCCCAGGCATATATTCCGCCTGCGAAAGCACCGTACCGTCATAATTGAGGAAAGTGATGACGATTTTCGTGGATACTAATTTATACGTCGCCGTATACGTAACGCTTTCCGTCACCGCAACGACGTCACTGCCCCAGCCGAGGAACAGATAACGATAGCCCTCTTCCGCATCGTTACGCGCAGGCGTTTCGGGCGGTGTAGGCATATCGCCGTAATGCAACGTTTCCGTTTTGATTACTCCGCCGTTATGGTCTACGAATTTCACCGTGTATTCCACGGGCGTCTTTTCGTATTTTGCCTTATACGTAACTTCTTTCGTCACCGTTTCAAACGTCTTATCCCAGCCCGTAAAGGTGTAGTGATAACGCTCGTCCGTGGCGCGCGCTGTCGAGGGCGCGGTGATTTGCTGACCGTAACGATAGCTGTTTTCTGCGAATACCGTACCGTCCTCGTACGCGAAACGAACAATGTACTGCACGTATTCTTTGGTGAATTTTGCCGTATAGCTCGCGTCGCCTGCAACGGTGGCAATCGATTTATTCCAGCCTGCGAATTTATCGTAATACTGCGCGTCGATAGCTCGATTTGGCACGGCGGGCGCTACGGGCGTTTCGCCGTAAGCGTATTCCATTTCCGCAATCAAATCGCCGTTGTCCATATAGAACGAAACCGTATACAGCCTTGTCACTTGTTCGTACGTTGCCTTATACGCCGCGTCGGCAACCGCCACCGTTACTGGTTTGCCCCAACCGACGAATACGTAATCGTAACGGGAATTCGAGCTTTTTTCCGGTGCGCTCGGCACGACGACTTCTTCGCCGTAAGCGTACGTTTCACTGCTGATGAGCGAACCGCTCTCGTTGTAAAATTTAACCGTATAGGTATTCTTTTCATTGACGATTTTCCACGCCGTCACGCCGTTTTTTGCAGGCAATTTCGTCGTATCCAAGCCCGTTTCCCAAGCCGTAAACGAATAGCCCTGCGGCATACGATACGCCGCGTTCAAAACGCCAATCGACAGCGTTTCTTCCGTCGCGCCACCCAACATACCTGCAAGGATATCCCCTGCGTAAATTTGAATAAACGCGTACATGCCCCCCTCGTACACGGTGCAACCCGTTGCGGAAGGACAGTTTCCGTCTGCAAAAATCTGCAAGCCCGTCACGCCGTCCAGCGCGCCTTTTTCAACGTCGCCGCCAACGAAAACGTAGGTGAGATTTTCGGGAATAACGGACGATTGTAATTCTTTATTGCTCGCGCCGAAAACGTAACCAAGGTGAGTATACGTTTCCTCTACCCCTCTGCCCAAGAACGGCAAACGGATAGACGTGAGCTGTTTCATACCGCCAAACGCGTTATAGCCGAGCGTCTGTACGGAATCGGGAATATACGCAGTGAAAACGTTTTCTGCGCCGTTAAACGCGTTCGTTCCCACGTACGTCAACGCCGTTGCGTTTTGTAAATCGATTGTTTCCAACGCCGAACAACGCTCGAACGCGTAGTCTCCAATCGTCGTCAAATCACAGCCCTTTTCCACCGTGACACGAACGAGCTCGCTACAATCGGCAAACGCCGAATTGCCAAGGCTCATCAGCGACGCAGGCAAGGTGATATGTGTCAACGCCGTACAACCGTAAAAGGCTTTGTCTGCAAGGCTTGCCGCCTGCGGTATTTCCACCTGCGTCAACGCCGTACAGCCGTAGAACGCCTGCGTTTCAATCTTCGCAACGTCGGGCGCAAGTAGTTTTTCCAGCGTTTCATTGCCTTCAAAGGCAGACGCCTTAATCGCCACGATAGGATATTCCGCCGTCAGCGTCAGTTCACGCGCATTGCCGTCATAGGAAAGCAACGTGTACGTGCCGTTGGAACGAACAAGCTCCATACCCTCTTTCACCGTCACTTCTTGCGTGCCCATGGCAATATCGAGCTTCGCGCCCGAATTCCAACCCGACACGAAACCATTGCCGTTGCCTTGCATATACAACGTGCCTTTCGCGTTCTGGAAAGCGTGATTTTCCACCGACGTTATGCTCGACGGCAAGAAGAAATATTCATACGTTCTGTTCGAGAACGCGTATTCGCGCACCGCCGTCACCGACGAGGGCAAAACAATCTTTTTCAGCGTGCTGTTGCGCTGAAATGCGCGCGCACCGATTTCCGACACTTCGTATTCCGCGCCGGAAACAGCGAGCTTTTTAGGCAATATCAGGCGTTCGCCGTTGCCGTAATAGCCTTTTACGACCAGTTTACCGTTACGGTTAATCGTATAGTCCAACGCGCCGCCGTCTTTACCGCCGCCGTCCGACAAGCCGTCCGCGCCTACTTTTTGCCATTTTGCGTACACCGTCGCGCCGATGGGCAATACGTCTTGGTAATATTTAATGGGCAAAGTGCCTGCTTTATCCAGCCACCAGCCTGCAAATTCCTTACCCTCGGGCGCATCCGTTGCCGCAGGGAAAGGATATTCCTGCAAAGGCTTGCCCTCGACCACCGTGCGTTTTACACTCGTGCCGTTGCCGTAATCGAACGTCACTTCCCCTTTCTTACCGAAAAGGAAATCGTAAATATTCAAGCCGCCGTAGCCGAATTTATAATCTCTGCCGTAATCGCCGTGATCGCTCGTGGACGCTATCAACGCTTCCGTCACTTCGTCCACAGTGGAATCGGGATACAGCGAACGATACAACGCAATTGCCGACGAAACAATAGGCGTTGCGATAGACGTGCCGTTCGACGCGCCGTACGTGCCGTCCATTTTCGTCGTATAGAACGTACCGGGCGCGCAAAGCGTTAAGTTATGGTCGCCGTACGTGGAATAGTTTGCCAACGAATACTGCGTTGCCTGCGTGGACAAATTCAGCATATTTGCAAATGCGCCCACGGCAATGACGTTAGGATCGGCGGACGGATAATGCGTATTACTCGTAGAAACGTTCCCTGCCGCCGCCACTATCAACGCGCCGCTGTTGCGGATTTTGCGGATACTCGACGCGTACGGATTGCTCGCAAGATAGCTACCCATAGACATATTGACAACGTCTGCTTTTAACGTTGCCGCGTATTCGAGCGCCGAACTAATCTCGTTCCCGTCGTAGCCGCCCTCACTCGTCGGCGTTACTTTGATGAATATAAGCTCGGCGTCCTCGGCAAGCCCTGCAATACCTTTTCCGTTATCGCCCACGGCAAAAATCGGACCGCACACCTGCGTACCGTGTCCGTCAACGATTGCGCTATCGGAAAGTATGCTATACCCTGCCTGCTCCACCGTCTTTCGCATCGTAACGTTGTAGCTGAGCGGACTAAACCGCACCGAGCCGTCTGCAGCCAAGAAATCTTCGTGTTCGTAATTTACGCCGCTGTCAATAACGACGATACGCGAACGGTGCTTGTCCGTTGCGCCTTTGGTGATATCACGAACGGACACGCCGTCCTTTTCCAAGCCGATACGGGAATATAAATACTTCTCTTGCGACGCCGCGTGCGTATCCGAAAAACTGCCCTCTTGCGTGGCAGGATACAACGTCGTCGGTTCGTCCAAAGTGAAAGACGCAGAGGAAACCGCGACGTTTGCCGTCTTTTCCTCTGCCTGTATCGTCCGTGTAGCCGCCGCGCCGCTACCTACGCTCAACAGAGCGCTGCCAAGCATCGAACACGCCAACGACCACAACATTATTTTTTTCATAGTTTTAAATTTCATAAACGAATACTCCAAATTTAGCCCCACATAACGCGGAACAACAGGAATACCAGCAGGAACGCGCCGCCGATAACGGCGACGACGGGCAGATACGCCCGATACGCGCCGAATACGAGAGCAAATCTTTCCTTAAAGCTGAGCTTATCGGGCGATTTTTTCTTATCGTATCCGCCTTTCACGTACCAGGGCATACCCTCTACGTTCATATCCGCCACCGTACGGTTGTCGTCGATATAAACGATTTCGTCCTGCTTAGTTTTCTCTGTCTCTTTTTTATTCTTCATGACCGTTCCCGTTATTGGAATTTTCCGAATCGTAGAGATGACAAGCTACAAAATGATCTGGCTCAATCTCACGCGTTTCGGGCGGTATCGTCTTACAAATCTCCATACAACGATCGCAACGCGTGTGGAATTTACAGCCTGCGGGCGGGTTGGAAGGACTAGGAATGTCCCCCGTCAGCACGCGGCGGTGCATCTTAACACGAGGATCGGGATACGGGATTGCGCTAAACAGCGCCTGCGTATACGGGTGCAGAGGGTTTGCGAAAATGTCCTTTTTCGGGCCTTTCTCCACCATGTTCCCCAAATACATTACCCCTACGTCGTCGGAAATATGCTCAACGACGGAAAGATCGTGCGAAATGAACACGTAAGCAATGTTCATCGTTTCTTGCATATCTTTCAACAGGTTGATAATCTGCGCCTGAATAGACACGTCGAGCGCAGAAACGGGTTCGTCGCAAATAATCAGCTCCGGCTGCAACGCGATAGCGCGCGCAATACAGATACGCTGTCTTTGACCACCCGAAAATTCATGCGGGTAACGATCGTAGAAATGCGATTGCAAACCGCATTTTTGCATTACTTCGCATACGTATTCACGATACTGCGAAGGCGGCACGATACCGTGCACCTTCACCGCTTCCCCGATAATTTCGCCGATATTCAAACGCGGCGAAAGGGAAGAATACGGGTCTTGGAAAATAATTTGCATACGCTTACGATACGGGCGCATCTGCGCGCGGGAAAGATCGGTAATATCCGTCCCGTCGAAGAAAATACGTCCGCCCGTAATGTCGTGCAGCTTTAATACGCTTCTGCCCATCGTGGTTTTACCGCAACCCGATTCCCCTACGATACCAATCGTTCTGCCGCGTTGCAGTGTGAACGATACGTCGTCTACCGCGCGAAGGAATCTCGTCGGTTTACCGAAAAAGTCCTTTTCCACAGGGAAATACTTTTTCAAGCCTTGCACTTCGAGAATAGGCTTGTTTTCCGTAACGGCTGATACGTCCGTTTTCTGTTCGTCGATTACGTTACTCATTTACGCCCTCCTCGTACAAATAGCAAGCGACCTTATGCGTGGGCGATACCTGTACGTAACCGGGATATTCCCCGTTACATTTTTCGCAAGCCCGATTGCAACGGTCTTTAAAATAGCAATGCGTAGGCATTTCGATGGGGTTTGGTACGTTGCCGGGAATACTATACAATCTGTCTTGATTTTGGTTTACGACGGGCTTACTCTTTTGCAAACCTATCGTATACGGATGCAAGGGATTGCAGAAAATTTCCATTGCCGTACCCGTTTCAATTACTTTACCCGCATACATAACGACGACGTAATCTGCCATTTCCGCGATAACGCCGAGGTCGTGCGTGATTAACATAATTGAACCGTTAATCTTCGTCTTAATATTACGAAGCAATTCCAAAATTTGCGCCTGAATCGTAACGTCCAGCGCCGTCGTCGGTTCGTCACCGATAATCAAGCGTGGATTACACATCAGAGCCATTGCAATCACGACTCTTTGACGCATACCACCCGACAATTCGTGTGGGTAACGCTTGTATACGTTATCGGGAATAATCCCAACGAGATTGAGCATCTCGTACGTACGGTTTTTCGCATCCTCCGTCGTTGCGCCGGGGTTGTGCAAGCAATACACTTCGTTCAGCTGTTCGCCGATGGTGAATACGGGATTGAGCGACGTCATGGGCTCTTGGAAAATCATAGCGATTTCCCTGCCGCGGATTTTGCTCATTTCACTGCGAGGTGTTTTAACGAGGTTGTATACCTTGGGTTCTTTTTCAAACATCAAGCCGCCCGTTTCGTCACGTTTTTGCTTGTAACGATATACCTTCTCGCCCGTTTTCTTATCAATCGTTTCCGATTCTACAATCAGCTCGCCGTTTTCGTCGCGTTCGTAAATGGGGATATATTTCCCCTTTTCGTCCTTTTTCAGCACCTCGCTCTTGAAACGGATTTCACCGCCAACGACCTGTCCCGTCGGGCCTTGCACCAGCCCCATAACGGACAGCGAGGTAACGCTCTTACCGCAACCGCTCTCGCCGACAACGCCGACCGTCGCGCCCTGCGGGATAGAGAACGAAACGCTGTTTACCGCTTTTACAACGCCTACGTCCGTGAAGAAATAGGTGTGCAAATCTTCAATTTCGAGGATATTCCCCTCATCTTTCATCTCTGCGCGGTATTCCTCTTCGGGAACGTATTTACGCTTTTTCAGCTTTTCGTATTGCTTAGTGATTTTGAGGTTTTCTTTGGCGATTGCTCGCGATTCTTTCGCCGAAAGGCGATGTACGTGTTTATTTTCCGCCATAGCTCACCTCTTCATTTTCGGGTCGAACGCGTCACGCAGACCGTCCCCGATAAAGTTGAACCCGAGTACTGCCATAACGATACAGATACCTGCCGGTATCCACATATTCCAATAGCCGCTACGCAAAACGTCGGGATTTGCGCCTGCCTCAATCATCGTGCCCCAAGATGCGCTGGGGAATTCTACGCCAAGCCCTAAGAACCCGAGCGTTGCTTCCGTCAGAATAATCGAACCCAAGCCCAACGTCATCGTTACGATGAGCTGTGGCATAATGTTCGGCACAAGATGTTTGAAGATTTGCTGCCATACGGGAATACCGCTCGCCTCCGAGGCTACCATATATTCCTGCTCGCGCAGCATAAGGATTTGACCGCGGACAAGACGGGCAATACCCGACCAGCCCAACACCGTCATCATGACCATCATATAGTATATCTTATACCGCCCGTCAACCCCTCGAGAGTCGAGTACGACGCTGATGATGAGCATAATAGGTAGCGATGGGATACAGTTTAGAATATCCACGACACGCATGACAATCATATCTACCCATTTGCCGAAATATCCAGCAAGGCCGCCTAAAATAATACCGATAATCGTTTCCAAAATAACGACGATAAAGCCGAGCGTCAGCGAAATTCTGCCGCCGTACATCAGACGGGTGAGGATATCCATACCCATATCGTCCGTACCAAGCCAATGGTCTGCCGTGGCTTTCGTCTGGTTTCTGTTGAGTTCAGGGGTTTCAATCGTAACGATATACGCCTCAATCACCCTATCCGTTGCGCTGGGATCAACGAACTCGATACCCGTGACTGCCTGGATAGGCGCGCCGCCCGAAGTATCCGTTTGTTTTTCGCCCCAGCTCGAGAATACGGGACCTACGAACGAGAACAGGAACAAGCCTACGATAATCACCAGCCCTACGAGGGAAAGTCTGGAACGGAAAAACCGTTTCATAACCATTCTGCCCGGGGACAATACACGGATATTATCGGAAAGGAAGCCTTCTTTTTCTTCCTTTTCTTCCGCTTCCGTTGCCATTTCTTCCACCGTTTGTGCAGCAGCCTCTGCCATTGCGGTTTCCTGCTGCGCCGTCGTTTCCGTTACGTTTTCAGCGGCCGAATTTACAATCTCTTCGATCATTTCATTTTCTTTTTCCATCAGACCGCCTCCTTATTTCGTCAGCTTGACACGAGGGTCAACCAACATATACATAAGATCGGACAACAGCGTGCCGATTACCGTCAAGATTGCAAGGAACATGTTATAGCCCATTACGAAAGGCACGTCCCCAATTTTGAGCGCGTCGTACGCCATTTTACCGATACCGGGAATACCGAACACCGTTTCCGTGATCATTGCACCGCCGAACAAGCTGGGGATAATCCCTGCCGTCATGGTGACGATGGGAATCATCGTGTTCTTGAACGCGTGCTTATACACGACGGTACGTTCGGACAAACCCTTTGCGCGCGCCGTACGGATATAGTCGGCGTTGAGCACTTCCAGCATATTCGTACGCGTATGACGCATAAGACCGCCAATCGAAAGAATAACGAGCGTCGTCATAGGCAATACCAAATGCCACAATTCATCCAAAAATCTTTCAAACGAGCTGGTATCTACGGGCAAATTTGCCGTAACCAAGCCGTTTACGGGGAACCAACCGAGGTTGATAGAGAACACCTGAACAAGGAGCGCAGCCAAGAAGAATGTGGGCAACGAAATACCCATCATCGTCAACACCGTAACGGTGTAGTCAATCTTGCCGTACTGATTGCAAGCCGCCTTAATCCCCAAAGGAATTGCAATGACGAACTGCAAAATGAGCGCTACGAACGAGATACCGAACGAGATACCCATGTTCTCTACGATAACGGTGGTAACGGGCATATCGTATTTGAACGATCTGCCCAAGTCCCCCGTGCATACGCCGCCAAGCCAGCGAACGTAGCCGTTGAGAATGCCCCCGAAGGATTTATCCGCCAGGGCATATTTTTCTTTCATTTCCTGAATAGCCGCTTTATCCATCGCGCCTTGCGCAATCTGCGAAGCAAACTTCTGATCGACGTAATCGGCAGGCATCAGCAGTACAAGGAAATAGATAATAATTGATACGCCAAACAAAATCAATAGGCACATCAACAGTCTTTTTACTATGTACTTAACCATAAACAAAGCATCCTTTTTTTCCGTCGCGGCAAAAACGTTTGCCGCGACGAAATCATTATATCATTAGAGTAAATCGAGTTCCCAAATCTTTTCGATGAGCCCTCTGTACGCCGTAAGTTCGTTCTTTGCCGTCAAGGACGCAGGATCTATCTTCGACGAATTGTATACCAACAGGTTTACACGCTGGTAGGTAGGAAGCTCTACTGCGAGTTCCATAATATCGTCCAACGCTTCCGAATAGATGTCTGCACGAACGTCCTGATCGAGCGTTGCGCGCGCGAGGTCGATATTCTTCGAGAGTTTATCAATGATGGAAAGTTCCGACTTGTACAGCGTGCTGTTGTTGCTATCGAGAATCGTCGAATAGCCCCAGTTGTTTACGCTGGTCGCCTGCGAATACTTATGATATACCTGATACAAGTCAGGGTCGATTGCGCTGCCCCCACGCTGCTGCCCATACGGAAAGCGAACCGTTTGCGAGCTTGGAAAGAGCCTGCGCGTCCGTCTTAACGGAAATCTTCATACCTGCTTTGTTCAAATCTTCTGCTGCCGCTGCGAATACTGCGTATGCGGGGTGGTCTTTCGTTTCCCCTGCAATCGTGAAGGTGTATTCAAGCTTGGAAGTCGTCTTGTTATCGGAGAGTTTCTTCTGATAGATACCACCCGATTTCTGGTAGCCGAGTGCTTTCAATGCGTTTTCTACGAATACTGCCGTATCTGCGCTAGGCGACAACGTGATGCCGTACGCTTCTGCGTAATGGTCGATAAACCATTCCTGCGTGTAATACGTCGTTGCGCCTTCGGGATATGCCCACGAGTTGGTCGTCATAGGACGTTCGATAATGCTGCCCAAGCCGCCCGTGTAGTAGCTGTCCGTGATAAGTTCACGGTCCATAGCGTACATAATCAAACGACGAACTTCGATATCTTGTACGTATTTCGCGTTAAGACCGATATAACCGTAACCGTTGTTCGGCTGACGAGCGTAGTCGAGATAGCTATATTCGTTGAGCTGGTTAATCGTCTGCTGTTTAGCCGAGATGTCACCGCTGTAATCGATTTCGCCTGCAATCATTGCGCCCATAACGTTGGAAGAAGAAACTACCTGATAACGGATATATTTAATCTTTGCGTTGTGGATAGGCGTATCTGCTGCCGATTCACTCTTTGCATAATCTGCTTCCGTTGCCGTAGGAGAGTCGATACCAAGCGTGTAGAAATAAGGGTTGCGCTGATAGTATACAACGTTCTTGGATCTGAAATCCGTTCTCGTCTTTGCAGGCGAACCGTCTGCCGAGCTTGCCATATACGCGCCGCCGCCGATGGGCAGACCCATACGTTCTACGTTTTTAAGCTGATCGTCACGATATTTCGTGGAGCTCTTTTCTACGCCGAAGTGTTCAACACCGTCAAACAAATCAATCTGTTCTTGGCTTGCATAATAACGCATAGGCGCTACGGTGAACGCAAAGTTCCAAACAGCCTTAGGGTCAACGCCGTTGATAACGATCTTCAATACGTCGTGGGGTTCTGCGTACGTAACGCCGTTGAACGTCGTCACGCTTTCCGTGGAAATACCGCTGATGCTCTTGACGGAGTCTGCCTGCGAGGTGAGCTTTTCCAGCTCGATACCGCGGAGGTATTCAAGGAGGTCGTTACCTACGGAGAAGTAATAGCACAAATCCTGCACTTTACCATAGGTCTTGTATTCATCTCGCATTGCGTCGAAACAGATTTTCTTGCCTGCTTCCAAAATCGCTTCAGAATCGGTAAGGTTCTTCGTTGCTTCTTCGATATCGTTCTGGATACCCGTGTCAACGATTACGTAATAACGAGGCGTTTCTTCGTCCGTCTTATCCTTATCGTTTACCTCTACGTACTGGCAAAGACCTTGGTTGATACAGAAATATTCCCATACCTGCGAAATTTCGTACGTTCTGGGATTTACTTTGTTTTCACGGTATTCGTCGCCGTCAACGAGGATATAGTTTTCCTTCGCCGTTTCCATGCTGTTTGCGGCGCCGTTCCAATCCATAGGCAACATTTCTTCAAAGAAACCGTGCAATTTTTCAATATACGATTCGTATTCTTCGATTTGTTCCGTCGTGAACGAATGCTGATACTGATCGGGCAGATACGTTGCGTTTGCATACAGTACCATATTTACAATCGTTGCACGCGCGTTCGCAAGCGCCGTCGTGTTAAGGCCAGCCGCTTCTTCTTCGCTACTGCCTTCTTTACCCGTCTTATACGCCGTCAAGCCCTGAATTTTCGTGGAGTACATCGTCGAAGAACCGTTGTATACGGGGTCGAGATATACGTACATATTGAACAGGACGTCGTCAATCGTGATGTCGTAGCCCTTGCTATCTTTAACACCGTTCTTGATGAGGAATTTGTATTCCGTCGTACCGTCGGACGTACCGTCTTCCGTTACTTCACCGTTTTCGTCGTACATCGTCTGCGTCATATCCAACGTCATAACGGGCTCTTCGCGGCCGTAAGCCACGCCGCCGTTTGCGTCGGAGCTGAGCATACTAATCTGCGTCATACCTGCGATTTCACCGTCGTATGCCGACGTGGAATAGAAGGGGTTGAATACGCCATCGAGTTCGCCTACCGAGAAGGTAACGGGCGTCGTTTCATTGTCGTATTTCTTGCCCTGTTCTTCATTAGGTACACTCGTTTCCGAGCTAGGTTGCTGAGATTCCCCGCCGCCAACGCTCGCTTTTTCACCACCGCCGCCGCAAGCCGTCATCATGCCCATAGACAAGGCAAGGCTTACTGCCAGAATTTTCGCAAACAGCGATTTTCTCTTGCTGGTTTCTGTCATTTTTTTTATCTCCTTTATATCATTTTATTTATTCTTCTGTTTCAGGTACGAGTTTTACGTATACGTGCAGTACCGAATAATCCCCGTCCTTTTCAGGCGTTTCGCCCAGTCTTGCGCTAAGATCGTCAAACGTCAAGCCGTCGAATACGATTTCATCCGTATACGTATCCGTCGCCTCGTCGTACGACCAATAATAGCCCTCTACCTTTCCACCTTTTGCCGAAGTTTCAAGACCGGGACGCTTGAACGCGTCACCCGTTTTGTACGCCTTACTGTATTCTTTCGACTGCGTGGAATACAAATGATTAAATATTACCTTGATCTTTCCTTCCCATTTGATCACGAGCGTGATATCCGACGTGACCGTTTCCGAGACGAAATCGAATTTTCGGTCGGACGCAATCGGATTTTCGTTCTCGTCGAGTACGACGTTACCGTTTTCATCCGTTTGCGCGTAATACCAACCGCCCGACGAATAGCCTGTACGTTTTACTTCGTCCAGCTCTAACGTCGTCACACCAGGCTCGGCAATATACGAGCCAGGTTTGTAATACACGGTGATATCCTCCCTTTCCGAATACTTTTCCATCGCGCCGCCGTTAAAATAATACGTAACGACAACGTCGTATCCTTCAGGGATTTCCCCGCTCGGCGTTGTGCATGCGCCAAAGCCGAGCGTTGTGATTAAAGAGAGTAAGATCACGTTGATCTTTTTCAACTTACTCATTCTTCATCTCCATCCTTTTTCTTTTTGCTGAGCATCCATACGGCAAAGCCGATACCCACGAGGGCTACTTCGCCGCCAACGACCGATTTACAGCCGCCGCCACATCCTTTCTTCTTACCCGTCGAGCCGCTATCCAACGTCGATTCGCTATCCGACGAGGAATCAGAAGACGAGCTGTCGGGGTCAACAGGATCATCGTATTCTTTCGGGCTGACGCTGACACGGAAAGACGTCGTCTGACCGCCGTAGAATACCGTGATTCTACCACCCGTGAGCGTTGCTTCGTACGTGGACAACGTATAGTCTTCTACGATTTGCTTCGTACCGTCGTCAAACGTTGCCTGTACGACCATACCCGTCGTATCAATCTTTTCACCCTCCACGTACGACATCTTGTCAGGCGTGGTGATGAGGGTGATAGATATTACCGAAGTGATGATGCCGAAATGATCTTTCACGGGACGCATTGCCATTTCTTTTCTCGTCAGTTCTTGCAAGTAGTTTACGCCGTCATAGTTACCTTCAAAGAAACCAATCTGCGTTTCGCTGACGATATTCGAGTACAATTCACGAGCCGCTTTCAAAAGATCGGTGATTTCCTGCGCGCGGATTGCTGCCGCTACCTGATCGGATGCGCTGACCAATCCGTTGATTTCTTCAATTGAGGGCAGAGCCGCTACGGCTTCCACCGCCGCCATCGTCGTTTCGTCAATCGTTTCGTCCGTGTAGTAAATATCCTGGAAGAAGCACGACCAAATGAATTCGTCGTAGCCTACGCCGTTCACGGGATAGGTGAGCATCAAACCGTAGGTCGTTCCGTAAGGATAATAGCCATAATAGAGGAACATTGCATAATAGTAGAAGTTTGCATAGAAACGTTCATCTGCATACGAACCGTTTCTTGCGAATACTTCGTACATCCATGAATCGGGTTCATACAAATCCCCTTCGATATATCTCGCTTCCAAGTTGGGAGCGTTTACGCTGAGGAAGTTGTAATCCATAGCGCCGCAATCGTAGAACGCCTTATCCGCAATCGTTTCCAGCGAGTTCGGGCAGTAAATCGAATACAACGTATTCGCGCCCGTAAACGCCATTTCACCGACACGCTGCGTGCCTTCGAGAATGGTGTACGCTCTCAACGGGTTGCCGCCGGGATATGCCTCCACCTGATACTTGCCGTTCAGGCGGTAGGAATACAATACGCCGTAGCCGTCCTGCGTCAACGGATCGATAAAGTATTTGTCGTTTTCTTCGATACGGATACCATCGAGATAGAAGTTGTAATGGAACGCACCAGAGCCAAGCGTATCAAGGCAAGCGGGCAAATCCAACCATTCCAAACGGGTGTACGCAAGACCGCCTTCTGCAATCATTTCCACAACGGGAACGTTCGCTTCCTCAATACCACTCTGATAGAACGCGTACATACCAATCGATTTTGCCGAAGCCAAATCCACTGCCTTGAACGCCGCCGTGTTCGTGAACGCGTAATCGCCAATCGTTTCTACGTTGGAAAGATAGATATCGCCCAGCTTCGTACAGCCGTAGAACGCATATTCGCCAACTTTCGTAACGCCCGTAGGCAACGTCAGTTCTTCCAGAACGAAACAGTTGGAGAAGGTGTACGCGCCAACTTCCGTAAGCTGCGTAGGAATCGTTACGTATTTAAGGGAGTGCTGTCCTGCCGTAGACGCGAAGGTGTAATTACCAATCGACGTCATTTCGTCGTGGAATACCACCGTTTCCAAATTCGTCGAATCGAAGAACACTGCGTCCCCCATCGTTACGTTGGACCGGAAGGTTACTTCTTCCAACAACGGGTTGAGCGAGAATGCGCTCGTGCCCAGCGATTCGAGCGTCGTAGGAAGTACGACGGTCACGAAGCTACAAGCGCTGAACGCGCCTTCGCCCATGTTCTTCACCGCCAAGCCTTCGCCGTTGAATACGCCCTTTTCCGCTTCGCCGCCCTGTGCGTAGAAGGACGAGAGTGCGCCTGCGCCGAACGCATACGCGCCAATCGTTTCTACCGATACGGGCAACGCTACTTCTTTGAGCGCATACGTGCTGTTGAAGCAGCCTTCGGGAATTTCTTTAATCGCGCTGCCGTCCTCGAAGATGACTTCTTTCAAAGTAAAGCAATAGGAGAACGCGCCTACCCCGATTTTTTCTACGCTCGCGGGGATTGTCAGCGACGTGATACCCGTGTACGAGAACGCGTAATCGCCAATCTCTTTCAAGCCGTCGGGCAACGTCACGGACGTGAGCTTGCTCTTGCCGTAGAACGCGCCGGGCGCAATCTTCGTTACCGTTGCGGGAACGTTTGCCTCGGTTACCAGCGTAGGAGCAAATACAAGCGAAGTTTTGTCACGATTGTAAACGATATTGTTTTCAATCGAATAGTTGTTCGTTTCTTTCTTGTCCGCATCAAATACGTTTGCATAGCCGCTTTCTTCCGAGTAGCTGAGCGTTGCATAGCCCACCGTCTTCAAAGCGCCGCATTCACGGAACGCCTCACCGAAGTTCAACAGCGTATTGTCACGGATACCCACCGTAGCCAACGTGCTGCACTGGAAGAACGCGTTTTTGCCTACTTCCACTTCGCAATCGGGCAATACGAGGATACGCATCGACGTACAGCCTTCAAACGCGCGTTCGCGGATTTCGTATATTCTACCGGGCATATACAGATGTTTGAGCGCAACACAGCCTCTAAACGCGCTCTCACCGACAATCGTGTTGCCGTTCAAGACGACTTTTTCAAGACTGCTACAAGCGTAGAACGCATCCTTGCCGATATATTCAGCAGGTACGGTCACTTCTTTCAGGCTCGAACAGCCGTAGAACATACCTTCGCCAATCACCGTATAACGGGACATCGTAAGGTCTTTCAGCGACGTACAGCCGGAGAACGCATATTTACCTACCTGTACGAGGTTGGAAATATTCAAGCTTTCGAGTGCGGAACAGTTAGCAAACGTATAGTTCCACACCGCCGTCAGACGTTCGTCGTTGACGATTTCTTTCAGCGACGTACAGCCGTAGAAGGTACGGTGCGCGAAGATGATGGAGAGCGAATCGGTCAAATCTACCGTTTCGAGCGACGTACAGCCTTCAAACGCCGAATCGTCTACGAGCGTCAAGCTCTTAGGGAATTTCACGTATTCGAGCGCGGTACAGCCGTAGAACGCCTTTTCCCAAATCTCCATTACGTCTTCGGGAACGACGAAGCTCGTAATCGTCTTGTTGTCCATAAAGCACTCTTCATCAATATACATGAAGTTGAGTTCTTCGGGTACAACGACGTCGCCGCCTACGCCGTGATATTCTTCCAAAATATAGCTGTTAATAACGAATTCAGGACCTACCGCGAGATAGGAGTTCGCCGAGAAGAACCCGAGCGTTCCGTCTTCGTTTACCTGCTGTGCGCTAATCGTACACGAGCCTTCACGAAGAGTATGTACCATACCGTTTTCATCAACGGTTGCAATGTAGGGGTTGGAGCTCTTCCACACCACCTTCATATCGGGCATATACCAAGGATCGGTGACGATTTTGAAAGGAATATATTCGTTGGGGTGAACTTCCACCGTTCTGTTGGTGGGATCGATCACCGTTTCTTTCTTATCTTCGATAAGATCGAATTTCAAACCCTTATATTTGGGCGTTTCCACCACGTCGTCCGTTACGATTACCCTGATACGCGCGCTGGGCTTTAACAGTACGTCCGAACGCGTAGCGTATACGGTAACGTACGTTTCCCCTACGCCTACTGCGTAAATTTCACCGTCTTTTACAACGGCAACGTTTTCGTTGTTGGACGTCCAAACGAGGTCGTAACGCTGCGTCTTTTCAGGGGTTACGATTACATCGGGCTTTGCCGAGCCGTTGAGGTTGAGATGCAGTTCGCTTTCTTCAAACGCAAGACGTTCGGGGAAAGCAATCGCTTCGTCCAACGACAGCTGGTAAATTTCGTAGTTCATCGCGTAGTCTTCTACCTGAAGATACAGCTTTTCAAAATAATCTTCGTAATAATCGGTAATCTCAATAGAGGTGGTCACCGTTTGACCTGCTCTATCCGAATAAATCGGCGTGATATAATCGGTAAGCAACTGCACCGTGTTCGTTGCGTCTACGTAGCAAAGAAGCATTGCTTGCGCGTAGTTGTTATCGAACGTCGTCGCGTCGAGATAGATACGCGTCTGAATTTCTTCGTTTGCGTCCATATACTCTTCGTAACGCAGTTTTACACCAACGAGCGTAGGTCTTTCATAGTCCGTCTTAAAGGTGAACGTGAAGGAATTGCTATTGCCTTGCGTGCCGTCACCGTAATCAAGATAGCCTTCCATCGAGAAACGATATTTCGTGTTGTTGGGCAAATTCAATTCATAAGGATTGAACTCGACTTCAATGAACCCAGGACGAGCCGAACCGCCGTTTGCGTAGCCCTTCGCCACGTTCGTCTTTACTTCCTGCCATACCACTTCGCCCGTGTATTCGTTGACGATTTGTACGTTACATACCGCCATACCACGCATCAAGCCCGCGTATACTGCATAGAATTCGTACGCCGTTTCGTGCGTTGCTTCGTGATAGATAGACAGCGAAGCCTTATCTTCCGTTGCGTAGATGGGATCTGCGCCGTCGGGCAAGTTGTAAAGATACATACCCATGGGCAGGATATACTTCTCGCCGTACTTGCTGTAAGGCGTCGTCGAGAAGAATTTAATTTCGTGCTTTTCGTCGTCGGGAATAGAGTCGTCCGCTTTGTTCGCTTCGATTTCGTACAACGAATAATCGAGCATAGGCGCATCCGTCCAATCGCCGTAGAACGCGAGGAAAGGCAACGTCAAATCGTGCATTTCACCGCTTGCCAAGCCCGTGGAAATCTGTTTGAGCGTCGCAAAACCTTCCACGTACATACCGTTTTCAAAGTATTTATTGAGGAATTCTTTATTCGCGTCGGAGAGGATAATTCGCATCGTTACCGATACGCTCTCGCCGCCCATTACCATAAATTGACCACGCGTATTCAATTCGCCGTTAATCCATACTTTTACGTTTGCGTCGTCGAGGATATTACTCTTTTCCGCCACCGTCTTGCCGTCCGAGGATACCGTTTCCGTCATAACGTACCAGCCAACCTGATAACGAGCAAATTCTTCGGACGCGTTATTCACCGTAAAGTGCAAATTGTAAACGCCTTTGCGGTCGGGATCGTCGCCAAGCTCAATCTTGCTCTTTGCCGATTCGTTCCCTTCTTTGTCTTTCACCGTGATATACGACTGCGAAGCAAGCGCCGCCTCAATGTTCGCGATACCTGCGCCCTGTTTTCTGGGGCTGTACGGATCGCCGTATTCGTTAAGGACGATACCTGCCGTACTCATCATCAACTGATAGGTGCGTGCCGCCAATTCCTGCGGCGTCATTTCAGGATACAAATTCTTCAAATGACGACGGATAATCGCCACCGCGCCCGCCATATTCGGCGTTGCCATACTCGTACCGCTGTAAACGTCGTAGCCACCTGCAACCGACGACGTTACGTTGCCGCCGTATGCGGTGATTTCGGGTTTGAGTTCGAGCGAAGGCGTAGGGCCCCACGAGGAGAAATCACTCATGAAAGGACCGGACAAGAAGCTCTTATCCAAAACAATCGTACCTACCGAATCGGTAGCCGCCGATACCATTTGGTTGCCGACGTCCATCGTAATCGAGCAGCTGGGAATAATATCCGACTTATTCTTCGCGCCCATCGTCATACTGATTTTGCCGGCTACGTTGTTGTAAATCATGATTGCGACTGCGCCGTTTTCTTTCGCAATCTTCATCTTTTCTTCGAACGTCGTCGTACCACGCTGTACGAGTGCAATACTCGGCTGCGATTGCAACTTGCTGCGGATATTAGCAGAATAGTTATAGCTTCTGCCAAGACCGGGAATTACGACGTATTGCATTTCAAAACGTTCGGATGCGGCAGGCATCAAGCCGTCCGCTTTCAGCTTCGTAAAGATGTCCCCTACGAAGTCCATTTTATTAGAGTTACCGTCCGTAGCTTCGGTGAAGAATACCATCGTTTCTTCTTCCGCGAGCATATACGGATCGCGCTGACCGTTGATACTTGCAACGGAGATAGCCGCGTGATAAGTCGAAGGCGAGCCTACCGTAGCAGAGTCGGGATCGGACGTAAGGTTGGTACCGTTTTCACCGCCGTAGCCCGACGAATAGTCGTTACTTGCCGCACAAACAAGGCTGATACCTGCGTTCTCGATTGCGTCGTACACCGATTCCATATACTCGTCTACGTACGAGGAGAACCCTGCCGACGAACCAAGCGACATATTGATGATGTCTACGCCAATCGTCACCGCGTCTTCCAGCGCTGCAAGGATATTTTCCGTATCCGCACCGCCAAGCGCTTCGTCGTCCACGTTGTCCGTGAACACCTTCATCGTTACGATTTGGGCATCGGGCACAACGCCTTCAAAATAGTGCGTACCCTTGTCCTCGTCGTATTCAAATTTCAAATCGGGATCGGACGTAGCCGTTGCTTCGTCCACTTCCGTGTGGTTACCTGCAATGATACCTGCAACGTGCAAGCCGTGCGAGGAATAGGAAGGATATACGTTAGAATCTTTGTCTGCGTAGTCAAACGCGAAAGGAAGTTTCTCGCTCTTGTATACGTTTTCTACGCTTGCTTCCTTATCAAAGCCTGCTGCGCGCGTATACTGCAATCTCGACTCGATATCCTCTCTCGTCAACGCATATTCCGTTGCGTAGAAGTTACTCGTCTGGAACGCGGGGTGTTGTACGTCCGTACCCGTATCGAGCACGGCGATTGCCGTACCGTTACCGCGGAGCGCGGGATCGATTTCGGATGTGTTATAAATACCCGTTGCGTATACGTTGGTGTCGTTGGAAATTTCCAGCACCTTGGGAGCGGCGTAATGCTCGGAAAGCACCACGCTCTCTACCTCTTTGATGTCGGCAATTTTATCAAAATCGCCGCCTTTTGCGCGCAACGCAACGCCTTTCGTCAACGTATCGTAACGATACACGACTTCCGCATCCACGCCGATTGCGCTTACCTTGGTCAAGAACGCGTCAATTTCCTTGGAAATAGCCGCGCGTGCCGTTTTTGCCGCGAACGTTTCGGAATATTCCGCAACGCTCATGCCCGCCTCAATCGCCTTTTCCGACAAAGAACCGCCGCCGAGATTGATTACGGCTACGTAGTCCTCCGTAGGGTCAAGACGGTTGGTCTTGACCACTTCGGGGTTGAAATTGTCGATGAAAAGCTGGGAAACGTCTACGCCTTCCGCTTTTTCAAAATCTACGTCGTATTCCCTTTGAGAAATGGGTTTACTCGTAGCAGCGTTCGTATTTCCCACCGTTTGCGCCGCGGTGAGCTCCGCACTGCTCTGCCATACGCCAAGCCCCGTCGAAACGGCCATAAACGCCGAGAGAGCAAGCACGGATATTCTTTTTACTGTCTTCTTCATACTGATTTATACCTCCCTCAATCGTTTGCGCCGCAATATTTTTCAACGAGCGACGTGATCTTGGTATAGTTCGTAGCGACGCGATAGGAAATCGCGTTCAGCTCGGTCATTGCTGCCTTGCGTTCCGTTTCGGAAAGCGCCTCGAACGCAACGAGCGCGTTACGATATTCGGTGTAAGCTTTTTGGTTGTATTCGTAATATTTCCATACGCGGTCGAACGCCGTATCGAACGCCGTTGCCAGTTCTTCCACTGTCGCAGCCGCTTCGATATTCGACATTTCTTCCTCTACGATACGACGAAGCTCTTTCGCGTTTGCATCATACAGGTTTGCGTACATATTGTAATATTCGATATAAGCATCCAGCTCATATACCGCAGCCGATCTTCTCGAATCGAGCTTGGAGATTTGCATACGTAACTGTTCATGTACGAATTCCGCTCTTTCACGAACGTCTTCAATGATGTACATGTCTTCAATCAACGCGAGCTGTTCTTCCATATAGCTCTTCATCGTCAGCCACAACGAATATTCGTAGTCTTCTTCCTTATAAGAGTCAAAGCCTGCAAGGATTTCAGCCTTTTCTGCTTCAAACGCCGCACGGTCAGCCGACGTAACAACGTTTGCAAGGAAATATTCCCATCTTTCCATACCTTCTTGGATGAGCAACGTGGATACTGCCTGCGCTACTTTCGTCGCTACCAACTCGTATTCCGTTTCGATTTCCACCAAAACGTCTTCGTCGTACAAATCGCTCTTTTCTGCAAGGAAGGTCTCGTAAGACGCTGTCAACGCCGCCTTCTGCTGCGTCAGATATTCACCGAATTCCGCTTCTTTATCAAGCGAAGGAATACCGAGCGCGAAGTTTTTATAATATTCGTAGTTCGTTTCAATTTCTTCAATTGAGTTGGAACGGATGAGAATATACTGCGCGGAATATGCAATCGTATCGAGCGATTGGATAGCCGATTCGCTATATTCATTTTCCGTTTTGAGCTCTGCAATCAAATTGATAACTTCGTGAATTCTCAACCAGCGCGCTGCGTACAGCTCGGTATGCATTTCGTATACCTTATCCGCCTCGGCAACGTACGAATCGTAGAATTTACGCTGCGCTGCATCGTCGTCTGCGAACAGGTCGAAGAACGCTTCGTATTCCATAGCGAACTTGTCTGTCAAATCGTCGAGCTTTCCGCTCAATTCTTCCGTTGCGTTCACTTTCAATTCTTCGATATACGCCGCGTATCTTTCGATATAGTCTTCGATATCGTCAATCGAACCGCCGCCGTTTGCGTTATCGTCGGGTACGGGAATCGGCTGTTCGGGCGAAGGCATATAGCTTTCGAGCGAATCTACGTTGTTGAACTCATAGAAGAATTCTCTATACAGCCACAAATCGTAGCCCGTTGCACCCTCTCTCATATACAGATACAAGGGATAATCGAAATAGAAAATGGAAATATCCAAGAAGTTTGCATATAACGTCTGTCCATATGCGTTGCTATACTGACCTTCCAACACGGGCGCTTTCATAGACAGGAATACGTACGTATCCAATTTTTCCGTTCCGAAGAACGCCAGCGTACCAACGACTGCGAGCGTTTCGGGCAGAACCACTCTTTCGAGGTTCTTGTTCATACCGAACGCTTGTTCCGCAATCTTCGTAACGCCCACGGGCACTGCGTATTCGCTACCCGCTTTCGACGAAGGATATACGTACAGAACGGAGCCAGACTTGTCGAACAAGACGCCGTCGATACTCTTATACGTTTCGTTGTAAGGATCGACCTCGATATTCTTCAAGCCCGAGCAACCCTCAAACGCCGTTACGTTCAAATCAAAGCTGATCGTGTTCGTGTTAGAACCAAGCTTCAATTCTTCAAGGGACAAGCAATAGCCAAACGCCAAGCCTGCGATACCCTCTACGTTCGTAAGGTCAATCGATTTCAAGCTCTCACAGCCGTAGAACGCGCCGTCGTAGATAACGGTTACCGATTCGGGCAACGCTACTTCTTCCAAGGCGATACAGCCGTAGAAGGTCTGTGCAGGGATACAGTTGAGATTGTCAGGCAGAACGACCTTTTTAAGATCTTCACAACCGTCGAAAAGGTTGGTCTGCGAATAGCCTTCCATCTGAATCGTGGAATCTTCTTCAAATACGACCTCTTCCACACGGCTATAACTGAACGCGCCTGCGCCCACCGCCGTTACCGTGTTGGGTACGACAATCTTACGAATACCGGACGTAAGCTGGAAGAAGTTTCCAGGAATTTCCGTAAATTCGGGTGCAATCACCAACGTATCTACCGACATATTCAAAGGACACAAGAACAATTCCGCCGGCATTTCTACCACTTCGCCGTAAGAGTTCGTTGCCTGATAAGGTTTATAATACAACATACCTTCCGGCGTTGCACCGAAGTTTTCGTTGTCTTCGTCAACGATAAAACGTTCGAGCTTGCTACACAAATAGAACGCGCTCTGATGAATACTATTACGGTCTAACGACTTGGGAATATATACTTCCTTAATCGCCGTTTCCGCGAAGGTATACGAATCGATTGCGGAGATAGTGTCGGGCAAATGCAGCTCTTTGAGTTTAGTGTTGAGTGCAAATGCGTAGGACATAATTTGTCCGTCGGCGCCCATATCGGGAATCGTCAACGTTTCCATACCCGTATTCACGAACGCATACGCGTAAATGGTACGAATCGTCGAAGGAAGACGGATATCTTTCAGGCTGGTACAATGCCCGAACGCGTACGTACGGATATTGTTAACCTTCGTTTCTTCCAAGTTTATCTTTTCCAAAGAAGTACAGCCGTAAAAGATATAGTTATACAAAAGGGTTGCTTCCTTAGGCAAAATTACCTCTTTAACGTTCGTACATTCCGCGAACGCGTATTCGCCCCAATAGTTCGTCGAACCGGTGAGGTTACATTCGCCGAGGTCTACCTTGCTGAGCTGTCTATTCATCACGAACGCATACGCGCCAATCGTGTTCAAGGACGAAGGAAGTTTCAATTCACCGTTGCCGTCCGTACCCTCGAAACGGATACAATAAGCAAACGCGTTGCTTCCAATCGACGCCAAGGAGGAGCTAAAGCCCACTCTTTCAAGGTATACGCAATAGTAGAACGCATACGCAGGAATCTTTGTCAACGATTCGGGCATTACGATATCCGTCAAGGATACGCAATATGCAAACGCATATTCGCCGAGCGTACGCAAGGACGTTGCGTTTTGCAAGCCTACCGTTTCCAAAGATTCACAGCCTGCAAACGCGTAATTACCAATCGAATACAGCGCGCCGCCTGCGGGGAAGAGCACCGTTTTGAGTTCCGTATGATATGCAAACGCAAAATCGTTAATTTCGCCTACGTCGGGACGTACAAGGAATTCCGTGATTTGTTTTGCAATGGGAACGGTGTACAACTGATAGTAGTTCGTACCCTTTAACTTACGATACAAAATACCGTCGTCGGACATATACGAATCGTTCAAAGGATGTACGGAGAATTCTACGAAATTGATACAGCCATAGAAAATATCCGTACCGAATTCTTCAATCTTCGTTTTTTCCGAGAAGTGTACGGTACGCAACGAAATTGCGCCGTAGAATACCTGCTTATCCAGCGTTTTAAGTCCATCACCGAGCTTGACGCTGACGAGCGACGTACAGTTCCCAAACGCGCCGTTGCCAATCTTCGTCACCGTATCGGGAATTTCAACGCTCGTGAGCGAGGTACAGCCCTGGAACGCGCCTGCGCCAATCGTTTCTAACGATTCGGGCATATTGATTTTCTTCAAGGACGTACAGTATGCAAACGCATCCATACTAATCGTCTTCAACGAGCTGGGAAGAACGACTTCTTCTAAGTTCGTACAATTACTAAATCCGTGGCTTGCAATAAAATTCAGGCTTTCAGGGAGCACCACTTTTCTAAGCGGCGTACCGGAGAACGCCGAACCCATACTAACGAGCGTTTCGGGGAAGGTGAATTCTTCGACCTGCGTGCCGCCGAACGCCGTGCTACCGATAAAGAGCAAGCTTGCGCCTTCTGCCGCCGTATGCGCCTCGACCGTTACGTTCTTCAAGGACGTATTATCGTCGAATACGCGGCTATCCATATATTGCAAAGATTTCGGGAGTTGAACGTTATCCAAGGCATAGTTGTACGCGAACGCGAACGAGTTTATCGTACGCAGCTGGCTATTTTCCTCGAATATAAGTTCTTCCAAGTTATGGTTTTCCGCAAACGCGTTATAACCGATATCACGAATCGTGTTCGGAATCGTTACCGACAGCATATTCGGGCAGTAATAGAACGCGCCTTGCCCGATGGATACGACTTCGTGTACCACGCCGTTTGCATCCGTATGCGATTTCGGGATAACAACGTGCGAGCCTTCGCCACGGTACGCCGATACCATATAATATTGCGTCGTTTGACCGTTTTCGGGATCGTATTCAAAAGATCTATCGTTTTCCGTCTTAATGTCGCCGTCCACGACTTCGTACGTCTTAATCCAGTTGTTATTTCTAGATACGACTTCGTAAATCCACTCGCCGTCGTTGACGTATACGTACAAATCGCTGGTGACACAAATGTCGCCCGATTCGATTTGGATACGTACGTAACCAGGATCGCGAGCAATGACGAGCTGACGTTCTTCGTCAATCACCGCGCTGCCCGTGTAGCCCTTCGTAGGGATTACGGAAAGCTTATACGAAGCGTTCGCGGGAATCGTCTTAATGCCAAGGTCGGTGGAGTAGTTCGAAGCAACGTTCGCCGTTTTGTTATAGGTAAGCTCCGTTGCGTAAACGACGGGCTTTTCCTCTTCTTCCTCTTTCTCAAAGTCTGCGTGTACGGTAAGGCTGTACGAAGCACGGTTCATTGCCGCGTCTTCGATAATGATACCGAGCACGTTGGAATCGAAACCAGCCGCGTAATCGGTGATATCGTACACGAGCGTATTCTTTTCCTTGGGTTTGAATTCGTCAGGATATACGGGCAAAGGTGCGCCGATAGCCTGCTGATACCCGTCAGGCGTGTACGTATACAGCCAAAGACTGGTGACCATATTGTTATCGATTACGTTTACGGAGAGATACGTTCTGCCGTTCTTCTGATAAACACCGACGCTATCCGTATAGAAACGGGGAATTTCGCTGTCTACCACAAGACGGAACGAATTGGTATCGCAAACGTTCTTCGTGTCGCCCATATTATCGAGCGCCGCGCGAATCGTAATCGTGATTTCCGTGTTGTTCGGCAAGCCCGAGCCGTAGCTCAAACCCTGCATAACGGGATACATCTGACCTGCGCTTTCGATATAGCTCGCTCTACCGAGCTGTTCTACGCTGGTATATTCGTAAATTTCACCCGTTGCCGAGTCCATAATGTAGAATTCTACGTGGTCGGCATGACGCATAAGACCAACGTACAAGGACGAAATCGAATAGAAACCGCCCGTCTGCGAACCGATGGAAAGGAATCTTTCGTCGTAGCCAATCGGCTCGTACCCTTCGGGTACAACGTAGGGATACGCACCGAGAACAGCGCTGTTCCAACCGCCGTTATACGTACCGATAATCATCGATTCGAAAATGTAGCCTTCTTCGTCGTCGTATACGGTGCTATCCATCAAAGGCGCTTCTTCCCAGTCGCCGTAGAACGCAAGGAAAGGTACGGAATGTTCCAAATCCTCGCCTACAACGCGTACGAAGCCTTCTACGTACGTGCCGTACATAAACTGATTGAGATATTCTTTATTTTCTTCGGTGAGCGTCAAACGAAGCGCCACGGACGCTTTCGTGCCTGCCGCTACCGTAATGCTGCTCTCTGCGCGGTTGTAAATACCGCCGCTGACGGATACTTCGATGCCGTAGCCTTCCAGCTCGTGCGAAACCAAAGAAATCGTCTTGCCGTCGGCGCAAAGGGAATCGGTGAGTACGCTAAGATCAAGCGCGTACGTCTGCGATTCATCGCCGATATTATTGATGTTGAAATTCAAGAAGTAAACACCCGTTTTCTTCTCGTCTTCGCCAAGCTCAATCTTGGGCTTTTTGCTGCCCGTTACGGACAAATATTCGTCCGCCGTCAAAGCCGCCTCGTAATTGATTGCGCCTGCGCCCTGATAACGGGGCGAATACAGCACGCCGTTGAGGTCGGAGAGCGTGTCAGCCGTACTCATAACGATATGCGATACGAGCGAGGTGAGTTCTCTGCTGTTCAGCTCGGGATAGCGTTCTGCAAACGCCTGACGGAGCTTTGCAACGTAAGCGGTCGCTGCGGGCGATGCCATGGACGAACCGGACAGATAGCCGTAGTCGCAAGGATAATAGCCTGCCAACGAACCGTAAATGCTAGCCGATACGAGGGAGGAATATACGTTACCGCCCACCGCAACGACTTCGGGCTTGATGTTCAACGTATTCGTCGAACCCCAGCTGCTGAAAGCACTCATCAAGTTGTAGCAGATTTGATCGTCGGAGAAACGGATACTACCGCTACCGAGAGTGAATAATTTTTCCGCGTCAATCAGGGAAAGTCCTGCATACGGCAGAGGATCGACGATTTTGCAAGAAACGGTGCGTACCATTAAATACGTAGCGTCTGCGAACAAGATTGCGATTGCGCCGTTACGCTGTGCGTTGAGCATTTGTTGTACGGCGTCTACCGTATCGTTCATACGTACGAGCACGATTTTGCCGGAAACTTTCGCCGCCGCCATCTCTTCGTACGTACCGTTGCCCTCTACGTATACCCAATCATATTTACCTGCACCGATTTCGTCAATGAATACCTGCGTTTCGGGATCGGTGTAGTACACCTTGCATTCCGACGCTGTACCCTCGTTCACGAGCGCGTAATACTGATCGATGTTCGTGCCGTTATAGCTACCGATTGCGAGCGTGCTATCAAACGTAGCCGGCGAGTTTACCGCGCCGTAATCGGGCATAATCATAGAAGGATAGTCGCTCTGCAAGCCGTCGAAAGCCGCCGTAAAGCTGTTACCTACGGACGCCTGCACACTGATACCGACAAGGTCGGCATAGCGACAATATTGATAAATGTAGTTTTCGGACGTTTTATCTACGGAGAAACCGCGCGCCGCACCCAAACTGATGTTGATTGCGTCAACGCCGAGCATAATCGAGTCTTCGATTGCCGCCGCGATATAAATATCTTCCGAATATACGGTTGCGTTTACGTAGTCTTCGTAGAACACTTTCATAAACGCAAGCTGCGCGTTGGGCGCGATACCCGAGAACCCAGCCGCTTCGTCGTAACCTACGGCGATACCCGAGGTATGCGTACCGTGTTCGAGCGCGTTACCAAAGCCTGCGTACGGAAGTACGTTCGCGTCTTTGTTACCGTAGTCATATGCGAATACCACTTTATTGTTCACATATACGTTTTCCGCTTCCAAGAACGCAGTGTCGGAAGATGCGTTATAGTGATAATTCCAATAGTAAGCGTCGGTGCTGTCCAAAATCGCGTCGATTTTTTCCAAATCTTTCTTCGCGCGAGTCATATCGATACAATCGCCCGAGAAAGCAGGGTGCGTGGTGTCGAGAGCCGTATCCATTACGGCAATCAACGTACCTTCGCCTTTATATTCGTCCCCTACCGCCGTCATATCCTTTTTAACGCCGGTAGCCGCTTCGCCCGTTGCGGACGCGTACAGCGGCATTTCGTTGCCGTCGGGCGCGGAATAACGCTCGGACAGAGCAACGTTCTTTACGGTGGGAAGCTGGCGGATTTCGTCCAACGCACCGTAACGCACGCGAGCGGCAAAGCCGTTCTGCGCCAACGTGTACGAATAGGAATATTCCGCCCTATTGTCTATTTTCGTAATGCTATTTCTCACGGATTCTTGCATAGCCAACATATCCACACGTTCGTCGTTACCGTCCGTGAGAACGTATTCGGCTACTTCACCGCCAAATTCGGAATTCAAATACCGATCGAGAAGGCTGTCGCCTTTGAGCGAAACGATAACGTTGACGTAATCGTTTGCGGAAACCCCCAGCGATTGCATTCTATCCGATTCCATCTCTTTCAAATACTTGTTGGTGAGAGAGCTGGAAAAGCTGTCGCTAAGCGTTTGCGGCGTCTGGAATTTCCCCTTGTCGTTACCCACGACAGTTTCCGATTCGGGTAACTGTTCGGTGATATCTTGTTTGGGGGGTACGTCCGACGCGCTGTTTGCGCCCATCTCGTTCGATTGCTTTGCACAAGACGCTAAGAAACTCTGCGCCATGAACAAACCCAACAATAAAGATAAAAATCTCCGATTTTTCATCTTCTTTATTCTCCTTAATTTTTAGCAAAGACCTTGCCGTGGGCGGAAAGCCGTGCCCTCCGCCCATAGCGAATTAGGTCTTTTTTGTTAGTTCAAATTTTTCTAATCTGAATTACTCTTTTCTATTCTACTCATTTAATAACGCGGACGCGGTAAATCTTCGTCGGCTGACGAGAACCCCACGAGTTGGTTGCGTCATTGTAATAGCCTTGGTAATCTTCACGTACCCACAGCATTACTTTGCTGCAATCTTCCATGAAAATCGTATCCGTTGCGCTGACGTCATAACAGAATCTATCGCCTGCCGTCGGGAAAATAATCGTCGCAGCCGTGTTACGGTCCATCGTAATCTTCTTCAAGCCCGTACAACCTACGAACGTTACGCTGGAAATTTCCAACGCGCCGTCGTTGCCGTTCGCTCTGCCGCGGAAGTATACTTCTTCCAAGTTAGGACAGTTCCAGAACGTACCGCTGGGGCTGAGAATCGTACCGCCTGCCAAACGCATCAACTGACAAGGTAATTCGACAGATTTCAGCTGAGGACAATGCGCCACGATTGCAAAACCGAGGATAAGCTCGAAGCCTTCCGTTTGGTTATCAGCAAACGTGATGGTATCCAACTGATTGTTATACGCGAACGCATAGCCGCCTACGAACGTCACCGTCGAAGGAATATGTACCGATTTTACAGGAGCGCTTTCGTCCAGAGGAATCGTATATTCGCTATCCTTCATATACGCAAACAACTGCGTACCGATTTCTACCAAACCTTCGGGGAATACGATAGACGCACCTGCCAAATTCGGCAAATCGGAAAATACGTAGTTTGCAAGTTCTCTCAACGCGCCATTTTCAGTAAATTCGATACCGACGATATTTTGAATATTACGGAACGCGCATTCGTCGATAAATTCCGTACCTGCGCCGATTTTGAGGACATATTTATCCTCTTCCTCGAAGGTATAGCCCGCTGTCTTCATAAACGCCTTTTCACCAATCGTTTTCAACGTGCTAGGAATTTGGACTTTCTTCCAATTCTGTATGCCGTAGAACGCGTAATCGCCAACCTCTTCCAAGCCCTCGGGCAATTCAAGTTCGCCGCAAGCTACACCTGCAAACGCGTATTGGCCAACCGTCTTTAACGATTTCGAGAGGGTGAGATGACGAAGCTCGCTGCCGTTGTCTTGGTCGTATTCGCCCACCCACGTGAACGCGCTCGACCCGACCGTCGTAACGGAATCGGGCATTTCAAATCTTTCAAGCGGCGTATCGTTGAACGCGATAAATCCAATCGTTTCCAACTGGCTGTTTTCTTCAAAGATAACTTCTTTAATACCGCTTTGCTGGAACGCGCCGTCCGCAATTCTCGTTATCGAATTGGGGATAGTAACGCTCGTCAAGCCTTTACAATAATAGAACAATCTGGAAGGAACTTCCGTCCATCTGCCCAACGTCACCTTTTCAATCTTATTGCAATAGCCGAACGCCGTACCGCCACAATAGGTAACGTTCGTAAGGTCTACTTCCGTAAAGATGTCAACGTACTGGAATGCGTTAGAGCCGACGTACGTAATAGACGTAGGGAATTTGGTTACTTCCGTACCGTCATCGTAATAGAACTTATACTGGTGCGAAGAAGCACCCAATGCGGACTGATATACGTATTTCAAATTCTTCGGGAACCCGTAAAGCACCTGCGCGTCCTGCACAACGTCTGCATATTTACCCCAAACGAGCATCTGGGAATCCTGACCGAATTCCACAACCGTTGCGCACTGCGAATGCAAAGCGTTTTCAGAAATCACCTGATAGCAGGAAGGGATATACATTTCGCCCGTAATCTTATAAGGCGCGGGATCGTAGCCATAGTTATCGGCCGCATAAATAGAGAACGCACCGCGGCTCTGATAAGTATAGCCCGTATCAATCATCGTCTTTACAAAACCGTAAATGCTGCTCCCCTTATACGTTGCAGGGAAGTGCATATCTTTCGGGAACGCCTCTGCCACGAAGAACGTGTCGGCATCCAGCCACTCGCCGTCTGCGTGATATACGCCGTCTCTACCCGAAATCCAGTACGTACCGTTTGCTCTTTCAAAGAACGCGAACGAATCCACGGACGGGAAATTCAAGGTTTTGCCCGTTCTGCGGTTTACGTAATACGCCGTAGCCGTTACGTCTTTTTCCAACAAATCGCCTTCGTGCAAATAATATACGTTGCCGTACAAGTCTTCGTGCACAAAGCCTTCAAATTCTATGATGTCTTCCCATACCGAGCCTTCGGGGAGAGCAAAAGGTTTGCCCGAATCGAATGTGCCCGATACAATCGTCGTGCCGTCCCAGTCGGTAAGGTTTAATACGACGTCATAGCTATTCCAAATAGCCGTCAAATTCAAAGAACTGGTAAGCATCAACGTTTCGCCTGCCGCGTAAACCTTTTCGCCGTCCGTCCAGCCACCGAACACGAAACACTTCTTTGTCAAGCCTTCGCCCGTTGCCAAAGTGATTTCCGTGCCGTATTTTTCCTGACCGCCTGCTACCGTACCGTTGCCGCCTGCAACGTCGTAAACGATATCAAACGTCTTTAATTCATATCTTGCGTACAGCGTACCGCCGCCTGCGGGTACGGTGGTGATTTTCTCACCGCCCTCTTCCTTATTATACCAACCAAGGAAATCGTAGCCCGTCTTTTCAGCAGGGTCTGCCTTAACATCAGAAATCGCCGCGCCGAACAAACATTCCTGCGGAGCGGATGAAACGCCGTCTACTACGAACGTAATATCGTATCTTTGATAGTACGAACCGTAGATGCTGAACGTTTCATTATCGCCGTATGCAGGCAACAAATCGCTCGCGCCGACGCCTTTCGTATACGCTTGGTCGTAGAACCAACCGGAGAAACCGTCCGTTTCGTGCGCTTTGAGCACGTCTGCAAGGTTTTCGCCCGTTTTCAAGGACACTTCTGCCGTTGCGCCGTCTTCAAGATATACGGTGAACGTACGCGTTTTCGCCTCGAATTTTGCCTCCAACGCAATCGTCGTTGCGTCGATATCCGAGCCTACCGTGTACGCGTCTAACGTCGTTTTTGCACTTTCCGCGCCGTCTACGGAAATATACCAACCAAGGAAGGCATACCCCTTCTTATCCAGCTGCGGCAGAGCAATCTTCGTGTCGTAATCGTAGTCACCGTTTTCATATTCGCCTGCGCCCTCATAGCCGCCAAGCTCGAACGTGACTGCGTACGAATACGCTTCCCACTTTTCCTCAAGCTCCGTCTGCGCGGTGAGAACGGTAATCGGCTCTTCAATGCCCTCCGCAAACCAGCCAAGGAAGTTGTAACCCGTACGAGCCGCAACTTCTTCTACTGCGCTGCCGTACGTTTGCGTTACCGTTTTCGTTTCGCCCGTATGGTAAACGTAAGTCACCTCGAATTCGTCTGCTTTCCAGTCTGCTACGAACGTGACCATATAATCGGCAGGCAAGGACGTAATCGCCACACTGTCGCCAACGTTGTATTTTTCACCGTTCCACAGCCAGCCGAGGAATTCGTGACCGTCAATTTCGTTCGGCTGAGGCAACGTAACGCTCGCGCCGCGAAGCGCAATCGTCTCTGCGTCAATCGTTTTACCGCCCGAACGGAAAATACAGTCGATATAAATATCCGAGAATTCCGTGTAAACAGTCATTGTATCGCCGCTCGCCACAGAAACCTCCGTCGTATACGTCTTATCGGTGTACCAAACGTCGTGATAATCGACCTCGGCTACCGTGTACGTAAGCGCGCTACCGCTCGTTTGCGTAGCCGTATACGTGAGTTCTTCCCCGTCTGCGTTCGTCAATACGTACGTCACCGCCGTATTCGTAACCACAGGCGCGTCGGAAGAAGATTCGGGCGTGGACGTATCGGGCGTGGACGATTCTACTTCTTGCGAATATTCCGATTCAACACCCGAGGAAATCTCACTGGAATTATCCCCTTTGTTTTTGTCTTTATCGCAAGCCGCAAAACCCGTCATTGCCAATATGCTAGCCGTCATTAAGGAAAAAATAAGAATATTTTTCTTCATTTTTTATCCTCCTTTGCTGATTTTTCAATCCTAATAAATTTAATTTCTTAACCGTTCAGTTACTTAACTTTTCAGTAGTTAACTGTTCAGTTTTTTAACATTACGCCTTTACAGCATTAAGTAAACGACAAAGAAATTTCGTCGTTTACTTAACGCTTTTATTATTTAATTGTGTTATGCAACGACTTCCTCTTCAGGAGCAGCCGTCTTTACAACGGGCATACCCAGAGAGTCGTATTCCCACGTCGTGTTCAAGCCGACGTATTGGGTTGCGTTGGTGTAAGGAACGTTGTACGTGCCTGCCGTAGGAGCCGTAGCGCCTTCAATGAAGAACGTAAGGTTTTCTGCAAGACAGCCATTGAACGTGTAGTTTACAATGCTCGTGATGCCCTCACCAATAATGATATTTACTTTATGCGTCGTGCTTGCAATATACCAAGGCGTATGCTTGCTGGTCGTAGCCGTGAACGCGCTCGTTGCGCTCGTTGCGCTTCTAGAAATAGCCGCGTGTTTAGGAGCTTTCACAAGCTTAATCGTCGTAAGAGCCGTACCCGTGAAGGCGTTGGAATTATAAACCATACCTGCGGAAAGCGAAACGTATGCAAGGCTCGAACAGCCGTTGAACGTACCACCCAAGGTAGATACCGCCGTAGGGATTTCAATAGCCGTAAGGTTCTTACAGTTCTTGAACGCATCGTTACCGATGTTGTTAACCGTTTCAGGAATATCAATTGCCGTAATACCGGAATCCTGGAATGCACGGCCATTGATTCTCGTCAACTTGCTACCTTCTGCGAACGTTACCGTAGTAAGAGCCGTACAGCCGTTGAAGGCGTCGCTCGCAATACTCGTTACGCCTGCGGGAATCTCGATAGACGTAAGCTTCGTACAATTTTTGAACGTGCCCATCGTCGTTACCGATGCAGGGATATCAATGCTCGTAATCTGCGTGCTGTCAAGGCTGCCGATTTCTGTTACTACGCTACCTTCTTCAAACGTAACGCTCGTCAACGTCGTCATACCTGCAAATCTAGGCAACGAAGTAGCCAACTTAGGCAAATGGAAGGACGTCAACGCCGAACCCGTTACGATATTGTCAGCGAGCGTTACCATCTGCGAACCTTCTGCAAACGTAAGCGTCGTGAAGTTAGCACAATCGCTGAATACACGGTCGTCAAGTTCTACAAACGAAGCGGGAATCGTTGCGGATACCAACGATGCGCAATCCATAAACGTACCCCAAGGAAGCATCGTCACACCTGCAGTAGCAAGCGCGTTCAGAACAGCCGTTGCGTCTACGAGAGCCGTTTTCTGGAATACGTACGAACCAAGACTTTCTTCTTCTGCAGCAAACTTCATCCCCTCTGCAAACGTGATTTCCTTCAAGTTGGAACTCGTGAATACAGAGTCGTTCATCGTCGTGATGTTTGCAGGAATCGTAATGCTTTCAATACCGTGAACGTATTTGTTACCACTGAACGCATACTGAGGAATCGTGGTGAATTTTTCACTCGTCGACAACGTTACGTCTTTCAGCAATACGCAGTCTGCAAATACGCTAGCGCCCATGCTTTCAAGAGCCGTCGCGTTCGTCATATCTACTTTCGTAAGCAATAAGCATTCGCTAAATACGCTTTCGCCAATCTTCGTAATCTGGCTGCCTTCTGCAAATGCCAAGGACGTGATTTCCGTGCCGTTCATTGCTTTGTTTGCAATCGTCGTTACGTTTGCAGGGATTACAACGTCGCCGCCTACCGTTGCCTTATACAACGTGTTGCCGCAATATGCGTAGCCCGTCGAATCAACTGCGAATACGGGTGCGTCATACGCGAAGGTATTGTAGTAAGCCGAGATGTTTTTGAACATTTCTTCAAACGCTGCGAAGTTGGAAAGGTATTCCAGTTTCTTCGTGTTCGAGAAGATGTTTTCAATACCAGTATAATTATATGTATCGTTCCAGCTGCTGTACGAGGTGTAATACTGCGTACCTTCTGCAGCTTCGGGAAGGATAATTGCGCGAAGTTCGGTACAGTTACCAAATGCGCTAGTACCAATCTGCTTCAAGTTGCCGGATGCAATCTGTACCGTGGTCAACTGTTTTGCATTGTTGAACGCGTTGTTCGTGATAGCCGTAATCGTAGGAACGTCGATTACCACTTTCTTCGCGTTGGAGCTGCTTGCAAGAGCGCCCGTTTCGGTGAGGTTGCCCACTACGTATACAGCAGCGCCTGCCTGAGGCAATGCCGTTACGTTGTTCGTTACGATAATCGTTTCTACCGTCGTACCGCTAAGGTCGCTCGAACCGATGCTCGTTGCCATAGGCGCGTATACATATATATTATTCGTCTTGGTGTTGTTCAACGATACGGTGAAAGACGTTGCCAAAGGAGCGTTTACGTAAACACTCTGAATCTTTTCCGAGTTCACCGAGTTAAACGAACCGCTTACGCTCGTTGCGAACGTTTCAAAATAAATCGATTCAACGTTAGGGTTGTTCTGGAACATACCGTCGTATTTTTCAAGGGATGCGAAATGCTGACCGTCGATACGGATTTCGGTAAACGTTTCGTTTTCTCTGAACGAGCTGCTACCGATAGCCGTCAACGTGTTGAGGTATTCCCAACCAAAGTTTTCTACAACGTCAAACGTCTTAACGCCGTCGAAAACGCTGCTGCCCCATACCGTACAGGTTGCAGGCAATTTCACCGTTTCAAGAGCATAGCATCTACGGAATGTGTAGCTTTCGAGTTTCGTCATCTTAGGACATTCGATTGCAACGTTCTTCAAGAGCTGCGAATCTTGGAACATCTGGCTCTTACCAGCCGTCAATTCGTTGGATACGATTACTACGTTTTCACAAGCCTTCATCTGCTTGAATACGTTCGAGTTGGTAATCGACGCAAGGTTGGGAGCGATGACATAAATGCTCTTTACCGTCGCGTTGTTATAGAACGAACCCTTATACGTCGTAACTTCGTCACCCGAAATGATTACGTTGGTTTCCGTGCCGTTATATGCAGCCGTAGCCGTAAGGTTTGCAACGTCCGAATGGCCGTATTCAACCGTTCTCCACTTCGCCGTCAACGTAGCGTCGCCGATGGAAAGATAATTAACGTCTTTGCCTTCTGCGTCCGTCCAGCCTGCGAATACGGAAACGTATTTCTTTTCTACCTGCGACGTCGTGCCGTCTTCACCTGCCACTTCTTCCGTTTCCGTCGTCAGCTTGTACGCTGCGATGCTGGGAAGCGTCGAACCCTTTGCATAGGTTGTGGGAAGGTTGCCGTATACGGTTGCGCCTTCAAGACCTGCATACGTAAGGTTGTAGGAAACGGGCTTTGCAACGTCTTCTACGTAGAACAAGCTCATATCTTCCGTTACGGTGTAGCCGAAGAAAGACCATTTAACAAGCTCGTCGTTGTAAAGGTAATACCAGCCGTCTGCTTCGTAGCCGTCTGCATCCGTTTCAATCATATCCTGGATTGCAGCTTTGTTTTCGCCGAAGAGTGGATCTACCACTTTACCGCCGTCGCGAACGGTTACCGTTGCGTATGCGTCTTCGTCGTAAACTTCGTCGTCACCAAAATAGAAGCCGAATTTTACCGTGTGCATTTCTTCCTGACTGTTCATAAGGTCGAGAATGTTACCTGCAACGATGGGTTCGCCTTCGGTGAGCGTGAATACGAGGTCGCCGTTGGTAGCAATCGTAGCCGTCTGCACGCCTACGCCGTTGTCACCCTTATCACCCTTGTCGCCTTTCGTGCCGTTGGGGATACTGATTTCATAGCTCGTTTCGTTGGAAAGCGCAATCGTCAAAATCGTGCAAGGATTGCCGTCTGCGTCCGCGCCTACTCTGGGCGTAACCGATTGAATAGAAACGCCGTCTTTACCGTCTTTACCAATCGAGCCGTTTTCTACCGTGAAATCGAACGTGTCGTTGTTCGTGTACGTGATCGTGTAGATTACGTAAGAATCGTCTTCTGCGCGTTCTTTTTCCGTGATGCTCTTGATACCAACGCCTCTGTCACCCTTAGCACCGTCCGTGACGATGAAGGATTCCGTCGTGCCGTCCGTATACGTAATCGTATACTCGGTAGCCAATTCGTTGCCCTCTACGGGAGCCTTATCAAAGCTCGCAATGCCAACGCCTGCTTCGCCGTTGTTGATAGCAAACGTCGTCGTCGTGCCGTCCGTATACGTGATCGTATACGTATCTACAAGACCTTCCGTTGCCGTCTTTTCAATAGACGCGATACCCGTACCTTGGATACCTTGCTGACCTTGAGCACCCGTGTCACCTTTGTCGCCCTTATCGCCTTTTTCACCTTTTACGGCTGCGATCAGTTCTTCATACGTGCCCGTATAGCCCTGTTCCTGCGCATAGGCGTAAACGCCCTGCATGTCAAGCGTGTACTCTTTGGCTTCTTTCTTGCCTTTACCGCAAGCTGCCATCGTGCCGCACGTTAAGGCTGTCGTCAAAATACAGCCAACTGCTAATAACGCTTTCTTCTTGTTCATAGCAAAAACCTCCGTTTTTTGTTATTCAAAATATTTTTAAATTTT
>JAFWBT010000010.1 GCA_017507005.1 Clostridia bacterium | reverse complement strand
CACCAAGACGTGATGGCGTGTAGGCAAACGGGGTTTGCATTTTTGTGCGCCGCTTCCGTGCAAGAGGTGATGGATTTTGCCCTCGCCGCGCACCTTACCACGCTGAAAACGAGCGTGCCGTTCGTTCATTTTTTCGACGGGTTTCGCACCTCGCACGAGCTGACGAAAATAGACGTTATTGAATACGAGGAAATGCGCGCGCTCGTCAACGAAAAGGATATCGAGGAATTTCGGCGGCGCGCGCTCGATTCCGACAAGCCTTTACAACGCGGCACGGCGCAAAACCCTGACACGTATTTTCAAAACCGCGAACGCGCCAACGCGCGCTATTTCGCCCTGCCGTTTGCTATGCAGCAGGTATTCGATGAAATGGCAAAAATCACAAAACGGGCATACCATGTATTTGATTACTGCGGTGATGAGGGTGCGGAAAACGTCATCGTGACGATGGGCAGCAGCGCAGTCACGGCGGAACAAACGGCGTTATTTTTAAACGCCCAAGGACAAAAAACGGGCGTTATTAAAGTGCGGCTGTATCGACCTTTCCACAGCGAACTTTTTTGCGCCGCCTTGCCGCGTAGCTGTAAACGGATAGCCGTACTCGACCGCACGAAAGAGGCAGGTGCTTTGGGTGAGCCGCTCTACCTCGACGTATGCGCCGCCCTGCAAGAGCTGGGACGAACGGATATCCTCGTCGTCGGCGGACGGTATGGGCTGGGGCAGAAAGAATTTACGCCCACGCAGTGTCTTGCCGTCTTTAAAAACCTGACGAGCGAACAGCCGAAAAATCATTTCACCGTCGGAATTTACGACGACGTTACGCATACGTCCTTGCCCCTTTCCACCACGCTTTCTATCGAGCCGAGCGAAAACGTTCGCTGTATTTTTTACGGCTTGGGTTCGGACGGAACGGTGGGCGCGAATAAAAATTCCATTAAAATTATCGGCGATTACACGAGCCTATTCGTGCAGGCGTATTTTTGCTACGATTCTAAAAAATCAGGCGGCGTCACCATTTCGCATTTACGCTTTGGCAAAACGCCCATCCACGCGCCCTATCTCATTGACGAGGCTGATTTCATTGCTTGCCATAATCCCTCGTACGTTTCCAGATACGATATGCTAGCAAAAATACGTGAAAACGGCACCGTTTTACTCAACTGCCCACACACCACGTTACAAGCGCTCAACGCATACCTGCCCCCCTCGTTCAAGCAAATTGTCGCCAAAAAACGTCTAAAATTATACGTCATTGACGGAACGAAAATCGCCAACGAATTGGGACTTCACGGCAGGCATAGTACGATTATGCAAGCAGCGTTTTTCCTGCTCAATCCTACGCTTATGCCCTACGAACGCGCTACGGCGTTATTAAAAGAGGCGCTCGTTAAAAAGTTCACGAAAAAAGGCGAAGCGGTGGTTAGAGCCAACCTCGCGGCAATCGACAGCGCGAAAGACGCCGTAATGCGCGTGGAATACCCTGCGGAATGGGAGAACGCGACCGAGGGCGCAACGCCGATTTTAGGGGCAAATAACGAGTATTTTCAGCGTTTTATCTCCCCTATCCTGCATTTAAAGGGGGACGAACTGCCCGTATCCGCTTTCCGCGAGGATGGCAGCGTGCCGACGGGTACGACGAAATATGAAAAACACGGCGTTGCGTTCTTGATGCCGCAATGGATTCCGCAAAACTGTATTCAATGCAATCAATGCGCGTTCGTCTGTCCGCACGCCTGTATCCGTCCCGTCGCCATCGACGAGAACGAACAAGTACCCGAACTCTTTACAACGGTGGCGGCTTTGGGCTTGAAAAACGCAAAATTCCGTATACAAGTCGCCGCGCACGATTGTATGGGCTGCGGCGTGTGCGCCAACGTTTGCCCTGCTAAGGAAAAAGCCCTCGTTATGCGCCCTGCCACCGAACTGATGCCTGCCGAGGGCAGAAATTGGGAGTTTGCAGAGAACGTCCAACGCGTAAACACCGACGTTTTTAAACGTGACAGCATTAAGGGCAGTCAGTTTTTTCAGCCGCTGTTTGAATTTTCCTACGCTTGCTCGGGTTGTGGCGAAACGCCGTATATCAAGCTGTTGACACAGCTGTTTGGCGAGCGTATGATTATTGCCAACGCGACGGGCTGTTCGTCCATTTACGGCGGTTCGTCCCCCACCTGCCCGTACACGGTAAACGCGGACGGTTGCGGCCCCGCGTGGGCAAATTCGTTGTTTGAGGACAATGCGGAGTTTGGGCTAGGCATGCGGCTGGCTTGGGATATACGAGGAAATCTCGCGCAAAAAACCGACGAAAATAAATCGGTGTGGATTATCGGTGGCGACGGCTGGGCGTACGATATCGGCTACGGTGGGCTAGACCACGTGCTTGCGAGCGGCGCCAACGTCAATATACTCGTGCTAGATTCCGAGGTGTATTCCAATACGGGCGGTCAGGCGTCGAAAGCCACGCCGCTTGGCGCAGTGGCGCGGTTTGCGGCGGCAGGGAAACGGCGTAAAAAGAAAGATTTGGGACTAATGGCGATGACGTACGGCTACGTGTATGTGGCGCAGGTGGCTATGGGCGCGAACAAGCAACAGCTGCTCAGCGCGCTGATTGAGGCGGAGCATTACGACGGTCCCTCCCTCATCATTGCCTATTCCCCTTGCATTGCCCACGGCGTAAATATGGAACGGTGTATGGAAGAAGAACGGCTGGCGGTCGAGTGCGGATATTGGCAGCTATACCGTTTTAATCCTACCCTAAAAGAGCAAAACGGCAAGCCGTTTACCCTCGATTCCAAACCGCCCACAAAGCCTTTGCGTGAATTCCTTTTAGGCGAAAACCGTTTCGCCGCCCTCTTGAAATCACAGCCCGATATTGCGGAAGAATTGTTTACACGCGCGGAGCAGGAAAGCCGTGAACGCGTCGCCTTTTATCAGCGTTTAACCGCGCTGTTTAATCGGCAAGAAGAATAACGCATAATAAAAATCCCGAAGTTTATGCTTCGGGATTTTTCACGTCTTTTCACTTTTACTTTTATAGCGTTATGCGCCGTGCCGAATATACCACTCCTGCAAAAAAGCCGCCGCGCGCTCTACTGAGTCGTATTCGTCTACCCACGCGCCAAACTTCGTCACCATACACGTTTTATACCGCCTCGCCCCTATCCGCTCGATAGAAGAATATATGATTTTTCCCGACGAGGGAAACTTTTGTAGGGCTTTTTGCGACAAATCCATTTGTATTCGCTCGCCGCCTATCTCTAATTCTATCATCCTCTTCCTTTGTAATGCAAGTTTTTCTTTCCTTTTATTTTATTATATGCAATTTTTTATTGCTTGTCAAGCATTTTGCAAGAATTTCTTGCTATACTAACAAAAAGGGAGGAATCACTGAATATGTTACGGATAAGGGAATTGCGCGAAGAAGCGGGAAAAACACAAAACGAAATGGCAAATATTCTTTGCATCAGCCGACAGGTGTTTGCGAATTATGAAAACAACGTCAATCAGCCGTCCATTGAAACGCTGTGTGAAATTGCAAAATTTTTTCATTGCAGCGTCGATTATCTAATCGGCTATTCGGACGATTTCGGCACGATACCGCAAAATAACACGACGAACAAAGACGAGCGCGAGCTGTTGGCAATTTATCAAAAGTTAAACGCCAACGAGAAACAGCACGTATTAGAATTTTCACGCTATCTCGCGCAACGAAAATAAAAAACATATAGAAAAAAGCCTTGATCCCTTTAAAATCAAGGCTTTTTTATTGATAAATAGCTGTTTATTCGCGCATTACAACGCTAACGTGTTCGCGCCCTCGTGTAAAATATAATCCTGCCCTTCATAACAAAGAATCGCCTCTACACCCGACGGAATTACGATTTCAAAGCAAACTTTGCCGTCCTTTTTCTGATATCCGACCGAAACAACGCCGTTTGCCGTCTGCATACTGCCGCGCATAAATTCAAACTTTGATACCGCTTTCGGCTCGATTACGAGCGAGCGATAGCCTGCCGATTCGGGTTTTTGCCCTATTCCTAAAAGATGTTGGAAAAAGTACGCCACGGGCGAGCCGAACATAGGATGATTGTGCGAACGGCTACGATTGCTGTCCCAATATTCGTGGAAGGTCGTCGCGCCGTTTCTGCGCCAATGCTCAAAACCCTGCTCGCCGTTCTGCGTCAACAGTTGCACCGCAAGCTCGGCATCGCCGCGCTCGAACAGCACGCGCGTCAAAATATCGGTGGCAAAAATCCCCGTGTCGTAATACCCGAGTTTTTGGTAATACGCGCGCAAATTCGGATAGGTTTTTTCGTCGCCTAACCCCAAATCTACGGCATACGCATTTGCGCCCTGCACGTTCATAATAAAATTGCCATCAAAGGTGTTGAAATACGCTGCTTGAATAGCCCTCGCGCGTAAATCCGCTTTTGCCTCGTACTCGGGAACGTCCTCGTCCTTGCCGATAATACGAGCAATTTCGCTCATTTGGCGAAGCGATTTCACCATATAATAGGTGTTCACCATAGGCGCAGGCAACAGCACTTGCTGATCGTGAAAGGTAATATCTCTATCGGGATATAAAATATTCGGGCCGCACCAATCCCCCAAACACCACTCCCCTTTTTCCTCGCTCGTTACCAAGCCAAACTCGGAGTGTGCTTCTAGATAATCGATATATCGGCGCATATTATTATAATATTTCACAAGGATATTTTTATCCCCAAAATGCTTATACAGTTGATAAGGTACTTCCACAATCGCGCAACCCCAGCCACCCGGACCGCCGCCGCTACGGATATAGGGCGCGGTGTACTGGATATGACCGCTAAGCGTATCCTGCCCGTCAGCGATATCTTGTAGCCATTTTTCATAGAACGCCTTGGCATCTAACGTAGACAACACCGCGTGACAAGTCAACTGTCCGTCCCCCGTATAGCCGCGTCTTTCCAAGTGCGGACAATCGGACGGATGCCCCGTATGCATATTACAAAGCATAGTATGCACGAACGTTTCGTATATCCAATTCAGCGTTTCGTTATCACACGCAAAGGTGGACGAAACAGGCACGTTCGCATGCACGACTTTTATTGTTTTAGGAATCGCGTTCCCTACCACCTCGATACAACGGAAACCAAACCAAGTGAATTCCGGCTGCACCAATCTTACCGTACCGTCGGAAACGATAGAAAAACGTTGCCATTGCGCTTGTTTTTCGTCTAATTCGCCGTTTGGCGTAAGCTCCTCAGAGAAAAATACTTCCACAAGCTCGCCACGTTTTGCATGGATTTCCAAGACGGGATACCCGACGGTGTTTTTTCCGCAATCGTACACTACGCCGCGTTTCCCCTCGCCGATACGGGTAAGAGGCAACTCCTCTATCAACGTATCCCAAGGACAATCGGTGGCGCAATATTCGCTGTTAAGCGGCTCGACAATGGTGGCATTTTCCCAAGCGCTATCGTCAAAATCAGCGCCAAGACAATCTTGCCACTCGTCGTAATTATGGTTTTCATCATAGATAAAATTGTAGCTTTCCACAAAACTCTTCCCGATACGGCAAGTTTCGTCGGAAATATAATACTTCGTATCCTTCTCCTCCACGGCGATACGATAGATGACTTTGGGTAAGCCAAACACACGATGGACAGAGGTGTACCAACCGCCGCCATAACAAATAGCGATCACGTTCTCGCCCTGTTTTACGTACGGCGTAATATCAAAATTGGGCACGTAAACCCTATGCGCTGTCAGAACTTGATTTTTGGGATCGCAAGTACCTTCGTAATCGGACGAAAGCGGCAAAAACGTGTCGGGATTGATACAAACGCCGTTGATATAGCATTTAAAAAAACCCAAGCCCAAAATAGACAACGATACCTTTTTGGGCGTATCTACGCAAAATTTCCCGCGTAAAATAGAAAACGTCTTTTCCGTTCTATTCGCCGCGCCTACCCATTTTGCGTCACCGAAAAAATATTCCTGCAACATACTGTATCTCCTTGTTTTCAACCTCTTAAAATAATATCCCCATTATAGCACGCAAGCGCGGATATTTCAATACTTTACCACAAATTTTTCGTTTGAATTTATAAAAAACCTCGCCGAGAGAAATTCTCAACGAGGTTTTTTTGTTATAGTTTGTTATTTCGTACCGAACAGACGGTCGCCTGCGTCGCCAAGCCCGGGCAGGATATAGCCGTTTTCGTTCAAACATCTATCCTGCGTGGAAACATAAATCTTGACGTCGGGATGCGCTTCCGCTACACGGGAAATCCCTTCGGGCGCGCCGATAATCGCCATAAATTTCAGGTTTTTACAGCCACGCTCTTTCAACAGCTGCAACGCATCGCACGCGCTACCGCCCGTCGCCAACATAGGATCGACGACCAGTACCAGCTTGTCCTCGATACCGTCGGGGAGTTTGCAATAATAAGACTGCGGCTGTAACGTTTCTTCGTCGCGGTACATACCGATATGCCCTACTCTTGCAGAGGGGAACAATACGTGAATACCGTTCACCATACCAAGCCCTGCGCGAAGGATAGGCACGATAGCGATTGCGTTGTCGCAAACCACTTTTTGCGTGCACGTTTCCAACGGCGTCGTCACCTGCACTTCCGTCGTGGGTACGTCCTCTTTCAGGCATTCGTACGTCATCAACGTCGTGATTTCTTCTACGAGCTCGCGAAATTCTTTCATGCTCGTCTTTTCGTTACGTAAAATAGCGATTTTATGCTGAATCAAAGGGTGATTGAAAATCACCACGTTGTCATACTGTTTCACCGCTTATTCCCCCTTTTCTTCCGTGTTCTGCTCCGATGCGTTTTCCTTGCCGAATTTGCTCTTTTCAATCTTCGTCAAAATCGCGTTTGTTACGATACCAAAAATCAAAGCGGTTGCAATGGACGTTACCGTAATCGCTTTCGCAACGCCGCCGCCGTCTACCAAAGCGTAAGGGATTTGGAGCGTCAAGCCGCCGATACCGGAAATCAAAATAGCAGAAACTACGAACAGGTTCTTATTATCGCCCAAATCGAGGTCTTTAAACATCTTCAAGCCGGATACTGCGATAAAGCCGTACAACGTCAAGCAAACGCCGCCCATTACGCAGGAAGGAATCGACTGCAACAATACCATAATGGGGCTGATGAAGGAAAGAATCAAGCACATAATCGCCGTCGTCGTAATCGTAACAACGGATGCGTTTCTCGTGATAGCTACGCAACCAACCGATTCGCCGTACGTCGTGTTAGGACAAATACCGAACATCGTACCTGCAATCGAACCAACACCGTCACCGAGCAACGTTCTCTTCAAGCCGGGTTCTTCGATAAGGTCTTTACCAATAATGTAGGAGAGGTTTTTATGGTCTGCAATATGTTCCGCAAATACAACCAATGCAACGGGCAAGAACGCGATGACAACTTCTGCAATGCCGCCGCCGTTCAATACCTGCGCGCCAGGGTTAGCCGCAAGAACTTCCGCCGAAATTTTGCCGCTTACGAGTTCTTTAATACCTGCTACCAACGAGAAGTTAGGCAAGCTGAAAATCGCTTCGATACCTCTAAACGAACCGTCTGCGTTCACGAAATTGTCAACGATGGGTTTCCAATTAAGGATTCTCAAATAGTCGATATCAGCAACAGCACCGATAAATGTGAAGATAGCCGCCGCTATATAGCCTACTACGATACCGAGAATAAACGGTACAAGACGAGGCATAGTGTAGCGTTTCTGCGTCGAACAAATAACGACGGTAGCGAACGTAAGCAAGCCGCAAAGCAAACCGATAAGGTTGTACGAGCCGTATGCAACGGAGCTGTTTGCCTTAACGATATCGCCCATAGCAGCGCCTGCCAACGAAAGACCGATAAGGGTTACCGTAGGCCCGATGATAACGGGAGGCATCAATTTTGCAACCCAACCCGTACCAACGAAATGGATAATGATTGCCAATACTACGTATACCAAGCCAGCTACGATAGAGCCAAGCAAGATACCGCAATAGCCGTATGCCAGCGCTACGCCCAGCGAGCCTAAGAAGGCAAACGAGCTGCCTAAGAACACGGGGCTCTTAAAGCGGGTGAACAACTGGTATACCAGCGTACCAACGCCTGCGCCGAAGATTGCAGCGGGGATTTGGGTGGGCACACCGATAATGGTGGGCACTGCAATCGTCGCCGCAAGGATAGCCAGCAACTGTTGCAATGCGAACAGCAACATATTGCCGAATTTGGGTTTGTCGTGAATGTCGTAAATCAAATTCTTTGCCATAAAAGCATCTCCTTATTTTTTTGGGTAACCTCTGATTACTCATTTTCACTATTTTATCACAATATACCACAAATGTCAATATCTTCCGACAAAATAGTATAATAAAATCCATAAAATTTATTGCTCGAAAGTTAGTTGACATACACGAAAAAATCGCGCCGAAAAAACCGTAAAAAATTAGGCAGATATGCGTTCAACGCATACCTGCCTGCCTCATTTTATATTTTTACTTTAATTTCGATTCGTACGAGCCGAGCGTATTTAAAACGAAATTGTCGTCACATTCCTTCAAACGAGAAGTTGCGCGGCGCTTGTTCAGCTCTTCCAAATATTCCTCTTCGTTTACGGGCAAGGACACCTTCGCGCCCTCTTTCCAACCCGACAACTCGATAGCGTTCATCAGCTCTACGCCGTTGATACCTTCGAGGCCGTCTACGAAGAAATCTTCCAAGCCCAACAATGCGTTGGCAAAATTCTTGATGATGCCTGCGTGCTGTTCGTTCTTGCCGTCCGTTTCCACCTCGATAGTTTCCCACTTCGGTCTTTCCCAAGCCGTCTTTGCCGTTTTCAAAAATTCTTGGCTATCCGTTTCGTTCTTAAACCAAGTAAGTTTGTTGTTCTCGCAAACAAGTTTACCTTTCGTGCCAGACACTTCAAAACGGTTGGTACCCGGAGTTTCGCCCGTCGTGGTGACGAATACGCCCGTTGCGCCGTTGGCATAATCGAAATATGCCGTTACTTCGTCCTCCACCTCGATATCGTGCCATTTGCCGTATTTACAGAACGCGTTTACGGCAACGGGCTGTTCGCCTACAACCCAACTAACAAGGTCGATTTGGTGAGGGCATTGATTGATCAAAACGCCACCGCCTTCGCCTTCCCACGTTGCGCGCCAGCTGCCCGTATCGTAATAGTGCTGCGTACGGAACCAATCGGTGATAATCCACGTAACACGCTGCAAATCACCAATACCGCCCTCTGCGATAATCTCTCTCATCTTTCTATACACACAGTTCGTACGCTGATTGAACATCATAGCAAAATGCGCGTTGCTCTTTTTTGCCGCCTCGTTCATTTCCCGTACCTGCTTGGTGTAAACGCCTGCGGGCTTTTCACAGATAACGTGGATATTGCGCTGTAAGCATTCCATAACGATTTCAGGGTGCTGATAGTGCGGCGTTTCAACGAGAATCGCATCACACAAGCCCGAATCTAACATTTCCTTATAATCGGCAAAATACGCAAGATTTTCGTTTTTCGTGTTGTTTTTAATGTTGTCTATTTTTACGGGATTGATATCGCATACCGCCGTCAATTCACCGTTCTCCACCATACCAGCGTCGAAAATATTAAACACGTACGAGCTACCTTGGTTACCCAAACCAATAATACCAAAACGAACTTTCTTCATTTATTTAATCTCCTTTTGAAGGTATTTCACACTTCTTTCCACCTGCGCCAACGTATCGGGCAAGTCTGCAGCGTTGTCTTGTTCTACGAAATAGTTTTCTACGCCCACTTCGCGCATTTTATCTATAATCGACTGGAAATTCATAACGCCGTAGCCCACTGATTCAATCTCGGGCACGAAACGAGGAATTTCCTTTTCGTCGATAAAGAATTTCGTCTTATAGTCTTTCAAATGCACGCAGCCGATACGTCCCTTCAATTTTTCCAAATATTCCAAAACGTTTACGCCCGACAGTTGCAACCAATAGGTGTCCAGCGTGTAGTTGATGTGCGGCGCGTTTTCAATGATATAATCGAATACAGGTTGCCCATTAGCAAACTGAATAAATTCAAAGTTATGATGATGCCAAAAGAACTTGCACCCGTTCTTTTGCATAATTTCACCGACCTTGTTATATTTTTCAATATATTCCTTGCATTTGCTCTCGTCGGTGAGGGTATCCCACGACATAGCGCCAAGGCCGATATTTTTATTGCCAAAGTACAGGTTTTCTTCAATGACCTTTTCCGTTTCATTGATCAATCTGTCTTTGTCCATATGCGTCAAGCGGATAGACGTGCCCGTTTCCTCGCAAACACGTTTAATACGCTGAGGATCGAACGGTGCGCCCGAATACTGAAAATAGGAATACCCCATCTCTTTCAGCTTTTTCGTCGTCGCCAAATAGTCTTCTTCCGTCGCAATCAAGTTTCTAATCGAATATAAATTCAAGCCGATTTCTTTCATAAAAAAACCTCTCCCATATTATAACGTTACTAATATCATTATAATATATTTAGTTCTAAAAATAAATGGCAATTTATACAAAAAACATTGCTTTTTTTCATAAAAAGTATTTTTAACATAAAAGCATATCCAGCCCACCCCTTTTCGGCGTGGGCTGGACACGTCTTTTACTTGTTATTCTTTCGCTATATCAGCGAAAAACGTTTGCCTTATGCTTTTGCAATACCAAACACTTCGGTGAAGTAAACCATAGCGGTATTTTCTGCGCCACTAGGTTTCGTAGGATACGTACCCGTGTTGGTACCCGAAACCCAGTTCATCAACTTAGGCAACGTATTTTCCGTAAGACCTGTTTGCGCTGCTTCTTCAGTGTACAAACCGTCAGCCGAAACTAACGATTTCGTCCAAGTGCCGTCCGCTGCCTGCGAAAGATGTACGTACAGCCAATCGCCGCCAGTATACGCGGCTTTACCCTGCACGTAGATCCCCGTACCTTCGCCTACAACCTTCATTGCAAAATAGATATCGCTGTACCCAGAAAGGTCAGCCGTATTTAAACGACCAACGCCGAAATCCTTCGCTGCGCTCGTCCAGCTATATTCGATAACTTTCGAGAAACCTACGGGAGCCGCTTCTTCCGACCAAACTGCATCGGGAGCGGTCTGTGCGCCGCTGGTAACAGCGCCGCAACCTTCGCCGAAATAGTGCGAATAATAAATATGTTCCATCACCGTCGTAGCCGTTTCGGGAATTTCGGGATCGTAAGGCTTCAAAATAGCGCGAAGGTCCGTCATATAGACGATAGCCGACGTGCAATCAGCCGTCTTGGTGGGATAGCAGCCGCTACCCTTTGCGCCGTTGCTTGCATTGTATTCTAAAAGTTTCTGCAACGTGCTGCCAACGAGGCCTGTTTGTACGTTTTCTGCTACGTATTTGCCGTCGGCAGATTTAAGCGTCAACGACCAAGTGCTGTCTTCTGCTCTCGTGAAGTAGTAGTACAGCCAATCACCACCCGTGTATACCGTGCCGCTACGAACGTAGAAGCCTTTATTACCACCATCTTCAATCTTCATTGCAAAGTAGAACGCGTTGTAACCGTCTACTACCGCTTCATCAAAACAGGTCATAGGCATATCGTTCATACCCGAACCCCAAGGAATACCGTTTACAATCGTGGTATTATTCAGCCAATCGTATTCTTTTACTACCGTGAAACCCAAAGGTGCGGGTTCGTCCGTCGAGCCGCTGAGCGCATAGCCGCTAGCACGCCAAATGGAATCACGAACCTTTACTGCTTCTTCAGGGATAGCAGGATTGAAAGGTTCTGCGGGTTTTTCAACGCCGAAAACTTCCGTCGTGTAAATGCTTGCAACGCCACTGCCGCTGTGATAAATCAAGATTGCGTTGCCGTCTGCACTACTATAGCCGTCATCATAGAACATTCTTCCGATACTGTTTATAGGTCTATTGGTGTCTATAGCCGTACCGTTTTGATTTTCAATCGTAAGCACCACTTCGCCGTCCGCCACAAGTTCTATCGTCCAGGTGAGCGCCGCCGTCTGCGTAAGATGGAAATATACCCAAGACGTCGAAACGCTTGCGCTGTTTCCTACGAACGTCCAATTAGCATTTGCAAGTTTAACAGCAAACCAAACTTCGCTATAATTCGAAAGATCGATATTGTTAAAATTCTGCGCCCCCAAGACGCTGGAATTCCAAATGGTAGCTTCTTCCGACTTGGAATCGAAACGAGTTACAGAGCTAAAGCCCGTAGGTGCTAACATACCGTCAAGATTGGTGTTCACCTTAACTTGCATCCACTGGGAGTTTGTTTTAGAAAGCACCGATTCAGCAATCTGTACTGCTTCTTCGGAAATTTCAGGATCGTAAATGATAGGTTCGCCATAACCAACAACGTCCGTCGAATATAAGGTAGCCGTCATTTCCGTGCTGGAACAAGGATTAAACGTGATACACTGCGAACGTTTAGTGCCATTTTCAATCCAACCCGCACCGAATACCAAGCTTCTTATAGAGTCTCTATCCGCTGCTGCGTTAGTGACTCTTTCAATCGAAGCCTGACTGTAAACAATCGCGCCTGCTTCATTAAAGACCATCATCGACCATTCGTTAGCAGCCGTGTGCACAAGCTGAACTGTCATCCATTCGTTTACATAGCCCGTCGATCTGTCGCCAAGCTCGATTACTGCGTCGCCGTTCGTTTCCAGCTTGAAGGAAAGGCGTACTACTTTAAAGCTCGAAATGTCAGCTTCGCCGAAAACAGCGCGATACAAAGGATTGCTGCCTGCTTTCCAAGTGCTGGTACTGTTTTGATACCATTCAAAGGAGTACAGCTTGTTATAGCCTTCGGGAATACCTTCGGAAATAGGCGTACCAGCCAAACCTTCTACGAACGCACGCTTATCTGCGTCTGCGCTCGTTGCCGACCAGTCCCAACCACCGTTTGCGAAGATGTTGTTGGAAATCGAACTAACTTCCAAGCCTGCCAAAACGTCCTGAATAATCGAAATCGAACCAACAGCATCAAGAGTTGCGCTGAACGTAACCGCGAAAATAACCTGCGTTTCTTCCGTGAATACGAACTGCGTGATTTCTTCCGTCATTTCGCCGTCAACGAGCTTGAACGCTCTCAAGCCGCCCGTCATCTTAACGTCATAAGTACCTGCGCCTGCCGTGAAGGAATATTCTTCATATTCTTCCTCTTCAGGCAAAGCCGTAAGGTCGACAGCTACACTGCTGTTTACCGCTACTGCGATGGGAAGTTTTTCCCACTGCGACGTGATTGCAACGTCTGCCGTCGGCGTGAAGGGAGAGGTAACTTCGTTGCCCTCTGCATCTACCCAGCCAAGGAATTCGTAACCGTCTTTCGTAGGCGTTTCGAGAACAAGGCTGCTGCCTTCTCTCACCACTTCTTCTACGCCGTCAACCGTTACGGTGTAATACGTAATTTCCGTCATCGACAAATTATCAACGTACATCGTGGAAGCCGCGTTCTTCGTCAAACCGCTCGCCGTGTTGTCAAGGCTGAATACGATATAGTCTGCCGCTTCGCCAACGCCGTTTTCGCAATCAACCGTTACCGTGAAACGATACCAGCCGTTGCCAAGGTCTTCCGCGTCTTCCGCCTTGAAATAGCTCTCTGCGCCCACTGCGTACACTGCGTCCAAATCACCTTCGTAATCTTGCGCTGCGTAAATGGTTATCGTCGTGCTCATGTTATCAAACTTCGCGTCAAATACGATTTCATAGTTGGTAAGGTCGATACCGCCTACGGGAATCGCATAGCCTACCCACGAAGAAAGGTCTGCGCTCCAGCCTTCCCACGCTACGTCTGCCGCCGCCAACTGTTCAGCCGTCAGCTTCGAGGGGTCAAAGCTCAACTTCATTGCAAAGTCGGAGCCGTTCGTCACTTCTTTCTGGTTTT
>JAFWBT010000009.1 GCA_017507005.1 Clostridia bacterium | reverse complement strand
CCGAATTCTTCTTCCAATGCTTTTACGAGTTCGTTCAATTCAAGAACGGTCATAGCTTTTACTTCTTCAATGAGTTTCTGTACATCCATGATTTTTTAATCCTCCGATTTTTAATAATGATTTTTTTAATAAAATGAAATAATTAGTAATTAGTTGCTTTCCTTTGCCTTTGCGATCTGGTCCAAAACACCAACGAACTTGGACAGAGAAGACTGGAAGCAGCCGAGCATCTTCGCAATGAGGGTTTCCTTGGAAGGAATAGCCGAAAGAGCCTTAACGCCGTCTTTGTCAAGATACTTGTTTTCTACGTACGCGCACTTGGGCACGATTTTTTCTACGAGTGCAGGGTTTGCCTTCGTTTCCTTTGCAAATACCGCTGCGCCGCTCGTTTCGTCTGCGCAGAATACCGTCGCCGTCGTACCGTTAAGATCGTTATCAAAATCGGTGATACCGAGTTCGTTGAACGCCTTTCTTACGAGCGTGTTCTTGTATACTTTATATTCGCAATTTGCTTCTTTGAATTTTCTTCTCAAAGCCGTCGCTTCCAACACCGTCAATTTGTTGTAATCAGCAAGCACGATGGATTTACTGGAAGTGATTTTCGCCTTGATTTCTTCTACGATTTGTTTTTTAGCTTCTACGTTAGCCGACATAAATTACCTCCTTTAAGCGTTACCGCCTGACATAAAAAAATACCTTACGCCGCACGGCATAAGGACCTGATAACTCTTTAAAAGCTTCTGTTCTCATACCTCGACGAGTGGTATCCCATCAAACCTTTCGGTGCTCGTTTTCTACGGCTGTTGATTTTTACTATGTTATTATAACATCTCCGCCAAAGGCAGTCAAGCAATTTTCACTGCCTTTGACGAAAATTTTTACGATATTTTTCTCGAATTTATCTCCGAGAGCTTTAAAAGTTAGATTTTAGGCAAAACTTTTACACCAGGGCCCATCGTCGATGCAATCGTTACGCTCTTGATATACGTACCTTTTGCAGATGCGGGCTTCGCCTTGATGATAGCGTCCATAAGCGCCGTAAAGTTTTCCACGAGTTTTTCCTGACCAAAGCTCTTCTTACCGATAGGGCAGTGAATAATAGCCGTTTTGTCAAGACGGTATTCAACTTTACCAGCCTTAACTTCTGCGATAGCCTTTTCAACGTCCATCGTAACCGTACCCGACTTAGGGTTAGGCATCAAGCCCTTAGGACCGAGCACACGACCGATACGACCAACCATACCCATCATGTCGGGCGTCGTGATCATAACGTCGAATTCAAACCAGTTGTCGTTCTGAATCTTCGCGATGAGTTCTTCTGCGCCAACGTAGTCTGCGCCTGCAGCCTGCGCTGCGTCTGCTTTCGCACCCTTTGCGATAACCAATACTCTCTTGGTTTTACCCGTACCGTTAGGAAGAACGAGTACGCCACGTACCTGCTGGTCTGCCTGACGGGGGTCAACGCCGAGACGAACGTGCATTTCAATCGTTTCGTCAAATTTAGCCTTAGCCGTTTCAAGGAGCACGGATACAGCTTCTGCTGCTTCGTACTGCTTCGTCAAATCGAATGCTTTTACGCTATCCTGATATTTCTTACCGTGTTTCATCTTTAACGCCTCCTTGCATTACTCTTCAACGGTAACGCCCATGCTGCGAGCGGTACCTGCGATCATGCTCATTGCGCTTTCCAAGCTGGTGCAGTTAAGGTCGGGCATCTTCGTCTTAGCGATTTCTTCCACCTGTGCTTTCGTCAGCTTACCAACCTTTACGGAGTTGGGTTTTGCGCTAGCCGTTTCCAAACCAAGAGCTTTCTTGATAAGAACGGGAGCGGGGGGCGTCTTCAAAATAAACGTGAAGGAACGATCTTGATAAATCGTTACAACCACGGGAATAATGAGACCGGGTTTGTCTGCCGTTTTTGCGTTAAATTCCTTCGTAAAGCCGGGCAAGTTGATACCGAAGGGACCAAGGGTGGAACCTACGGGAGGAGCCGGAGTCGCTTTACCAGCGGGAAGTTGCAATTTTACGACTGCTGTAATCTTCTTAGCCATAAATATTTTCTCCTTTGTGGTTTTGACAAGACGCCCTGAAAAATATTTGACGTCTCTCCCACATAATTAGCAAAATTTTTCGATTGCCTTTCGCCTTGTCGAGCTGTTGCCACCAAGGTCGTTTTAGACAAATCGGCATTTTACGGCGCACGAAACGCCGTAAAGATAAATAACCTATTAAAGAACGATTATTCTTCGTCCTGTTCCGAAGCCTCAGGCAAAGGCGCGTCCACTTTCTTAATCTGGATATATTCCACTTCCACGTCGGTCGTTCTGCCGAACATACTGGTGGAAATCTTTGCCTTCTGCGCCGTCTCGTTCAGCTCTTTAATCGTACCAAGGAAGCCCTTCAAAGGCCCGTCCTCGATAGACACCGTATCACCGATAGCGAAGATTTCGTTGGACACAAATTCTTCCAGACGCATCTTACGAATTTCCTCTTCTTTCATGGGGATAGGTCTGCCTTGAGGCCCGCAGAAACCCGTTACGCCACGCGTGCTGGTGACGTAATACCAAATCTGGTTGGTGTAAATCATCTTAATAAAGACGTAGCAAGGCAGCAATTTTCTTTCTACCACTTTGCGTTTGCCGTTCTTTTCCTCGATGACCTGCTCCATGGGGATCTTCAGATCGACGATATAATCGCCCAGATTGTTGTTTTCAATCAACTTTTCCAAGCTGTCTTTTACCATCGCCTCATACCCGGAATAGGTATGCAGGATGTACCACTTGGGCTCTTCGTTCATCGCCATATACACTCTCTCCTTAGCTTATTTCGAGAGCAATCCCAAAAGCCAACCGAGCAGGGAATCCACGCCCGCTACCACGGCAAGGAAAGCCGCGACGATTACCAAAACCACCCCCGTCGTCTTCAATACGGTGGGGAAAGTAGGCCAGGTAACTCTCTTCAATTCGGAGAAAGTTTCCTTACACTTTGCGCCGACGCGACGGAACCAGTTCGGTTTCTTATTCTTCGATGTTGTTGCGTTTGCCATTTGTTACCTCATAAGCGCGCTAATATTTCCCCACGGACGAAAGCTCGTCCATAAGGAATTTACGCGCCGTATTTTCAATTATTTAGACTCTTTGTGTTCGGTGTGCTTTTTGCAGAACGGGCAGTATTTGCTGAGAACCAATCTGTCGGGATCGTTCTTCTTATTCTTAATACTGTCGTAGTTTCTGCGCTTACATTCAGTACATTCAAACGTAATTTTGGCTCTTGCCGTTTTGGTTGCCATAAATCAAAAACTCCATACAAAAAATTACACCCCTCGTCGGGTGCGTGAAATTAGTTTACCACACTTTCGAGGGGTTGTCAATCTTTTTTGAAAGATTTTTAAAAGTTTTTTTATTTTTTCAATATTTTTTTATTCGCGTTATTTTTTCAACGTAATCTTAAAAGTTGCCGTTGCCAACACCATTTCCCCTTTGTCAATCGACAAAGAAATTTCACCGGAAACGTTCGCAATTTCCATCATCCAGCCGTTTTCTTTTTCACTCCAAACGATGCTGTGCCCGTCTTTAACGCCAACCGCCTGATGCCCCATAGCAAATCCCGTGCCGTCCGCGTATAATGCAACAATGAAAAACTTTTCCGTTATCGTCTATACAAATCCACACAATCACGTTACACTACTCGACGAATTGTCCCGACCTTATTCCTTTTTCAACGTCAACGTCGAGCCTTCCCACTCGTACGTCATGGTCTTGCCGTCGCACTTCACCAGCCACCATTCTTCCGTTTCGTTCTTGCCGTCCTCCGTCTCTATGGTGAGCTTCAATTTTTTATTGCGGCTCTTTTCCCATACACCCGAAGCGGTTTTTCCGCCGTAATAAATAACGCCCGACACCGTAAATACACCCTTTTTATCCTTGGGCGCTTTCAAATCGAACGTCAAACAATCCTTCGTCAGCGTCAGCCCTTCGCCGCTCGCCTGCGGAATAACGTCGTCTAAATTGTAGACGATTTCTTCGCCGTCCACTTCCTGCGTAATCGAATACAGCTTGTATACGCCCTCATAGCGTACGTTACAGCCAGCCAAACACGCCACAGCCAACACCGCCGATACGAGCAAAATCCAAAATCTTTTTAACGCTTTCATCGCCTATCCTCCTTTTTCATCTTTTATTCTATTCACAGTTTACCACGAAAAAACCTTTCCGTCAATCCAAATTACGATTTTTCTAAAAAGTTTCTCCTCATTTTCACATTGTACCCCTTTTTATATAAAGGTATACGCGCGTACGCGTGCGCGCTAAACACAACGCCCTCGCCCCTTTCCGTTACGAGTATTCCACGAGTATTTGGCGATTATTTTGCATACTCTTTTGCGAGCGCTTTAAACAACGGCAAAGCCCGTTCAATCTGCTCCGTCTGCACGCAGTACGCCACGCGTACCCAACCGGGCGCACCGAAATCCGAGCCGTTTACGAGCAACAGCTCGTATTTTTTCGCCCGTTCGCAAAACGCCGCCGCGTCCTCTTCCAACGCCTTTACAAACAAATAAAATGCGCCGTCGGGATAAATACAGGTGTAGCCGCTCTCCGTCAAACCGTTATATAACAAATCGCGGTTGCGCTTGTAAACGTTGAGGTCGGCTGTCAAACCGTCACACTCCGCCGCCACGCGCTGGAACAGAGCCGGCGCGCATACGAACCCAAGCGCACGCCCCGCGCCGCACACCGCCGCGTATAACGCCTTTGCGTCCACCGCTTTTGGATTGATAGCGATATAGCCCACACGCTCGCCAGGGAGCGAGAGGGATTTGGAATAGGAATAGCAAACGATACTATTCTCGTAATACGCCATCGGGCAAGGCACAATCGTTTCCTTGTCGTAGATGAGTTCTCTATACGGCTCGTCGGACAAAAGATAGATAGGCGCGCCGTACTCCGCCGATTTCTCTTGTAACAAAGCCGCTAATTTTTTCATTGTTCCCACGCCGTACACAACGCCCGAGGGATTGTTCGGAGAATTGATAAGCACCCCTTTCACACGCGGATTGAGTGCCTTTTTCAGCGCTTCAAAATCGGGCAGCATCGTGTTGGGATCGGAGGGCAAAACGACGAGCTTTGCACCCGAACTCTTGATAAACACGCCGTATTCAGGGAAGAACGGTGCAAACGTAATAAATTCGTCCCCCTCGCAAGCGAGCGCTTTGAACGTAATCGTCAAGGACGCCGCCGCGCCGCAGGTCATATACAAATCGTCGCCGCTAAGCTGTACGCCGAAACGCTGGGTGTACTTAGCCGCGATAGCGTCGCGCACCGCCTTATCCCCCTGCGCGGAGGTGTAGCCGTGCAACGCCACCGAGGGCGTTTCGTTGACAATCCGCACAATAGCCTCGTTCACTTCCTTCGGCGCGGGAACGGAGGGATTACCAATGGAAAAATCGAACACCTTGTCCGCGCCAATCTCCGCCGCGCGTTTTTTCGCGTATTCAAAAATCTCTCGTATTGTCGAACGCTTGCTGCCCAAGCCGTACATTTCCTGATTATACATACTGCACCTTTCTCCTTTTCTGCTCTCGGTTTATCTATTATAACACGCAAAAGCGTTTTTGTAAACGGGTTTTCGCGTTTTTTCTATTTTTCCGCAAAAAAACGAGGCGGTCGCAATCGCACGCCGCCCCGTTTTTCTCAATCTGAATTTTATTTCTTAATACATAATCCCCGTGTCGTTGGTGCTACGCAACCCTATCTGCACGCTCCAAACACCGTCCGTTTTCGTAAACGTAATCGCAACGCCGTATTTACTACCGCTCACGTGCGTTTCTTCCCTCGCCGTCAACGTATAGCCATACGACAACAGCGCTTCCGCTACATTTTCCGCCGCCTCGTCGCCTTTTACGCCAAACACCGTATTGCCGCCCTGCGAAAAAATACTCGTAATGCAATACGCACCGCTCGCGTAATCGGGATAGGTCGAAAAACCGTAGCTCACCCCGTCTTTTTCGTAGCTCTCACAGCCAAACCCCGGCGTATATTCATAGTCCGTAAAATCGCACGCCTCTTTTTTCGCTAACAAATCGAACGTAAAATCGGATTTTTCGTTCAATTCCTCAATCGCCGCTTTGGTTTGCGGATGTACTTCGCGTCCCTTAAAACGTGGGTGCCAACGATACAGCCCCAGTAGCGTATAGCCGTCGCTATCACAGCCGTTTACGCCGTTATACGTGCCGTACAGCGTCGTAGAATAGTTCACGTCCGACAGCGGACTAAACAAGCCGTCGTTAAGGTCACGAATATAATAATCGGGACGGCTTTTCACCGTAATTTTCTCACGCACGCCGTTGTCGTGCCACACCTCGAAATATTCTTCCGCTCCGTCATAGGGCGCGTAATAGGTAAGCCGCAAAACCTGAGCCTTTCGCACTTCCACCTGCACTATCTCACCGCTCAGCGTTGCGCTCGCAGGATAGCTCTCTTGAATATGAATTTCGCCCGTATGGACGATATGAAACGTATCCCCTGCCACGACGGTATCCAGCTCCTCAGGAATATCGAAAAACCGCTCGATTCCATTATACAACATATACGCCGTGTCCTCTACGTGCATACCGTAATCGTACGCCGCCGTCACAGAAAAATTCGACACGTCCCCGACGAGGCCACCAATACCGCCCGTAGCGCTCTCCGTTCCCGTTTCCGAAATCTCGTTTTTGCCCGTACCGCTCGTGTTCGAGCCGCTCGTATCCGAGCCGCCACAGCCGCAAAACGCGCCCAAAAGCAACGCAAAACCCAACAATAAAGAAATACTCTTTTTCATTTCCTTTCCTCCTTATTTTGGAAATATTTTAAATGAAAAACACAAATTTATCAGGGCTTGCGCGCTTTATCTTCTCCTATCGTTCGCTTTTTATCGCGCCTTAAAACAGCAGGATAAAACAACCGCCCTGCACCGTACGGTTACGGAACAAAAGCGTTTCCGCCGTCACCGTGTCGTACCAATCGCCAAACGGCACTCTGTTCGCCGTGTTCTTCATAAATTTATCCACCAAGCGGATAAATTGCTTACGTTTTTTAATATCGTCCGTCAAATACGCCGCCCATATTGTCCAGTCCGTTTTCGTGTAATTCGCGCGCGTATCCAGCTGTACGCCGTATTCTTTCGCCTGCGCTAAATAATAGTCCGTTTCCTTTTCCAACAACGCTTGACTGAACAAACCGTACCCGAGTAATTTATCGAACGCCAAATTGTATTTCAGACTGAACGTTTCCTCGCCCGTGTCCCACGTCAAGGGCAAATGACTCTTCCCCGCGCCGAATTTTTCTATCGTCTGCGCGTATTCTTCGGCTATTTTCCGATATTCATTTTGCAAAGCGGTTTTCCCTAACGCTCCGCACAGCTCGGCATACGCCGCTATCCCCACCGCCGCCTTTATCGCGAGATTGAGGTTGTTTTTCAAATGCCCTGCAAAATCGTCCGAACAAAGCTGATTTTCAGGCTTTAAGCCGTATTTGACGAGATACTGTACCCATTTTTCGAGCAAATCCTCGTTCTTTTGCGTAAGAGAAAGGTCGTTGTCGGCGTGATAGAGCGCCGCCAACATAATCAGCACGTTCGCGCATTCTTCCACGGGCATTTGGCTCTCGTATTTGAACGGCTCCGCGCTCGCAGGCAGGGCGTAGACGTCAAACCACGTCTGCCCGTCGCCGCAGTCTAAGGCGTTGCCGCCCAACGCGCCGCAATTCTCTTTCAAGCCGTATCTTTGCCCACAGCACAGCGGATATACGCCCGCGTCGTGCGGCGCAAAATCGTACGTCCAAACGGGCAATCTCGCAAAATCGAAAATCGGGCGGAGCATACCGCGCACTAGCTCGGGATTGTATAAAAGATAGAGCGGCGCGGACGGATAGCTCACGTCCACCGTCGCGGTACAGGCGTTGGAATTACACTCCTTGGACAAGAAAAGGAGTTCGCCTTTTTTGTTTTTTACGATTTTATGCGCGCCGACCGATTGCCGCAAGGACGCGTACAACACGTCGCGGTATTCCTCGCCATATTTTTCAATCGCTTTCGATAATTTTCCCTCAAACGTATGCAGCTTGTTTTCTATTTCGTCGATATGGGAATAGGTATATTCGAGCGCTTGCGGCAAGGTATGTTCTTCCAAATAATACCCTTGCAACGTCGCGCCGTAATACCGCGCCGCCGCCACGTCGTCATAACCCACTAGCACCACGCCTTTTCTCGACTTATTCGACGATACGACGTATTTTTTACCGCCGTTTGCGTTCTTTTCTGCGTTTGTCAACGCGTCCATATCCCCCGAGGTAAGATACGCCGCATAGCCCTCCTCGCTCGTAAAAAACGTCCGTTCGCCCGAAAGGTAGTAATACCCCCAGTCCGCGCCCGCAACGTCGTCGCACCGCGATAACGGCGCTTGTTTTTTCACCCCGAAAAAGGTGCTATCAAAGCCGTTCAGCTGCAAAGTACCGCCGCGCACGTCCCCCTCACTATCTGCGTTATAGCAAACGTTTTCGTGCAACGCAAAGACGATTTCAACGTCCTTAGCCCCCGTCACTTCGTACGCTACGTAGCACACGGGGCAAGACGTCAGCTCGATATCGTCGGGCGGCAGAGGCGACACGAACCGCAACGCCAAACGCACGCCGTCCTTTTCAAATTCGTAATCGGTCGAAAATGCCGACACGGAAAGTTTTGTTTGCGGCAACGCCTCTACGCCCTCTTTTTTGCCCATAAAGGCATAGGGTTTGCCGTCGATTTTCAAAACGCCGTAAACGCCTTTTTTCGCGCCCGTCCATAAAACAACGTCCTCGGCAAGCGATTCCGATTGCGCCCAAAAGGAGAAATATGGATCTTTAACGAATAAGGGATACGCCGATAAAATTCTTTTCATACACCACCTACGGTCTTTTTATTTTTACGCCATTATTATAGCGAAAAAACACCGTACTGTCAATGGCAAAACAAAAAATATACTCGTCCTTTTTTACGGATTTTTCCTTACTACGGCGCAGGTGCGTACTTTAATACTAACCCCGACCAAAGCGTGGCAAATTCCCTCGCCGACACTTCCATAGGATGATTCCAATACGCCTCGTAATCCTCCGTATCGTACGGCTGATTCCACGCCGCTATCTCTTCCGCCGTAGGCTGCACCGCTAGCGTTTCGAGGTTTTCCTCTCCCACGCCCAGCCTTGCTACGATTTGATAATGGTGGAAAAATTCGTGATACAGCACTCCCAGCTCGAACGCGGAAATATCCCCGTGAAAGGCGCTTTGCTTGATACAGACGTATTCCATCATCGTCTCGTAGTGCGCCTGATCGTTCTCGTTGTTGAAATGTTCGTCCGGCTCCACTTTATAGGTAAAATTCTCGTTCTTGCCGATATACCGTTCGTGCAGCGTTTGCAATAGCATTTGTACGTGCCGCTCGGACAAATTCACGCTGATTGCGTCGTTCAGCGACCAAAACGCGTCGGGGCTGATATAGGAAAGCGAGTCCTCTTGCGGCAACGCCACTTCCAACTCAATACAGCCGGCAAACGCCTTTTCGCCGATTTTTTCTATGCTGTCAGGCAACACGATACGCTCAAAGAAAAACGTCGTGTAATAATCCAAATCCTGCTTGGTCGGATAACAACGGTATTGCGAAAAACCGTACGGCGCGATTTCTTTGACGGGCTTGCCGTTGTAGCTCGCAGGCAGACACAGCTCGTCTTTCCAATATTCGTTAGGCGAACCAAGGCTGATAGCCAGCTGTGAAATCTCCGCTACGTACCCCGTTCCGTCCTCCGTCAAGGTATAGTCGAAATAAAAATCGAATACAGGTTTCTTCTCCCATTTCACGTAATAATTCGTGTCCTTATCCACGTTGAATAAAAACTGTAAATTATCCGCGACTTTCTCGCCCGTTTCGTCCTCAATCGCCGCAAACTGGTACCCTACCTCGTAAATCGCGTACAGGTTTTCATAATGTTCCAGCTGAAACACTCGGTCTTTGTTCTTCTCCACCACCAAAAACTGCGTGCTAATCGACGGCGAATAATAACCGCTGGGGTGATTGCCCGTTTCTCGGCACTCCTCTGCGATATAATCGTCGTCCGAAAAAATTTGCACAATCGCCGCTTTGTCCCTTGGAATCGCCCGCATTTCCACCGCACACGCCTCGCCAAAATCAGGGCGAGGATCGCTCACGCATACCACGCCGCCCTCCTTGTAAATCTTTTCCACGCCGCAAAAATCAATCGTGGACGGGAACGGAAAATCCTCCGTTGCCTCCGCTGTCAAATAAATATCCTGTATATAAGTATTTTCATCTGGCTTTACCCACAGCGGAAAGGCGCGTCCGCTAATCATTTTTTCAGGCTTTTCCACGTCGATATGCACCTTATCGCCCGTCGTAGACACCACGTTGACGGGCAGGGTATTTACAAGGTTTTCGTTCGTGCATACCAAATCAATTAACAGCCGCTTATGCAAGGCAACGTCGCGATAGAGTACGACTTCGTTCAACGTCATATTCCACTCCCACTCCCATTCCGAAAGCACCTCGCCCGTAACGGCGTCTTTAATCAGCCAAACGTCGGGCACGTAACTATCGTCTTGGAGCGTCACCGTCAACTGATATTCTTCCTCGGCAGGCAAAAATCTATCCTCTTTTTGTAACGTCAGCGTACGTACGTCGTTTTGTGCCGTCGTGATTTCCACCATTTTTTCAATGGTTGCCGTGACGTTGATATTCTTTTCCACCGTCAGCTGTAAAACAGGTCCGTCCACCGTCACGTCATCGTACGAAAACGACCGCGCCAGCCACAAATCGTCCTTATCCACCTCCATCGTCGCCGTTTCCCCAATCGTATAATAGCCGCCCCCCGATACTTTCAAATCATCCCAAATGATATGTTGTTCTTCCACCGTTTTGCCGTTGTCGCACAGCACGTTCACGAGCGCCTTGTTTTCGGCTTTGGGCGTAAATACGGCGTAATACCGTCTAAAATGAATATCGTTTTTCGTCGGTTTTAATACGTATTCGCGGTCTGTGGATATAATTTCTCCGCGGAATTCCCAATGTGAAAAGGCGTATTCGTCCGTATCCATAGCGCGGAGCGTCGTTTGCCTGCCCACAGTCACTATTTGCGTTTCGCCCTTTTTCTCCACCTCGCCTACGTCGTATTTCGTGTATACCGCAAAATAAATTTTATAGCCGGAATCGTTGCTGTCGAATATGCCTGCGTTGTTATTCGCATTTTCGTTTGCCACCGCGCACGCCGAACAAAACAGCAACCCGAACACCAAAAACAATATCACTAAAAATTTGTTCCGTTTCATCTTTTTTCTCCTCTCGGTCTTTCCAAACAACCGTTTATCGCAGTTGTCGTTACGTAAGTCGTTACGTCTTCGTTACGCCGTCGTTACAAAACCACTCCTACGCGATTTACTGGAAAAATCCGTCCAAAAACGACTGTACGTTCTCTTCAAAGCTGATATATTCCAAATAGTAGTTCATTTCTTTATATCTCGCCGCGATTTTATACACGTACGTTTCCCCGTCGTAATCGTCTAACCAGTAGGTCGTTACTATTCCGTTCGTCGTATAAGACACTACTTCGTCGGACGCATCGGGATTTCCCGCTTGATATTTCACGGTATCGTCGTATATTTGCAAATCTACGTATATGGTAGGATTTTCCTCGTCGTCCATATACGTAATTTGACAGCCCTTTATCACCTCTGCGTTCGTCACTTCGTCCGTATTGTATAACAGCAACGCGCTAATTAGGGAACATTGCGGCACTTCTACAATTTCATACCCAACGTCCGCCAGCCTTTGATACAACGCATCCACGGCGTCCGTATACTGGCTGATAGACAAATCCCCCGCCATATAATATTTCACCTCTTCCATTTCGTTTTCCGACGTGTTCATATGGTCTTTACTCGATTCGCCGACGCTCGGCGCAAACATCTCGTTTTGCGGCGCGTCCTTTGCCTCGTGCAACGCGATAGGCAGCGCGATTGCGCCGCTTAAAAACACCGCGCACGCCGCCAACACCGACGGCAGCCATTTTTTTACACTTCTTTTTTTAACGTTCGTTGGGAGCGCGACTTCGTCCTTGATAACGTCCCAACGCTCGGAAAACGGCAACAATTCCACCTCTTTTGCCGCCTCTTCAAAGTTCTTTTCTACGTCTTTAATTTCCATTTCTTTCCTCCAAGCACTTCTTCACCTTTTCCAGCGCGCGATAATACGCCGCCGTCACCGCATTGACGTTTTTTCCGTATCTTTCCGCTATCTCGCGGAAGGTATACTTTTGGATAAATTTCTCAATCATCAACGCCCGTTCTTCCTCTGAAAGCGGAGCAATCAAGGAATAGAAAACGTCCTCCTCTATCCACGCTTGTACGCCGTCGCACTCCGCCGCCACCGTTTCTTGCAGGGGCAAAAAAGCCTTTTCCCGCAATGCGTCCTTTGCCGTGTTCGCCGTGACGGTATACACCCAGCCCTCGGGATTTTCCACCTGTATAGGCTCTTGCGATAGCCGCCATATCTTCACCAACACCGCGTTGATAACGGCGTCCGCCTGATCGAACGAACGGCACATCGAACGCGCTGTCAGCTGTATGATTTTACCGTACGTATTATAAAATTTCTCCAGCCCCACGTCGGGATTTTTTCGTATCTCCCGCAACAGCTTTTGAAACGCTTTTTCGTTTGCCTTTTGTTTTTTCATCTTTCCTCGCCGAGAAAACGTACTCTTTTCGTTTTGCTTGCAAGCCAAAACACACGCTTCTATCTATAAGACGTATCCATAAATGGATTTTTTTGCAGTTTTTTATAAATTTTTATAAATTTTTTAATTTTTTTTATTCCACCGCGCAAAAACGTAAAAACAAAGGACGACTTTCTTACAGCCGCCCTCGTAATTTCTCACGTTTTCTGCGATTTTTTACGTTCTGTCGCCTAATAAAATCAAAGATTTTTGCCGACGGCTTTCAGCGTTTCTAACTGTTCCTTATCAAATTTACCGTCACGAACGTATTCGCCCCTTTTTATCGTTTTTTTATTACAGCGTCCTTATTATAACACCTTAAAAAATAAAGTCAATACCTTTTAAAAAAATAATAAGCGATGGCGTTATATTTGCCATCGCTTATTTTTACTTATCCATTACCAAGGTGCGTTCTCTGCGGCTTGCGAAGTGGTATAATATATCTTATTTTGCGAAGGACCAGCACCTTCTAAAATTACTAGTTCCCTCTTTTGTTCGTGCGCATTATTATACCAACATTCCTGCTGTTTTTTCTCTTCTTCTTTGTCTTTTTTCTTGCTAAAAAGTCTTTTTAAAATACCCATTAAAAACCTCCGTCGTGTTTAAAAGAAATTTTTTAATTAACAACTTTGCATATAAAAGAAATACATTACTGTTCTATATATATTATAACATATTTCCTTACCCTTGTCAATACCCTATATCAAAAAAACGGCTTGGTCGAAACCAAGCCGTTTTGTTTATACGTTTTTGCCAACGCGTTTGAGTGTTTCCTTTTGCTCTTCGTCAAATTTGCCGTCACGGTATACCCCGATATCGATGGTTAAAACTCCGCCTGCTTCGTTTACCTTCTTGATATAGTCAATAAGGTATTCCGCATCTCTTTTTATACCAAACGTTCCCCATTGTCCAAGCTTACATTCCCCCACGCCAAGCGGCGCTAAAATATGCGCCTGCGCTGTGCCGTAAAATCTTTGCTTGGGTATGAGTGTAAAGTCGATTTGTTCTCCGCAAAGAAAATCTTCATAGGTAAAGCCGTTTTCAAGGTCTTCCCGTAAACCAGGATTTAAAGAAACAAGCGCGTTGGGGTTTCCTTTTTTGCATGCCTTGTAGTACATTTCCAACAGCTCGTCGGTGTATTTAAACCAGTCCTTATAGCAACCGTCGATCCACCAGCCCTTTATCTTATCGCCGTAGCGAACGGAATACTCTTCCAATACGCTTGACCACTTTTCAACGAAAGGCTTTGTGACGCCGACGTCTCTTGGCTCTATAAAGCCAAACTTTTTACCTTCTTCAACGCTTTTATACGGTCCGTCACCTGTAAAATACAAAAACAAGTCGATATCGTACTTGGATAAGGACTGATATAAATCTTCTATCAAATCTCTCGTGCTACATGCTTCGCCTGGCTTTGTGCCTGCAATTTTGTCAAACGTGGCATTAGGGGCAATCATATACTTCGTGCCCTGCATAACGGTGATTACGTAATATCCCGCCCCCATTTCATACAGGTTTTTCGCCAAGGTTTCCGTGTCAAATTCGTTGACGAGCGTATCCCAGTCCGTTTGCTTTCCGTAGCTGTTTTTAGTGTTTGGATCATTTTGAATAACTTGTAAAAAATGGTTGAACACCCCCCACTTTCTACTGTAAAGTCTATCTTGCACAAGCCTTATCCCACTCATTTTCATTTCCCTTCTCCTTTTATTATAGTATATTGATTATAACGCTTTTAAGGAAAAAAATCAATGCCTTTATTCATTTTTAAGAAAAATTGCAATTTTTAAACGAAAAAACGGCTTACCCTTTCGGATAAGCCGTCTTGTTGTTTAATTTTCTGTTTTCGGGCAATACCTTTTATCACGAAAAAGGCAAAGTCCTTTATCATTTTATCAAAAGTTCAGAAAATAGAGATTTTACCAAGTTTTTAAGGCTAACCTCAAAAAATCGCTATTTTTTGGATAAAACAACCCTGAAATCTCTATTTCAACGCATTATTGCAAGGTTTTGAGCGCAAAAAACGACCTCATAGAATTTCTTCTACAAGGTCGTAATTTTATTTTGTTTTGCCTATTGTGTTATAAGGCGGTTTGCCTTTTCACATTTTCCCTGCGATTATGCTTTTCTCATAATTACCTAGTCCTTCTATTGTCCGTCCTTATTATATCATAGTAAATATGACGGCTTCCGTCATATATTATATAAAATCTCAAAGAAAATAGCAAAGGTCAAACGTCCACGTTTTGAGACATCTGACCTCTTTTGTAAAAATCTATTCTATTTAAAACTCTTAATTTTCTTGTTTTGACGGCAAATAATAATACTTCCCGCCTTTTGCTATTATTTCAACATCATCTTCAAAAAGATTATCCGATGAATATACAAGTTCTCCAACGTCTGCAGTTTGACCTTTTATCATACCGACCGTTTGCGTTTTCCAATGATAATCTTTTCCTGAACGGTCGGCAAGTTTGTTTAAAAAGAAAGTAGAGTAACTCTTATTACCCATATATTTTATTTCCCTGTGGATTTTCTTTATTATAACACATTGATTATTCCTTGTCAATAATAATCAAAAATGAAAAATTAACACGGCTTATCCGCAATGGACAAGCCGTGTTTTGATTGATACGTTTTTAGTTTAGCCTTGATGCTTTGCCGCTTGTTGCGCGGTAGAGTAAAGATATTGGTTTTCACCTGCAAGCGCGCCACCTTCCAAGGGCACCCATTCCGTTTTTGTCCTTTCGTGGTAATTATTATACCAACATTCTTGTTCTTTTTCCTTTTTCTTTTTACGGAAAATCTTTTTCAAAACGCGAATCATAAACCGCCCCTCCTTTGAAAAAATTATCATCTTACAATATTATTATATACGAAACGAAAAAATTTGTTAATATGTTTTCTAAAAAAATAAAACGGCTTGCCCGTAATGGACAAGCCGCTCTGTTTTTAATTAGCCTTGCAAATTAGTTGCGAGGATTCTTAATATTAGCTTGTGCTGCCGACAAACGTGCGATAGGCACACGGTAAGGCGAGCAGGAAACATAGGAAAGACCGATTTCGTGGCAGAATTCGATGGACGAAGGATCGCCGCCGTGTTCGCCGCAAATACCAAGATGCATATTAGGACGAACCGCTTTACCGCCGTCTACTGCCATCTTCATCAGTTTACCAACGCCCGTCGTATCCAATCTTGCGAAAGGATCGGATTCGTAAATCTTGTTTGCATAGTATGCAGGCAAGAACTTACCAGCGTCGTCACGCGAGAAACCAAACGCCATCTGCGTCAAATCGTTCGTACCGAAGCAGAAGAATTCAGCTTCCTTTGCAATCTCTTCCGCCGTCAAGCATGCACGGGGAATTTCGATCATGGTACCAACTTCGTATTCCAGAGCAATGCCGCTCGCTGCGATTACTTCGTCAGCCGTCTTAACAACGATATCCTTAACGAACTTCAATTCTTTCGTTTCGCCCGTAAGAGGAATCATGATTTCGGGAATCAAATGCCAATCGGGGTGCTTCTTCACAACGTTGATTGCTGCCTTGATAACCGCCTTCGTCTGCATTACTGCGATTTCGGGATAGGTTACGGACAAACGGCAACCACGGTGACCCATCATGGGGTTGAATTCATGCAAGCTGGAGATGATTT
>JAFWBT010000008.1 GCA_017507005.1 Clostridia bacterium | reverse complement strand
GTAAGGGAACCGGTGGGAACGGGTACACGCTGAGCGCAACCGTCAAGAACGCCGTTCAATTCAGGGATAACAAGACCGATAGCTTTTGCTGCGCCCGTGGAGTTGGGAACGATGTTAGCAGCAGCTGCACGAGCACGACGAAGGTCGCCCTTACGATGAGGTCCGTCAAGAACCATCTGGTCGCCCGTGTAAGCGTGGATCGTGGTCATATAGCCTTTCTTAATCTTGGACAATTTGTTCAAGGTGTTAGCCATAGGAGCAAGGCAGTTGGTCGTGCAGGACGCAGCGGAGATAATCGTATCGTTCTGCGTGAGCGTCTTTTCGTTTACGCTGTAAACGATGGTAGGAAGGTCGTTACCAGCGGGAGCGGAAATAACAACTTTCTTTGCGCCAGCCTTGATGTGCGCTTCGGATTTAGCCTTCGAGCAGTAGAAACCGGTACATTCAAGAACAACGTCAACGTTGTATTCAGCCCAAGGGCAGTTAGCAGCGTCTTTTTCAGCGTAGATTCTGATGGTTTTACCGTTTACGGTGATGGTACCAGCTTCGTCGTCAGCGGTCACTTTGTCGCAGTATTTATATCTGCCCTGTGCCGTGTCATATTTCAAAAGGTGAGCGAGCATGGAAGGGCTGGTGAGGTCGTTGATAGCAACAACTTCATAACCTTCTGCGTCGAACATCTGTCTGAAAGCAAGACGGCCGATACGGCCGAAACCGTTGATTGCAACTTTTACGTTTGCCATAATAGAGTTCCTCCAATTATATGAAAATTATTTAGTGACTATTTTATCGAACGGAAATTCCTACAAAAATAGGAAAACCATTCTTGTCCACATACTATTTTAGCATACTTTTTCCAATTCGTCAATAATTTTGAGCAATAGTTAGAAAAATTATTAAAAGGAAAAAACCGCACAAGATTTGTGAATTTTTGAATATTTACAACAAAACCCAACGAAACGCACAAAAAAGCTCACGCCAAAACAGCGCGAGCCTTTTATCTGCAATTTTTTTAAAAAATCAATTAAAACGCTTTGCCAGCCGAGCCGAGCACGTTCACAATCTTGTGTTTTACCATTTCTTTCATCATTGCGCGCGCGTCGCCAAGGTATTGACGAGGGTCGAAATGACCAGGGAATTCGGTGTAGTGCTGACGGATAGCCGCCGTGAACGCAACGCGAAGGTCGCTGTCGATATTGATTTTACATACAGCCATCTGCGCTGCCTTTCTCAGTTCGGATTCGGGAATACCGATAGCGTCGGGCATGTGGCCGCCGAATTTGTTGACGATAGCCACTTTGTCCTGAGGAACGGAGGATGCACCGTGCAATACGATGGGGAAACCAGGCAATCTCTTGCCGATTTCTTCCAAGATATCCAAACGAAGCTTGGGATCCTGACCAGGCTTGAATTTATAAGCGCCGTGGCTCGTACCGATAGCGATTGCGAGGGAATCGATACCCGTTCTTGCGGTGAATTCTTCCACTTCGTCGGGGGAAGTAAACTGCGCGTCAGCCGCGTCAACGTTTACGTCGTCTTCAATCCCTGCGAGCTTACCAAGCTCAGCTTCTACAACAACGCCGTGGTCGTGTGCGTATTCAACGACCTTTTTCGTGATAGCGATATTTTCTTCCCAAGGATGAGAGGATGCGTCGATCATGACGGAAGTAAAGCCGCCGTCAATGGACGCTTTACAGATATCGAAATCAGCGCCGTGGTCGAGGTGCATAGCGATAGGAATATCGTTGGTTTCAACGGCAGCCTGAACGAGGTGCTTCAAATATACGGGGTTAGCGTACTTTCTTGCGCCTGCGGATACCTGCAAAATAACGGGAGATTTCTCTTCGTTAGCCGCTTCCACGATCGCCTGAATCATTTCCATGTTGTTTACGTTAAAAGCACCGATAGCGTATTTGCCTGCGTATGCTTTTTTGAACATTTCGGTAGTAGTTACCAAAGGCATAATAGTTTGTCCTCCAAAAGTTTTACTTTTTTATCGTACGGAGATATTATAGCCTATTTTTTGAAAAAAAGCAATAAAATGCAACGGGGATTATAAAAAAAGTTTTACCAATCGTTTTTTAAAGCGCCGTTGGAGGCGCAGAGGGGAAATTGTAAAGAAACGTTGACAGGCGCGCTCGCGTATGATATAATAATGTCAATGCGGTTTGCATAAATTTATGGTAGACAAAGGAAAAAGTTATGCAGGAAAATCATCACGACAACGAAAGAAAGGACGAAATAACGCCCAAGGAAACGGACGCGGAACGTGCGGCTATCGAGTCGGCTGAGGGCGCGGCGATTACGGACGCGACGATTACGGAAAAGGACGTTACGGACGCGGCAGACGAAGAAACGTCGCCGAAAAAGGGTGGCAAAACACCCAAAAAAGGCGGTAAACCGCCCAAAAAGAAACTGCTTATCGGCTTGGTGAGCGTGGCGGCGGCAATCGTGCTGGCGGTTGGGGGATTTTTCGGCGCGCAGCTGTTGTTCCCCGAGATACACGTACATAGCTGGCACGGTAAGGAAACGCTGCAAAAGGCGACTTGCACGCAGGACGGCATAGGGGAATTTACCTGTTATTGCGGCGCGAAAACGAACGTCGTACCTGCGACGGGGCACAAAGCGGGCAAGAAAAAGACGGTGCGAAAGGCGAGCTGTTTTGAAAGCGGCGTGCAAAAATGGACGTGCAAACAGTGTAAAAAAGAATTTACGGAAGTCTTGCCACAGCTGGAACATAGCTACGAATTGCAATCGGAAAGCAACGTAAACGGCGTGCGAGAACGGGCGTATACCTGCGGGCTTTGCGGGGACGAATTTACGGCGAAAACGTTTGCGGACGTGAAGGTGGATTTCGACCAAGTAGAGCCGTGTTATTTGCTCAATCAGTCTCGGGATTTTTCGTTCATCGTCATTTGCGCGGAGGACGAGGCGTACATACGCGAGCATTTGCGGATTATAGACGAGTATTTCGAGGGTACGGAATACGAAACGGACGAAAAAGTGGTGCAGCAGTACAACGTGCAGGAGCTGGGGAATTATCGTTGGCGAATCACCGCTCGCAACGGTTATGAAAGAGGGAATACGTACGTTGCGAAACGTTCGGGCAACGTTGTGTTCGAGGAATACGGCGCGCAAGACCTCACGTTTTCGATAGAGAAATGGGCGAGCACGGAAGCGCGATTGTCCTCCGAAGTCGTGTTCTTGCAAAAGCTGGAAAACGAATCGCCGGGGTACTATCCGTACACCAAAGAATATTCCGAAGCGTCGAACACGCTGTGGTTGACGTTGGGCAAGGCGGACGGGCTGAGCGTCGGTATGAACGTATGCGTCGGTACGGCGGTGAATTTGAGCGACGTGCTCCACTCGGAAACGGGCGAAAACACGTTCGGTAAAATCGCAACGATAGAGTACTCAAAGCAACTCAACGCGTACATGGTAGGGCTCTCCGCTCCTGATTTGGCAGAAATCTTTGAATCGTTAGACGTTTCCACGTCGCATATGGTACCCATAGAAAAGGTGGAAATTGACGAGGACGCCGAGGCGTTGGCAATCGACGCGTTGTACGCGGACGAGGACTTTGCAAAATTCCTCAGCGCGACGTACACCACGTCCAACGAATATTTAGAGGCGCGCGGGCTTAGCTCGGTATACGGCACGTTCCAAGAATTTTTAAAATCCATTACAATAGATAAGGACAAAACGCAGCTGCCCAAGGTGCAAAACGGCGCGGTGACGGCGAAGATTGCGTTGAAAGGGGAAATCAATATCCCCGTTAAGGAGGCGAATAAAAAGAACGCGGAAAAGCTGGGTTCGATTAAAATCACGTTTAATCCCTATATAAACCTCAACGCTTTGAGGGTGAAAATCGAGCTGCAAAAGGAAAGCGAGGACTGGGAAAATTGGGAAGACGTTGTGAAATTCCACGTCGGCGTGACGCAGGACGTAACGGCAGGCTTTTCGTTTGCGGTGAAGATGGAAATCGACTACTCGGCAGAGGCAAAGCCGTACGTGCAGAACACGAGAACGGGCGTATATCATTTCGCTACGTGTAAAAACGTTTCGTCTATCAAAGACGAAAACATTAAAATGCTGACGGCGCAAGAGATGATAAAGGTGGTAGCCGAGGACGAATCGGGCGAAACGAAAGAGTGTGACACCTGTTTGCCCATCGCGTCTATGAAAGCGGATAATTACGTTATCAATACGAGTACAAAAACTTTCCACCTCGTACAATGCCCGCATTTAAAGACATTGACGAGCGCGACGGTGCGCGTATCGCAGCAAAGCTACGACGAATTGATAGAGGGCGGCTATACGGCGTGCGCCGATTGTAATCCTTCGTCGCGCTATGAAAACAGCTTTGCCGAGGCGTTGTTGAAAGCCATTTCGTATAAGGATTTCAAAGAAAACCTCGACGAAGTGAAAAAATTAAGCAAAAATCTGGACAAGGCAACGGCATCCGAGGATATCCAAATCGGCGCGGACGTGCCCGTAAATATTATGGGCTTTGCGACGGTGACCTTCCGTTTCTACGTGTATTTCGATTTCCATTTGGAAGCGAATTTCCAATACGAATACGAGGTGAACAGCGTGTCGTCGTACGGTTTCCGTTTGACGGCGAACGGTCTGGAATCGTACAGCAATCGCACGGAAAAGACGAACAAAAAGAACCTTTCCTTGGTTGGTAAAGTGCGTTTGGATACGGGGCTTCGCGTGAACGCAGACGTGCATTTGACGGGCTTGGAAGAATTCGCGTCGGTAGGTTTGGGCGCGAAAGTGGGCATATACGCGTCGGTGACGGGCGCGGCGCAGGTGGATTTTATCGACGGCGACGATAATTACGCGGCGGCGTATTTCGACGCAGGTCTGCATTTGGAAATCCTCGGCAGCGCAAAATTCCTGATATGGGAAAAAGAAAACCACCCCCTCCTTAAAAAGGATTTCCCCGTATGGCGGTACGGCTATGAAAAAGTGTATTACAGCTTTGGCGAGGGCACGGAAACAATAACGCTGGACGGGCTGTATTACAATCTCAACAACGCCGACCTTTTAAAGGTGAACAGCTACGACCTCAAAGAAATGAAAGGTGGCGCGGAAACGCTCAATCTTTTGGGTAAGACGGGTAGATATACCGTGGAATTGACGCTGGAAAGCGGCGAATATTGCTATATCGTCAACGATACGCTGTTCGTGGAAGTGGGTGCGCCTGCGTTCACGGACACGCTGAAAGTGCAGGTGAAAGGTCTGGACGGCTGGGGCAGATTTGTGGACGGCAACGCCTTATATACCTTGGGCGAACGCAGAGTGGAAATCAGCTACGCAGGCAGTGACGATATTATGCAAACGGCAAGAGAATTTAACGGGCATTATTATACGGTACACTCCGTTCGCGTGTCCGATTATCTCGACGCGCAACGGTATTGCAACGCCGCAGGCGGGTATTTAGCCTCGGTGTCTTCGGCAGAGGAAAATGCGTTCTTGGCGCAGTTGATTAGCGAAACGGGCTACGATAGCGCGTATATCGGGCTTTCCGATACGTATGCAGAAGGCAGATGGGTATGGGCTACGGGCGAGGCAAAATCGTACGAAAATTGGACCACAGAGCCGTCGACGGAAACGGACGAGGGCGATTATACGGTGCTGTCGGCGGACGGCGCGTGGAGCGTGGCGGATTTCGTGAAAAACGCAGGACAAAAATACGTGTTCGTTTGCGAGTGGGGTAGATACGAAGCCGCGCAAGGCACGACGAGCAATTCCAAGCTGGACGCGTTGTTAGGTAGATACGAAGGCTCGTATAGCGCCCCGCAAGGCTGGCAAGGCGTGACGATGTATATCCATAGAACGAACGAATTGATGAAGAACGAAGCGGCGTTGGCGGAATATGCGGCGATTGCTACTTGGTGCAGCCAAGAAAACGGTACGGGCAAAACGTTTACGGCGACGGACATTTATCTCGGGTTGATGAAAGTGACGGATGAATACGTTATTGTTGGTAATTATTACGAAATAAGCTCGAATCCCGGCTATGACGCAGGTATGACGATACGAGGGCTGTCGTATAACGAAGAAGAGCAATCGTTTGTTGCGCTGTTCGTTGAAGTAATTGAAAAGACGGATAGGTATAGCAATTCTGATTATAGAGATATACAGTTAAACGGTAACGAGCTTACGGGCAATCTTTACGGCGAAACCTTCTTTGGGCAGTGGCAACTTGGCTATTTTGGCGTAATTAGAGTGCAGGCGTGGTAAAATAAAAGCGATTAACAAAAGGCGGCGGCGCGTATTTTGAATACGCCGTCGTCTTTTCCTACATTATTATATATAAATAGAACTATCGCCAAGATTATCGCCAAGCAAACGCGAGGGGAAACTAAGCACGCGCGAGAAAAAAAATCGCTGCAAAGTGCAAAAGGACAAGAGAAAACGCTGTGTTTTTCGACAAAAATCGAGATTTTTAAAAAAAGTTGAAAATTTTTTAAAAAAGTTGAAAAAGTCGGCTCAAAACAGCTTGACTTAAATTCCGTTTCATAATACAATAAATAGGCAAGTTGCGGAGATCCCCCGAAAAAGCACGCTTTTCCCCGTTAGTTGAGCGTATTTTTAAAGGGCAGAGCCGAGAACGGCATCACGAAAAAATCAAATCGTAAAAATACACACGAAATAAGGAGTAACATATTATGAAAACCTATATGGCGCACGCCGAAACGGTTGAAAGAAAATGGTACGTTGTGGACGCAGCTGGGGTTCCCCTTGGCCGTCTTGCGAGCCGTGTCGCTTCCGTGCTTCGCGGTAAGAACAAACCGACCTTCACTCCCAACGTTGATACGGGTGATTTCGTTATCATCATCAACACGGACAAAGCCGTTTTGACGGGTAAGAAGCTCGACAACAAGTTCTATAGATACCACACTGGTTATATCGGCGGGCTGAAAGAAATTTCCTACAAGAAAATGATGGCAGAAAAGAGCGACCTTGCTGTATACGAAGCAGTAAAAGGTATGTTGCCTAAGAACAGCCTTGGCAGACAGATGCTGAAAAAGCTGAAGGTATATAAGGGCGCTGAACACAATCATGCAGCTCAGAAACCCGAAGAGCTTAAAGTGGACTAAGGAGAGGAGTGAAATATGGCTAAAGCAAATTTGAAAAAGAAGCTTCAATTCTGGGGCACGGGTAGAAGAAAGAAGGCTATCGCTCGTGTACGTCTTATCCCCGGTGGCAACGGCACGATCGTTATTAACGACCGCGCATTTGAAGATTATTTCCCTCAGGGTACTCTTCAGTACATCGTTAAACAGCCCCTCGTTTTAATCAACGTTGAGAGCAAATACGACGTTATCGTAAACGTAATCGGTGGCGGCTATACCGGTCAGGCAGGCGCTATCCGTCTTGGTGTTGCTCGTGCGCTGCTCGAAGCAGAAGAAAACAGCCGTCCTGAATTGAAGAAAGCTGGTTTCTTGACGAGAGACCCTCGTGCGAAGGAAAGAAAGAAGTACGGCTTGAAGAAAGCTCGTCGTGCTCCTCAGTTCTCGAAGAGATAATTTCAAAAAAACGAAACGTACCTTTTGGGTGCGTTTCTTTTTTTTGCTTTTATAAAAGCATTTACAAATAGTTTGTTTTTATGATATAATAAAGCAGTTAAGAAACAAAGGAACTTTAATCTAATAGGAGAAAGTAGGATGTTAATTGCTATTATTGGAGAAAACTGTGTGGGTAAATCTACGTTAGCCAACAAAATAAACGAAACGGTAGGAGCAAAGATTTACTCGGGTAAAGATTATTTGAGGCTGGAAAAAAATCCCGCTATGGCGTTAGAAAAATTTAAAGAAATCTTAAAAGATGCTGTCGCTGGAGAGAATATAATTTACCTTATTACAGAAAAAGAGCACGTTTCTTTTTTGCCAGAAGGGACATTTAAAATTGTACTTACGGCTGAATTAGAGGTAATTAAAGAAAGATTTAAAGAAAGGATGCGTGGTAATTTGCCAATTCCGGTAGAAAAAATGTTAGAAGCTAAACACGGCGCGTATGACAATTTGGAATGCCACCTTAAATTAGACGCTGACTACAACGTTGAGGATGTTCTTAAAGCATTAAACTTGAAGTGAATACCGTTGCCATCGTTCAATTCCGAGGGATAAATTTAGGAACGTTGCGTTCTTGTTTTTTCAGGGCGCAATGCGCGAGAATTATTCCTTAAAATCATAGCGAAAATGCGTTCAACGCGACCATGCCATAGCCAAATCGCCAAAAACCGTGTAAAAAACACCTAAAATCTTGCTCGGTTTTAAGGGCGGAAAGTTAAGGGCGGCGGATGCGTTTTGCACGCTCGTCGTGCGCCTCTAAAAACTGTAAAAAAGCCTTTTGCGCGCCGTCTAAAGCCTTGCCTTGTTCACCGCTTTGGGCGGTTTCCTTTTGCGTTTTTTCGTTATACGAGGGGGTGTTTTTTGCGCTGTCGCCGCTTAAAGGGGGCGTCGTTTCGGGGGTAAAAGAGGACGAAGACGAGGCATTGGTTTCGTTACCATCTTGAAAAGATGAGGGGGAGTTCTCGTCGTTTTGGGTGGGGGAAGAGAGTAAAGTTTTGAGAAAATCAAACAAACCAAAGGGTTCCAAAATAAAAAACCTCCAAAATATTAAAAAAATTCGCGTAAAATCACGAAAAGTACGGCATTTTCGATTGCTTTAATTGACAATTTGATATATAATAAGATATGCGTTAATAATGTCGGTTCATGTACGCTGTAAAAAAACGGCGGGCAAAAAACCGATAAACATTTTATATGAAGGAGTCCTTATACAATGAGGAATAAAGGCAAAAAAATAATCAGCGTCATAGCGGCAGCGGCGTGCCTTAGCGCAGCGTTTGCAGGCTGTGGCAAATGGACCTATCAGGGCGATCAGCTCGACGGCTACGTTTCGAACACCCAAGTAAGCTCGAACGGCGGCTTTGCCGTAGAAAAAGGCGATTACGTGTATTTCATCAACGGCGTAGAGAGCTACACGGCGGATAACACGTACGGCAACGTTGTAAAAGGTGCGTTGATGCGTATCGCTAAGGAAGACCTTGCACAAGGCGATTACAGCGACGTTAGAACGGTCGTTCCTATGCTGTTCGTAGCAGGCGACACCGACGCAGGCGTATTTATTTACGGCGATTACGTATACTATGCTACGCCCACGACGGACAAGAACAAGTCCGGTACGGTACAGAACGACTATATCGACTTTAAGAGTGCGAAAATCGACGGCAGCGAAGCGGCTATGAAAGATTATTACGTACGTTTGTCCTCCCGTTCGACGAACTATCGTTACGTGGAAGAAAATGACGTGGTATACCTTTTGTACGAAGACGGCGGCGCGCTGAAATCGTTCAATACGGAAACGAAGAAAACGACCGTTTTGGTTGCTCCCAGCACGGCGCAGGGCGAAAGCATCACCTACTATTTCGATGCGAAAGACCAGACGGAAGGCAACGTATACTATACGAAATCGGTTGTTTACGACGCAGACAGCGACAACGCTATGACGGCATCCTACAATCAGCTGTATTGTGTAAACGCTTCCGCTACCGTTATCAAGCAGGGCAACGGTTCGTACACCGTTTCCAACGGCAAGACGTATACGTTCGATAAGAAATATTGCGGCGACGCGGACGACTACACGACGTTCCCGTACGTAAACCTTGGCGATCTCGTACTCGACGGTATCGGTATGAACGCGAAGAACGACAAGACGATCACGCAGTTTAACGACAAGGCAGATCTCGAAGTGGCAGATCCGTTCCCTCCCGACGGCTATAAATACACGATTAGCCGTTATGAAAACGACGGCGTATACTTCGCTCGTTCGGAAGTGAACAAGACTGGCTCTGGTAACGAAAACACGCAGCTGTTCTATCTTGCTGACGACGACAGCAGCGCAGACGCTTGGAACACCGTTAGCGGCAACACCGCACTCGACGTAGTAGCGCGTGACACCACGAACACGGCGTCGGCGTACTTCCTGCCCGAAGTGGACGGCAAGCACGAATATATGTATATCAGCAACAGCACGCTGTATAAGGCAAACAACGTAGACGGCGAAGCGAAAGCGATTGCGATGGCTCGTAACGTTTCCGGTACGCTGTGGACGGTGGAAGGCGACTATTTGTACTACTATGCAGCGGGTACGGATGGCAATAATATTACGCGTATCAACTACACGGGTACGACGGAAGAATATCATCCACTCAATTTGAAAGACGAGTACAAGCCCCTCACCCTTGCGTATGCTGAATGGGATGCCGACTGGTTCAAGCCTGAATTTATCGACGGCAAGCTGTTGTATTCCAACGCGCAGCAGTTCGGCTCGAAAGTGTATAACTACATTTATGCGACCGAGCTTGGCACGACGGAAGAAATCCTTGCAAGAAACGAAAAATACAACACGGTGCAGGACTATATCGCTGAATATTCGTCCAACGCGGCGTTGCAGACGGCAATGAAATACTATTTCCGTACGGGCGACGTAGCAGAATTCAACGCAAGAGCAGAGCTTGAGCTGTATAGCGAATATCAGATTAAAGAATTCAACGCGTTCGTAGAGAAGTTTGCAGACGAGAGCGAAGAAGGCTTTAAGGACGCATTAGAGAGCGATTTCATCAGCTTGGTGAGCAAGACGACGAAGAGCGACGCAGAGGCTATGAAACAGGCGTTCGTAGATTCGTTGTTGCAGGAAGAGGAAGAAGTCGTTGAAAAGACGAAGATGCCTACGTGGGCGGTTATCGTGATTATCGTATGCGCTGTGATTATCGTAGCGGCTGCCGTAGCTATCCCCGTTATCGTTGTTAGCGGCAAGAAAGCGGCTAAGAAGAAGGAAGCGGAAGCTACCGTGAACGCATACAAGCGTAAGAAGATTGATACCACCGACGACAAGTCTATCGACGTTTACGCAGACGACGAAGAAGAAACGACGGAAGAAGCTGCTGAAGAAGTAGCAGAAGAAACGACGGAAGAAGTTGCTGAAGAAGTAGCAGAAGAAACGGCTGAAGAGGCTGTGGAAGAGGTTGCGGAAGAAGCGGCGGAAGCGCCCGTTGAAGAAGCGCCTGAAGAAGCTACGGAAGAAAAGACCGAAGAATAAAAACACGAAAGAGACCGTTTTTTAAGGAAAGCGGTCTCTTTTTTCGGGTAAAAGAAAAAAATTTTTAAAAATTTTGCAAAAACTTTAAAAATAGCAATAAAAATAGTTTACAAAAGTTTTAATTCTTAATATAATATAGCAAAATCAAGATAACGATAACGAGGGAAAAATCAGATTATGGCAAAATACGTTATATGCCCCAGATGCGATTTGAATTGGATTGACGAAGAAGTGCAGGAATACTGCGACGTTTGTTTGAAAGAACTCAGCGGCGAAAAGACGTTCACGGACGATTTCGAGGCGGAGGAGAGCGCGGAAGAAATGGAGCTTTGCCCCGTATGCGGCGAAAATTATATGACTTTTGGCGAAAAGATGTGCGAAGAGTGTAAGAAGAAAGCCGATTACGAAGCGGAAGAAACGGAAGAAGACGAAGAAAAGGAAGACGCGTCGTGGAGAAGCTATCTCGACGACGAGGAAGAGGACATCGATATCGGTATTCCCGAATCCGAATTTGAGGACGAAGAAGAGGAAGAGGAAGAAGAAACGGTGGAAGAAGACGACTTCGAATACGTTACGGCGGACGATTATTACGACTATGACGATGATGACGACGACGATGACGCCGATGACGATTTTGACGACGACGATGCGCCTACCCCTAAGAGCGGCTCGAAGAAAAAGAGAAAGGACGACGATTTCTAATCGCGTTGGCTGAAAAAAACCGACCTGACAGAACATCCTGTTAGGTCTTTTTTTGTATCTTGTCTATGAGGAGTAGGCGATTTTAAGATAAAGGGGCAGGTACGCGTTGAACGGGGGATATAAAAATTTTGTGATAGGCAGGTACGCGCCTGGCTCGTCGGCGCGCGTAAAAGTCAAACACAAAAAAGTTCGCCAAAACATTGACAATTGTAAAAAGAAAGTATATAATAGAATAAGTGATTTGCGAAAACGTGACGAAATTCGTCAAAAATCAACGTTCGCAAAAAAGTGGAGGGTTTTTATGAAAGACTTGAAAAAATATCTGACGTGGGCAGGGTATGCGTTTGGAGTGATAGCGTTTATTATGATTTTTTGCCCCGTGGTAAAAACGAACGATTTGGAAATTTTAGGCTGTCCTGAAACGTGTAACGGTTTGGACGTAATTTTCGGGATGAAGGCAAGAAATTACTTGGGCCAAGAATGGGAATTGTTTGAATTTTCGTTTATGAATTTGCTTACCTACGTTTTGGTGTTGGTAGGGGCTGCGTGTACGTTTAGAAACAAAAATGACAGCGTAAAATTGAGATATATTTCGATTGCTTGTTTTGCCGTTGCTGCGATTTTCTTCTTCTGCACGGTTAGCTTCTGTGTTATGGAATCGGAATTAAAAGAAGAATTGAGCCTTGGTTTCGGCGCGGTTATCGGCGGGATTTCTTCGCTGTTGGCAGCAGGCTGTTTGGCATATCCCATCGTAATGGAAAAGATTAAAAAATAAGTAACATAAGGAAACAAATCCTCTCTTTCAAGCGGAAAGGGAGGATTTTTATGATGAAAATTGTCGAAAGATTTTTTAAATCGTTGACAAATATCATATGATATATTATAATAGAATAAATAAAGCGAAAGCTTTGCGCACTGTCGCAAAAAACAAAGAGCTTCGTGATGTTAGGAGGTTTTTTATGGTAGAAAAGATCAAAAAGAACCTGCCCTTGTTGGCATTGGTTTTTGGTATTTTCGCAGTACTTATGGTGTTCTGTCCTTGGGTTGGCAGAGAAGATTATCCTTCATATTGTATTAATGGTTGGGATATTGTTTTTGGCAATGAAGATGTTTCGTTGGGATATGGTTATCTTGAACTCAGCTTTTCCGTTCTTGGATTTTTGACGCTTGCTTGTATTATCGGCGGGGTAGTTTGTACTATTCTTGCGGACATTATGGCAGATAAAAAATCCTTATTCACCTTGATTGCAGGTATTTGTTTTGCCGTTGCAGCATTGGGGTTGTTGCTTTCCATAGCATCAATGTCTTTCAATACGGAAATTCTGAAAAAAAATGGGGCAACGAGTAGCGAAATAAGAGAATATATTGCAGATTATAAAGATGAAGCGGATTTCGTTCTTGGCGCAGGTGCTCTTATTGGTGCGCTCTGTTGTGCTATTTCAGCTTGTTGCACGTTAATTCCTGCTTTGATGGAAAAAGCAGCTCCCGTAGCAGCAGAGACTCCCGCAGCAGAGGCTCCCGTTGCAGCTCCTGCAGCAGAAGCAGCTCCCGCAGAAGTAGCGCAGGCTAGCGAACCTACCGACGCTGAATAACAAAAACAACGTAAAATAAATGAAAAAAGTACGGCGAATTCTCGTCGTACTTTTCTTTTATGGCAGAGCATAAAAAATCGTTCTTTTATAAATCGTCCGCATCCTGTACGGGCACTTCCCGTTTATTTTTTGGTCTCCCCGTATAGCTGCCGTTGACGTCCGTATCCGACGTGCCGCCGACAACGTCCAAGGCGCGTTTAGTGGGGGCAGGTATGCGTTGAACGCTCTTTTTCGGCATATTAGTCGTTGTTGCCGCCGTGCGTATAGCCATGGCCGCTCTTGCCGTTTTTATCGTTGCCGCAGTTTTTATTGCCGCAATTTTTGCTGCCGCAGTTCTTTTCTTTCTGTTCGTTCTGGTTGTTCTGATTTTTATTCTGTTTCATAAAAAATACCTCTCCTTAAAAAATCTTTTTCAAACGTAACGCCATAAAAAACGTTTGCGTTTACAGCGGCGTTATTGCCGCGCGCCCTCAAAGGGCAGGTGCAATTCCACGTAGCCTTGTTCCGCCTTGCACAAAGGACACACTTTCCACGCCTCCGTCGCAACGTGCATATAGCCGCACTCGCTACAAATCCACAAAATCGGCGATTCGCTCTTATACAGCGTGCCGTTTTTTACGCCGTCGTGCAAATACTGAAAAACGATTTTGTGCTGACCTTCCACCTCCGCAACGCGCCGATACAGCGCGGCGATATCCTCAAAACCTTCTTTTTCTGCGGTAATCGCAAAGGCAGGGTAAATATCTTCCGTTTCGTTTTTCTCGTCCTGCGCGGCGAATTTCAACCCTTCTGCCAGCGTACCTGCGTGGAAAGGGTATCCCGCGTCAAAATCGATATTGTCACGACTGCCCGTCTTTTCAATAATCTGATTGAAAAACTGGGTAGCGTGCAACGTTTCGTTCTTCGCAATACTGCGAACTGCGTCTGCCAAAGTCTTTAATTTTTCCTTCATGGCGAGCTTCGCAATCATCTGATACCGCATACCTGCCTGGCACTCACCGGCAAAACTGCGTGCTAAATTTTTAAAAGTTTCCGTGTTTTCAAATTGCATAATAAACTCCATTTACTTTTTTTAGGCGTTGCCTTCGTAACGATAGTATATCCATTTTATCGGCGTTTATACCTCGCGGTTTTTGTCAAAGTATGCCATAAAGAAGGAAATTTTGCGTAGGAGAAAAGGTCGAAAGGAGAAAAAGCGTTTTGGCGAAACGTAAAATATAGAAGCGACGGGTAAAATATCGAAAAGGAGAGCGTTTCCCACGTGTTTCCGCGCCGCTCGCCTTAAAAACGCTTGCCAAAACGGCGTTTTAGGAGTACAATAATAAAGTAATAAATAAGGAAAGAGGAAAGGCTATGTTTCATATCGTTTTAGTTGAGCCGGAAATTCCCCAAAACGCAGGGAATATCGCGCGTACGTGCGCGGCGACGGGTACGCATTTGCATATGATTCGTCCGCTCGGTTTTGAGGTGACGGATAAATATTTAAAACGCGCAGGGCTGGATTATTGGCATCTCGTCGATATTTCCTATTACGATAGCTTTGCCGAGCTGCAAGCGCGTTATCCCGACGGCAGATTTTTCTATTTCACGACCAAGGGCAGACACCGCCACAGCGACGTCGCGTTCAAGGACGGCGATTTTTTGGTGTTCGGCAAGGAAACGAAAGGTCTGCCCGAAGAACTATTGATGCAGAACGAAGAGGAGTGCTTGCGTATCCCGATGTTTTCCGAGGCGCGATCGTTAAATTTGGGCAATTCGGCGGCGATTGCGCTGTACGAGGCGCTCCGTCAAACCAACTACGAGGGGCTGTTGGAAGAGGGCGAACTGCACGAGCATAAATGGAGCGACGTGGAATAATTTTTTAATGAAATAGTGGTATAAATACACAAAATACCGTCAATAACTTCCGTGGAAAACACGGAGGTTATTTTTTTATGAAAAACGTTTGTATAATTTTTTTATTGTCAATCATAATAAGTTTAACGGCAATCGGTTTTGTTGGAAAAACGCAAAACGAGGGGGGCATGTCTGCGTTGACGTATGAAAACGCGTGCGCGGAGAACGAATTTTTGCGTATCCATATTCGCGCCGATTCCAACGAATTAGAGGCGCAAGCGGTGAAATATTACGTCCGCGACGCGATTGTGGAATACCTCACGCCCATCGTGGCAAATTGCAAAACGAAATCGCAGGCGCTCGCCGCGGCGCAAGAGCATTTAAGGGAAATGGAGCAGGTGGCAGTGTCAACGTTGCAAGAGCGCGGATATTTCTACGGCGCGCAGGTGGAGCTAACGAAAGAGCAATTCCCCACGCGCGTTTACGAGGAATACGTTTTGCCCGCTGGGGAATACGCCGCGCTTATCGTGCGGCTGGGTAGCGGCAAAGGGGATAATTGGTGGTGCGTGGTGTATCCGCCACTGTGTTTTGCGGCGAGCGCGAACACCGACGTCGTATATAAGAGCAAAATTCAAGAGATTATAAACGACTGGAAATCGCGCAGATGATTTGTGGGCAATCGTAGAGAATTGCAAATGCTTGTAGGTAACCATAAAATAATTGTCGCGCAAAGATAGAAAAAAACTGCGCGAACGGGCAGATTTCCCGTGAAACCTTATACATAAGAGGAGGATGGATATGAAAAAGTCAACGAAAAAAGGCTGGAAGATAGCGGCTACGATATGCGCGATGGCGTTGCCTTTGGCGGCGGTGGGCGTAACGGCAGCGATAGACGGTGGCATTGGCGCGAGAGTAGGCGGCGTGTTTATCGGTAACGAACAAAAAACGGAGTCGTTATATTACGGCGAAGCGATTGCCACGGCGGCGGTGTTGCGCCAAGGCTCGACGGGCGGTGAAGTGAAAGAAGTACAGCGCCGTTTACAGCGCTGGGGATATTATAAAGGCAGTGTGGACGGCGTTTTTGGCGCAGGCACGAAAGCGGCGGTGGTCGCTTTTCAGAAAAAGAACGGCTTGAAAGCGGACGGCGTCGTGGGAAAAGCTACGTATAAGGCGCTGGGTATGGTCGGCTCGTATAACGTGTTGGCAGGGCAAAACGGCGGCACGAGTAGCGGCGCAGGCGGACAGAATACGAACGGCTTTACAAGCTCGGACGTGTATTTGTTGGCGCGGACGATTTACGCGGAGGGGCGCGGCGAGCCGTACACGGGGCAGGTAGCGATTGGCGCGGTGGTGCTCAATCGAGTGCGGAGCGCGCAGTTCCCGAACACAATTTCGGGTGTGGTATACCAAAAGCACGCCTTTACGGCAGTGACGGACGGGCAAATCAATCTCACGCCCAACGAAACGGCGATGAAAGCGGCGCGTGATGCCATCAACGGCTGGGATCCCACGGGCGGCGCGCTCTATTATTACAATCCCGCCGTCGCAACGAGCGCGTGGATTTTCGATAGGCAGACGGTGACGGTGATAGGGAAGCACGTCTTCGCTATTTAACGGTGCAGCCTGATGGAGAATGGGATTAACGGCTGTATATCTACGTCGCAATACTGCGTCAGGACTGCGCGTTTCCTTGGTCACGTACGCCTAGTACGTTCCCGACGGAAATGCTCGCGTTTATATAACGCTTAGGGGAAAATAAACAGTTTTAGGGTTTTTAAGGAGAGAGGATATGAAAAAAGAAAAACAGGAAATCGCCACGAACACGTCCGCAGGCGCGGAAAAAGTGGAAACTATTGAAAAAGAACTCGCCAAAGACGGCGAGAAAAAAAAGGTAATGAGTGTGAAAACAACGCGCACAACACAAAAAACACAGAGCGCGAAAGGGGATTCCGCGCTCGGGGATTCGGTGGACGCGAAAGAAGTGAACGCGCGCGCGGCAGGTAGCGCGGCGGAAAAAGAGAGCGCGGCGGCAAAGGCGCGTGTAGAGCGTGCGCTCAAAAAGAAAGAAGAACAACAAAAACGTAAAGAGGCGCGCGTGGAAAAAGCGCAGGCAAAGGCGGCGGCAAAGGCAAAACGCGCCGCAAAGAGAAAAGCCCTCGCCGTTCAGCGTGAGGCGGAGAGAAAGGAACGGCAGGAACAGCGCAAGGCAAAGCAGGCGGCATACGCAAGAGAACGCGCGCATAAAAAAGCGAATAAAAATCAGCAAAAATCCCGCGAAAAGGCGAATAGAAAGTCGGGCAACGAGCGCAATAAGGGCTATGGCGGCTGGTTGGCGGCGGTGATTTCGCTGGGTGCAGTGACGTTGGCTTTGACGACGGTGGTGACGGTGGGCGCAATGGATATGCGGCGTATCAAGAGCGGCATTTTGATGTCGAACAAGGGTACCATGTACGAGTTGACGGGGATTATGGAACACGTTGACGACGACCTTGACCGCGCGCGTATTTCCGCGTCGCCTGCTCAGCAGAGCCGAATTCTTACCGACCTTTTGGTGCAGGCTCGCCTTGCGGAGCTTGACCTTGAAAAGTTGCCTATCGACGGTGAAACGGATAAAAACATCACGACGTTTATCAATCGTACGGCGGCGACGAGTGAGAAAATGTTGGCAAAATTGCGCCAAGGCGAACGCTTGAACGATAAGGATTTTGAAACGATTGAGAGTTTGTATCGCACAAACCACGCGATTCGTCAAGAGTTGGATACCTTGATGGAGAAAATGCAGGACAAAGACCTCAAAGACTATATGAAGGACGCAAAGGGCGCAATCGGTGACGCGCTGGGGCGTTTGGAAGAGCTGACGATGACGGAAAATCGCGCGGCGTTTGAGGGCAAAAAACAGGAAAAGGACGGGGCAGGTATGCGTCGAGAGCCTGAAAAGGAAGAAAAATCCTCTGACGAGAACGAGCCGACGCGTTTGGAACAGGCACGCGCGGAAGAGCTGTGCGGGACGTATTTTGCCGACTATAATATCCAAGAATTTCAATGCGTGGGCGAGACGGTAAACCGTTCGTACGCGGCGTACAACGTGCAGGGCTACGACGATAAAGGCACGCTGTTGTTTGCCGAAATCGACCAAAAGAGCGGCGAGCTGTTGCGTTTTGACTATTACGAGGATTGCAAAGTGGAAAATTTCGACGTGGACAACGCAAAGCGTATCGCGGAAGAATTTTTAGAAAAGCTCGGCTACGAGGATATGGAAGCGGTGCGCCTGCGCGATAGCGGCACGACCACCGATTTCACGTTCGTGTACGAGGACGACGACGTGGTGTATTATCCCGACGAAATCCGTATCAAAGTCTGTCGTACGCGGGGCGTGGTGACAGGCATGGACGCGACCAAATATTTGCAAAACCATAGGGGCAGGGTTGAGCCGAACGTAAAAATCAACCTCGGCGAAGCGTATGAAATGCTGCACGAAAAGCTGACGGTGGAGGCGTCGCGGCTTGCTGTTGTAAAGACGGCGCGCGGTGAAAAAGCGGCGTATGAATTCCTCTGTTCGTACGAGGATGAAAAATATTTCGTATACCTTTCAGCGGAAACGGGCGAGGAAATCTCTATTATTAACGCCCGCGCCATCGGCTAAAACAACGAAGAAACAACAAAAAACAACCAAATAACAACAATAAAAAAGCTCCCTTATTACAAGGGAGCTTTCGCTTATCGCCGATTAAGGCACTGTTTATAAATTAGATAACGCCTTTTTTAATAATGATGTTCGCATAGATAGCGCTCTCGCCCGTAGCAATAACGGCGTACGCGTTTCTTGCGCGTTCGTAGAAAGCAAAGCGTTCCAAATTCCCCACGCGCAAATTATCGTCGTGCGCGTTCGCAATCTCGAAATATTTTTCCCAAATCGTAGGGGTGGGATCGCCGTTCGTCGTCTGCATCAAAAGGAAATTTTCTTCCGCATAGGTGTCCAAAGGCAAAAGGGAGAGCACCGCGTCCAAAATCTCCTCGCCGCCGTGTCCGTCCGCGCGAACGACGCGCTTGCCGTTGCTTTCCGAGGGGAAATTCCCGTCGGCAATAACGATTTCGTCGCCGTGGCCCATTTCACACAAAATCTTCAACAGCTCGGGGCTGATAATCTTTGGAACGTTCTTTAACATAATTCTTATCTCCTTTCGTTTTTATTTTAATAAATTTCAACGCTTAAATCACAACGATATCCATCGCTTTAAACTGTTCTTTCAAGGCATCGGGGAACACGTTGTCGGTAATCAGCACGTGGATATCCTCTGCCCGCGCAAACGTGTAGGGCTTGATTTTTCCGATTTTCGAGCTGTCGAGCATCATATACAGGAACTTTGCCTTTTTACAAATCACGCGCAGTAGCTCCGCCTCCACCTGCGAGCTACACGAAAAACCGTTTTCGGGCGTGAACGCCGCCGCGGAAATAATTGCCAGCTCAAAATTCGTATCCGTGAAATACACGGACGAGAACGAGGACGCCGTGGACAAATTCTCCTTAATCAACTGCCCGCCGAGCAAATTTACCACGACGTTCTTCTTTTTTGCAAGCTCCGTCGCTACGGCAAGCCCGTTGGTGAACACGTTGCACACCTTATCGGGCAATTCTTTTGCCAAATACAGCGCCGTTGAGCCGCCGTCGATAAAGATAGACGCGCCGTCGTCGACAAGCCCAGCCGCCTTTTGCGCGATAACGATTTTTTCGTCGGTGTGGATCGTCGTCTTTTTGGTGTACGGCTCACCCGAGGTTTTTTGCACTTCGCGCACGGACATTGCGCCGCCGCGGATACGAATAATCTTTCCTTCCTCTTCCAGCTGGAACAAATCGCGCCGCAAGGTCATTTGCGAAACGCGCGGAAAGTATTCTTCCAGCTGCTCCAACGTTAATTTACCGCGCTTGTCCAAAAGCTCTGCAATTTCCGTGATACGTTCTCTTTTCATGCAAAAATCCTCCTTCGTGTATTCTCGTATTAAATTTAGCACAAAATTGATAAAAACACAAGCGAAAAAAGCGCGATTTTTTCTATTTTTTATCAATTTTCACATTTTTTAATGATAAAATGAAAGAAAATCGAGAAAAACGGGTGTGAAAATGTGAAGAAAGGCAAAAAATCAACCCAAAAACCGACGATAAAAAGCTACTAGTGATAATTTTGTTAAAAGGGGCTGAAAAAAGGGAAAAGCGAACGGTTTTTGCTAAGAGCAAAAGGAAAAACGGTTGCGTTTTCACGCGCGTTGTGCTATAATAGCAATGATAAAATGTGGGCGAGGTAGGATATGTACGATTTTATAGCGGATCTGGACGCATATTTTTGCGAAAAATACGCAAACTACGACAAACTGTGCGTGTTGCCGGGCTATCGTATGCCGAAAATGCAATCGACGATGATGCGCGACGGTAGGGAATACGCGTACACGCTGCCGCCCGAAACCATGCGTTTGGCAACGCAGGAGAAAAAGGACGAGCTGTTGGTGGCGCTTAAAGCACAGATGTTGGACACGACGTTCTCGTTCTCGTTCCGCCCGTACGGATTTTTTGAAAAAATCGGCAAGGCGTTTTCCAAATACGCGTTCCATAAAGCGTTGAAAACGACGTTGGAAAAGGGGAATATTTCCGAAGAAGAGCTTGGCAAACAGTTAAGCGTAGAGCCGAGCGTGTGGAAAGCGATATGCAAGGGCGGTTTTGCGCCGACGAAAAACCTGATTTTGTCGATAGCGTTGACGGCGCAGTTGTCTATGGACGACACGACGCGCCTGCTCGCTTGTGCGGAGTACGCGTTGGATTATGCGATAGTGAAAGACGTTGTGGTGTCCTATCTTCTCGAACAGCGCGTGTTTAATCGCGGTATGATTGACGCGGCGTTGCAGGAATACCGCGTGAGCAATTTGTTTTTGAAAGAGGAAGAATAACGGACGAAATTGCGCCGATAGCGGCTTTGTAAAAACATACCTGCAAACAGTTGCTTTTTTAGAAAAAGCGTGCTATAATAATGAAGAATTGAATATCCGAGCAAGGAAAGAGTAACCGAAAATTTTGCCAAGACAGAGAATCGCGCCGTGGGCTGAAAGCGGGATAGGGCAAGGTGAGGTGAAAGTGCGTTCTTGCGTGAACAGGACAGACTAATCCTCTGCGGCTACCTCCGTTATCAGGCATACGAGGGAAAAATCGTAAAAAAGCGATTTTTCTGAAATAAAGTGGAACAGCGTGTAACGCCGCCTTTATATTATATAGTGTAGCTATATAACGTAAAGGCGTTTTTTTATTTATACAGCTACGAATTTGTAAGAATACGAATTTATACGATACGGCAAAATAAAAGAATATACGAAAGCAGAACAAGACCAGCGGGGTCGAAAAGGAAGAATAAATCAGATACGAGGAGAGAAGAAAAAGGAGGAACGAGCATGTGGTTTAAAAACCTCAGGGCAGACATAAAAGCGGCGAAGCTGAACGACCCCGCCGCGCGAAATTCGTTCGAGATATGGCTGACCTATTCAGGCGTGCACGCATTGTCGTGGCACCGTTTTGCATATTTTTTACAAAAGATAAAGCTGAAGCTGTTGGCGCGAATCGTCAGTCAGTTGACGCGGTTTTTCACGGGGATAGAAATACACCCCGCGGCGAAGATTGAGGGCGGCGTGTTTATCGACCACGGCAGCGGCGTGGTGATAGGCGAGACGGCGGAGGTGCATAAGGGCACGGTGATATACCAAGGCGTCACCTTGGGCGGTACGGGCAAGGAGCGCGGCAAACGCCATCCGACGATTATGGAAAACGTAACGTTGTCGGCAGGCGCGAAGGTGCTGGGCGGCTTCACGGTGGGCAAGGGCGCGAAAATCGGCGCAGGCGCGGTGGTATTAAAAGAAGTGCCGCCGTATGCGACGGTGGTGGGTGTGCCCGGGCGAATCGTGCGTATACGCGAGCCGGAGTGCGAGGACTGCGTGCATTCGGGCATCATTGCAGTAAAAGCGTTGAATACGGAGCTCGACCACGAAAAGGAAGAACGCGCAAAAGAAGCGGCGCGGCTCGCCGAAGAAGAGCGTAGCGGTAAGAAAAAAGAGTAAAACGAGCATACCAGGTATGCGTTCACATACAAAAAAGAGAAAACGAAGAGGAGAAAATTAGCTATGAAAATTTACAATTCGTACACGAAAAGGAAGGAAGAATTTCAGCCCTTGGAGGGGAAAAAGGTAAAAATGTACGCGTGCGGTATCACGGTGTCGGGCGAGGCGCATATCGGGCACGGGTATCAGGCGCTCATTTACGATATTATGCGTAAATACCTCAAAAAAGAGGGTTATGACGTAACGTACGCGCGTAATTATACGGACGTGGACGATAAAATCATTGCAAAATCCCACGAAACGGGTATCCCTGCTGACGAATACGCGGCAAAGATGATTGAAAACATCAACGGCATTATGCGGAAATTCCGCGTGGACGATCCCGACGTTTGGCTGAAAGCGACGGAAAATATCCAAAACATTATCGATTTCGTTTCCAAACTGATTGAAAAAGGCCACGCGTATCCCACGAACAACGGCGACGTGTATTTCGACGTGGAATCTTTCCCCGATTACGGCAAGCTGTCCAATCGTAACATTGAAGACGCCCTCGACGGCGTGCGCGTGGACAACGACGACGAGAAAAAGAACGCGTACGATTTTGCGCTTTGGAAGAGCGCGAAGGCGGGCGAGATTTGCTGGGATTCCCCTTGGGGCAAGGGCAGACCTGGTTGGCATATCGAATGCTCGGCGATGAACCGAGAGGCGTTTGGCGAG
>JAFWBT010000007.1 GCA_017507005.1 Clostridia bacterium | reverse complement strand
TTCTTTTACCGCTTCGCCGTAACGAAAACTCGGCACAATCCCGTTCCCCACGAAATCGTAAATATCGTAAGTCATACCTTCGATACAAAGCGGAATTGCCGATTCAAGCTGAAATTGTAAAAATCTTGCGTCTTTCGTAAATGTACTAAACGAGCCGTTTTCAAGCTCGGGATAAACGACTGTGTTTTTAGGCAACAGCGCGCGACAATGGAAAGACCCGCGGTTAAATTCCACGTAATATCTCTTTGCGGAATATTCATCGTAGCACGGCAAATGCAATCTGTTAATCATAGGCCCGCCTGCGGCAAGCCCTTTATGCAACCTATGCCAATCTCTACCCTCTAAGGCGTGTTTTTCGTGCATAGAGGACATCAACCCTACTTTCGTTCCAAGACCAAGTTCTGCAACCGCTTGACCAATATCCTCGGCAAGATTTGCCATACATTCTCTATTTACGTCGAGCCAAGCCTTCTTCACCCGTTTTTCAGGTTGTTTGCGGAACAACCTGTCCGTAAATTCTTCACGAGTATATTTTGTTCCCAAACGCTCGTTATATTTTTGCATATGCAAATGGCAAAAACATCCGCCAAATTTTAAATCGCCGTGATTATGCAAACGGAAATCGTCTTCGACCCAAACGGTATCGGGATCAAGCTCTTTAATAATATATTGATAAAATTCAAAGAAATATTTTTTCCAGTTTTCACACAGCGGACAAGCGACCATCTCGCACCTGCCCCCATCGTAATCCACCTGCGTGGTAAAATTTTGTCCCTTTTTCAAAGATCTGCAACGGTCAAGGTGTCCAATCTCAATCCAAGGATTTAAGCTAACTGTAATTCCCTTTTCCACCAAAGCTTCTTTTGCTTTTTTCATCGTTTCGAGCCACGGCTTTGCTTCCTCAATCGTCATATGTCCAACGTTGTACTCTTCCGCATTTATGAAAAGCATCACATTTTTGAAGCCATATTTCACGCAATAATCCACAACCTCGGCAATACGTTCATCTTCATAATGCTTCGGCGGAAATTGTATCCTCAAACAATGCAAAAATTTTTTACGCATTTTGATCCCCTTTTTTCATCTTTTCTCTATCCAATCGCAAATAACCAACTAAAATAGAACCCAAGCTAATAACCTCGCAAAAAATCGCCCCTATTGACAGGGAAATTAAATTATACACAAGCCATGACGGAGAGCTTACCAACCCCAATAACCGAGTAACTTTTGGGGTTCGGCTGCGAAAAGCAAAGGTTGTCGCTGTCATACCAATCAAAGGCAAAATTTCAATCATTGCGTTCCAAATGTCAAATTGTTTATTAAAGACGGTAAAAGTCAAAATATACGACGCTACATAGATGGCAATAAACCCGATAAGCCACAAAACGTGCTCTGTTTTCAGCTTGTCTTTATACAAAAAAACAATCGCCCGGATAACGCCAATCGCGTTTAACAAGCCACCCATATACGCGTTTAACATAAAAAAATGCACAGTAAATAGAACCGAGCCAAACAACTGCAAAGCAATAATTCCTCTTTGCTGTTTTTGTTGATACGAACAAATATTAAACACCATGGCAACAATGCCAATTATCTGTGCAACAACCTTCACAAATTGCTTGCCTCCTACCAAGATAAATATATTTTTAAATATTATACCATACATTTAAACATTTTCAATATGTTTTTTTTACTTTTTTATAAATTTCAGCCACACTTGAAAGGTGTCAATTTTTTTAGACAGCTAGACCACTGCCACCTTTTTTGCTTAGTATAAGCAATTTGTATAGATAGGAAAAATCGACAAATCTCTTGTCGAAATTTGTCGATTTACTGGTGCGGATGACAGGATTTGCGCCTTTAGCGGGCGCCACGCTTTTTATTCGGCGAGATTTTACAGTGCGGATGAAGGGTATCTCCGATACTCCGCAAGCGGAGTCCTCTCGGAGAGCGTCGTCGGGCTTCCACCCTCCTCGCGCGAACCGATGAAACCAAGTCAAGCCTTCATCCGTACCACACAAAAAACGCACCCCTGAAGGGTGCGTTTGCGTGTGTTGTATGACCTATTCTAAACCTTTATGGTTTTCAATACTGACTCGAACCCAGCGGTTTTTATTCAGGAAAAAAACATTGGGATATACAATTAATAAAAACCAGCTTTCATTGGTTATTAGAAAATAATGCGCAAATCTTATAGTTCTTATTGATTATTTCTATTTTCGTAATACTCCAAAATTTTATCAATAAATTTAAGAACCTGTAAATTTTTCTCCCTTTCTTTTTTATATTTTAGTAAAGTTTTTGTAAATTCCATATTGATATTATGATTCCCTTCAATAATCTCATTCCTAGATACATCAAGTTTTAAGTCCCTCCCCTTGTAGTTGATGTACCCAAAAACCTCATATGCATAAGGAATAAAAGCTCTAACAAATCTAAAATCTCTAACTAAGATATCTTTATAGTATAAATACGTCGGTGCAAATTCTTTTTCTGGAGAATAGGCCCTTCCAAATCTCATTCGATTATACAGCCCACAACCATAAAGGTGAATGAATTCATTATCCATCACATATATCGACATAATATTTTCATAATAAAAAAGTTCAGGATAAAAAGGAATATCGCTATTATTAAAAATAGTTTGCAACGCTTTGTCCGCAGGGCTTTCAGTATCATAAAAATAATCCGGAAAAGGAAAATCATCTTCTACTTTTGTTAAAAGAAGGAGCATTAAACCTTTTTCTTTGGCTAAGGCAAATAGAGTTTTTGATTTCCCTGAAATCTCCCTTGATGATTTTCGTATTGTTTCATATTCATCTTGTTCAATCCTAATATAAGGTATTAAGTTATAACGTCCTTCTGGAACACTTTCTACCTGCTCAAATACATTTTTTTCGCTATTGAAAACATATTTCTTTCTTCCTAATAGACTTTCAATTTTTTGTTTACTCCTTTCTCTTTCAGGCTTTAAAATAATACTCCCGCTAAGTGTTGTTGAGTATTTGGAGCAATCAACCAATTCTTGTTTTGTTTTTTTTGATTTATCGACAATTTGCTTCAGTATTTCAAGATTCTTGTTGGATACTAATTCTTCTTCATTAGAGAAATCTTTATCACAAAAATAAATAGGAATAGTTGTATCAAAGAAATTACCAATAAAACTTTTTAAATCTTCTTTTGTCTTAAACGATTTAAAAAATGAATTGTATTCCAATTGGATCTCCGTACCATAAAACAATGACGATTCTTCGGTGTTAGTAACAACATACTCACTATTTTTCTCTAACTCAATTTGATATATTTGGTTGCTTTTATAATGCTTTGTTTTTACTATAACATTATCCGACAATAAAAAACAAGCTAAAAATCCTATACCATAATCTAACAATTTCTTTTATTGCTTCTTCTTCATTTCCTTTCTTTACATCTAGCAATCATTGTAAACACAATCACGGCTATGATTCTAACATATTTATTTAATTTTGTCTAAAAAATCTTACAGACCTGTGCTTTTTATTAAGCACAGGTCTGTATACCTACCATGGTGCGGATGAAGGGACTCGAACCCATATGGTCTCCCACAGGAACCTGAAACCTGCGCGTCTGCCAGTTTCGCCACATCCGCATATGCGTTCTTTTTATTTTTACTCGGAGAGAACTGCAACTCCTAAGGTGGGCTACTTCAAGCTATTCCACGTATATAAAAACAGGCAAGCCCGCTTTTATCAAAATTTACAAGACGGAATTTCCGTCTTTTTTAATGCTCCGTTCTCTTGCTCTATCTTCCAGGCTTTTCCGCCACTCGACAGGCTACCGACGATTTCCCCGTCCTCTATAACAAGCGCCGAGTCGTCTTCGATCCCGTAAGCACAATCGAAATTATAACACACGATTTTGTCAAAGTCAAGCATTCTTGCGCCATAATGCGGAGAAATTTTTCCGTTTATCCAATTTAATCCCTTGAACATAGAATATTTTTCCTCGCCTGCGCCGTTCACTAGCTCCGAATCCGTATAGATATCCGAAAACCAGCATATCGCACCTGCCGACAGCCCTGCCAAAATCACGCCGCGCTCATACGCGTCCTCAATCAGCGGCAATAAACCCGATTTTTTCCAGTGCTCTATCATAAACACCGTATCGCCGCCGCCTACGTAAATAACGTCCGCTTTTTCAAACTTTGCGCGCATTTTTTCCATATCCGGTTCTTTGAACACCGTCAGCGCGACGTCCGTCTTGATATCGAAAACGCCCGTATATACCTTATGAAAAGTATTATAATAGGGCATAAAATCGTGGCTCGCCGTCGGGATAAACAGCGCGTTGGCTCTATTCGCCCCTGCGCGGGCTTTGGCGAGGTTTGCGATATATTCGTCTATTTTCAGCGTCGTGCGCGCGCGTAAATCGCCACCGCCGATGGAGATGATTTTTTTCATTTTTTACATCCTTGTTTATCTTGTCGCCGCAATCGCGTCGATTTTTTTCATCACTTCGTCAATCGCCGCTATCACCGACGTCACCAGCTCTTCATACTCTTTTACGGGCACGTAGCCGTTTTCCGCCTTTTTATACAGCGCGTTCGCCTGACTATCCAACGCCGACGCCACGCCCTCGAACACGATATCCTTTTTCATTTCCACGATTTGATACGCCGACCAAGCCGCGTTTTCTAAATGATTTTTCAGCTTTAACAGCTGCGTCGTACCCAAAAACAAATGCGCGCCCATATTTTCCGTACGCGGCAACAGCCCCTGCGCGTATTTTTTTGCCTTTTCGCAACGGCTTTTCACCCATTCGGGGCGGAGCTCGCTTTTGGTTTTGCGTTTGATAGCCGCAATCAAAATAGTGCTGACCACAATAACGGCGAGATATGCGCCGTATTCCAGCAACAGTCTTGTATTAGAGCGCATACTAAGAAGAATAACGTTCATCACGATTGCACCTCCTTATCCGCGTTTACCACGTGCACCTGCAACTGGTCGTAAGGCATTTCAATGCCGTTTTCACGCAGCGTATATAAGATTTTTTCCATCAAATCCAAACGCACGTTCCAATATTCCCCTGCGTCCGTCCAAACGCGCAAGGTGAAATCTAACGAGCTTGCTCCATATTCCGTCAAACGGAAGAAAGGCGCGGGGTCTTTTTTAATACGTTCGTCCGCCTCTATCAAGCCGTGAATCAGCTCTTTCAGCTTTTCAATATCCACCTCGTAGGGCATAGGCAACACCATATCCACACGACGCATCGGCATACGGCTATAATTGGTAATCACTGAGCTAAGCACCGTGTTATTCGGCAAAATCACCGTAACGTTATCGCCCGTGACGAGCTTGACGGAAAACAGTTTCACCTCTTTCACCGTGCCTGCCGTACCGCCGATATCCACGTAATCGCCTGCGCTGAACGGTTTCGTAAAAATAAGCACAATACCGTTGGTGAGGCTGGAAAGGGTGTTTTGCAAGCCTAAGGAAATGGCGAGCATTACGGACGAGAACGCCGCGATAATGCCCGTCGTTGAAAAGCCGAGCGTACCCACGAGCAGCAACACCAAGCACACGTATGCAACAAGCGCCACCAACGACGTGATGAACGCCGCCGCGGCGTTGTCTATGTTACGGCTCTTGAGCGCGTTCTTTTTCACCGTTTTCTTTACGGCGGTGATAATCAATATCCCTAAAACGAAAATCGCTAGCGCCTTGAATATCGTGAGACCGTAGCCGTGCACGAACTCCCAAGCGACTTGTTTTAACTCTTTTAACAGCTCCATTATTTTCTCCTAATTTCGTTTAAATTTAGGCTATTTAGGCGTTGAAACGTGCGTCTAAACGTTAAAACGCGCCCTTTAAAGACGCTACGGACGGATATATTCCGTCCATAGCGAAGAAGTTTGCGGGGTTATTTGCAATATTTTTTCTCGATTGCGGTGATTTTTGCCAAACGGCGGTCGTGACGTTCGCCGCCCTCGTATTCCGTCGTGAGGAACACGTTGACGATTTCCTGCATCATACCCTCGCCCAGCACCTTTTCACCGAACGCGAGCATATTCGCGTCATTGTGCAAACGGGTGAATTTAGCGCAATACCAATCGTGACAATGCGCACAGCGTACCCCAGGCACTTTATTCGCAACAATGGACACGCCGATACCCGACGAGCAAACGACGATACCTCTTTCACATTCGCCGCTCGCTACCGCTTCCGCTGCCTGCAAGGCAAAATCGGGATAATCGCAAGAATCGGTGGTATGCGTACCAAAATCCACTGCCGTATGGCCGAGCTTTTCCACGTAAGCAATCATTGCTTTTTTTAAATTGAGGCCACCATGGTCGCATGCAACTGCAATTTTCATAGTAAAATTCTCCTTTATATATCTTTTATATATCTTTATTTTTTTAATTTTGCGTTTTTTTAGGTCTGCCGCGTTTTTTTGGCATTTTTACGATAGAGGAAAGGCGCAATTTTTCAATCAACGCGGACATGCCCCCCTCCAACAGCCCGAAAACGTACCGATAACAATCGATATCTCTACCGTACGGATCGAGCACTTCGTAGCCAGTTAATTCGGAAAAGGAATACACGTTGTTAACGATATCGCCCTCAACGCCTGCCTTTCTTAGAGCGTGCCAACGCGCGTCGAGAAGATATTCGCGCTGGGTTTCCGTCATACAGACAATCGCATACGAATCGCGCAAAATCCTTTCGTTTAGTTTTGTGGACGAAAATTTCTCCACGACAATTCCGTTTTCCGCCAAAACCTGCAAGGATTTGGGATTGATTGGATTGCCGCGCTTCGCCGAGATGCCTGCCGAGCCGACGTTGACGCCTTTCCAGCCGCGCTGTTGCAAAGCGCGTTTTAACAGCTGTTCCGCCATCGGCGAACGGCAAGTGTTGCCCGTGCAAACGAATACGATTTTCGGTGTCTTTGGTTTTTTCATATCATACCCATCTTTTTCTTTTTGCCCTATTTCGCTACGCTACGTTTGTCTTTGATACCCTTTAATGCGGTATGTCCGTCGAAACACACGCCTTGCGTAAACGATTTAGTACGCCTACCATTACGCCGTCCTGTTTTTTCGGCTCGACTGCAATCAGCACGTCGCACACCTTTTCCGCCTCGCGCAAAAGGTCGTACAAGCGGCTCGCCATTTCCGTTTCCGTTTCGCCTAAATCGAGAAACGGGATACCCATGTCTGCGACGAACGCTAAAATAGCGTGTTCACCGAGCACCGCTACGCGCCCCGTTTCTGCCCGACAAGCGGCGATGGCTTTTTGCGTTTCCTCCGCGGAAAACAATACCGTTTTGCACCGCGGCGAGTAATGTTTATACAATACCCCCGGGCTTTTTACCTTTTCTTTTGCACTTAAATCGGGCGTATACTCGCCGCAATCGCCAACGACTGCCGCGATTTGCTCTCTCGTCACCAAACCCGGACGAAGAATTACGGGAATTTCGCCCGTCACGTCGCAAACGGTACTCTCAATACCGCCCTCACAAGCACCGCCGTCTAAAATGAGCGGGATTTTTTCATTAAAATCCTCAAAAACGTGCTGTGCAGACGTCGGGCTGACGTGCTTGGATACGTTTGCGCTAGGCGCGACGATAGGGATATCCACCGCCTTTAAAAACGCCTGCGCGCCCTCGTGCGAGGGAATACGCACCGCCAACGTATTCAAACCGCAGGACACGTACGGGCTCACCTTCCCCGTTGAGGGATAGACGAGCGTCAACGGCCCGGGCAGAAACGCCTCGCGCAGTTTTTTCGCGTACGGCGGATCGTAATCGATAATCTTTAATAAATCGTAATCGGTATGCACGTGTGCAATCAAAGGATTGTCGCTCGGTCTACCCTTTACGGCGAAGATACGCTGTACCGCCGCATCGTCAAACGCGTTGCCGCCAAGACCGTACACCGTCTCCGTCGGCATTGCCACAACGCCGCCCTCAAAAATGATCTTCTTTGCCACCGCCAAGCTATCGGCGGTGATTTTTTCGATCTTCGTTTCCATAGTATTCGCCTTTAAATATCAAACGGGATATCTTCGTCGTCCGTCGGTTTCAAATCCCCTTTTCTTGCAGGCGGCTCGGGCGGCATATAGTCGTCCTCGGGCGGCACAAATTCCTCGTCGTCGTCAAAATTCGGCGTTGCACGCGAATATTCAGGCGGTTCGTCGTCGCGGTTTTGTTCGTCCACGTCCACGAATTTTGTACATTCGCCGATAAATTTTAGCGAAACACGCCCTTGTTCACCGCCTCTGTGCTTTGCCAAAATCAGCTCTGCCGCGCCCTTGACGATACTGCCCGAGGCGAGTTCTTCCGCCGTAGCAATCGCTTCGGGACGGCTGATGAACATAACGATATCGGCGTCTTGCTCGATTGCGCCCGATTCACGAAGGTCGGAAAGCTGCGGTTCTTTCGATTGGATACGGCGCAGCTGCGACAATGCGATAACGGGCACACCCAGCTCTTTCGCCATAATCTTCAAATCACGAGTGATGGACGCGATTTCCTGTTGTCTGTTTTCCGCGCCCGCCATTTTAGAATCACCGCTAGACATCAGCTGGATATAGTCGATCATAATAAGGTCGACGCCGCCAGCCGTCGTCTTTAAACGGCGACATTTGGACAATATTTCCGCAGGCGTTACGCGCGAAGAATCGTCAATGTATATCTTACTCTTTTTCAGCTGATCGCCTGCAAGCATCAGCTTTTTCCATTCTTTCGCCGACAGTTCGCCGTCCAGCGCGCGTTGCATGCTCACGTTCGCATACGAACAAATAAGACGCTGTACGATTTCGCTACGCGGCATTTCGAGAGAGAACACGGCGCTGATCTTGCCGGCGCGCAAAGAAGCGTGCTCGACAAGGTTCATTGCAAGCGACGTTTTACCCATACCGGGACGAGCCGCCAAGACGATAAGCGCGCCGGGCTGTAAACCGTGCGTCATCTTATCCAAACGCTTAAAGCCCGTCGGCAAGCCCTTGAACGAATTGGGATCGGACTGCAACATCTCGAATTTGTGCAATACTTCCCCGATAACGTCGCCGTCGCTCATAGCAAGCAACGCCGAGCGTTCGGACTGTTTGGAAATGTCGTAAATAGTCTTTTCCGCAAAGGCAATGGACGTCTTTTCGTCCGTACCCGACATCGACGTTTCGATAATTTGACGCGAAGCGCGAATCAAGCGACGGTTGATACTGTCTCTTGCGATAATCTCGTGATAGGATTTGTAATTCGCCGCCGAGGGAGTGATTTGCGTCAGCTCGGTAAGATAGGCGATACCGCCTGCCTTTTCAAGACTGCCCTCGCTCTCTAATTCGTCCGCGACGGTGACGAGGTCGATGGGTTTTCTATCGTTAAACACGCGTTGCATTGCGCGCAACACGTATTTGTGCGATTCTTGATAAAAATCCTCTTCCGACAGTTTTTCCACTAGCTCCGACGCAATCTCGTTGTCGATTAAAAGACAGCCGAGTAGCGCCATTTCCGCATCGCGATTGTAGGGCATTGTATTGATTGCCGTTGCCATAATTTTTACTCTCCTTTACGCGTAAAAACAACGTTCAACGCGTACATGGGTATCTCGTTTTATGTTTTTCTAAATATTAGAATTTTTGAATCCGCTTTTTTAAAACCTTACAGCAGGCTCTTAAATTCTTCCAAGGTATCCTTAAATTCCTGCATAGCAGCCTCGAAAGGCGCTTTCGTCGTCAAATCGACGCCTGCCTTTTTCAGGATGCTGACGGGATCGGTACAGCCGCCCGAGGAAAGGAATGCAAAGTATTCGTTCACCGCACTCTCGCCCTCGGCAAGGATACGCTTCACGATAGAAATCGCGGAAATGATACCCGTTGCATATTTGTAAACGTAGAAAGACGTATAGAAATGCGGGATACGCGCCCATTCATACGCAATCTCCTCGTCGTGAATAATGCCGTCGCCGTAATAATCTTTGTTCAGCTGATAGTATACGGCGTTGAGGTTTTCCTTCGTCAACGGCTCGCCTGCCTCCGCCTTTGCGTGCGCGATTTGTTCAAACTCTGCAAACTGCGTTTGACGGAACATCGTCGCGCGAATCATATCCATATAATAATTCAAAAGATATTTCTTCAAATTCTTATCGTCCGTCTTTTTATAGAGATGCTTTAAAAGGAGTACTTCGTTAACAGTGCTGGCGATTTCCGCAAGGAAAATGGTATAATCCGCCTTTGCATACGGCTGTGTTGCGTTGGATTTGTAGGTGTGCAACGCGTGTCCCATTTCGTGCGCCACCGTGAAAATATCGTTGGTCGTCTGCTGATAATTCAACAATACGTACGGGTGAGTATCGAACACGCCCGACGAATACGCGCCGCTACGCTTGCCTTCGTTTTCACAAACGTCAATCCAGCCCTCGTTTCTACCCTTTCTCAAAAGGTTTTGATAGTCTTCGCCGAGCGGCGCAAGACCTTCGATTACCAGCTCGTACGCTTCATCGAACGGCATTTTGATATCGGCGTCCTCGACAAGAGGCACGTAAATATCGTACATATGCTGTTCTTCCAGCCCCGTCACTTCTTTACGTATAGAGATATATTCGTGCATAATGGGCAAAGCCGCGTGCACCGCTTCAATCAGGTTGTTATACACCGCGATATCTACGTCCTCGCCGTCCATGGCTCTTGCCATACAGCTGTCGTATTTTCTCACCGTCTTATAGAAAACGTCCTTTTTAACGTTGTTGTAATAGGTTTGCGTAATCGAATCAATCAAATTGATATACGCGCTGTAATATTTTTTAAACCATTCCTTTCTTTCCTCTGCGTTACCCGTATGCAACGCTACGCCGTATAAGCCGTGGCTCATCTGCACTTCTTCGCCGCCGAGCATTGCCTTGGGAAGATTGAGATTTGCGTTCGCGAGCATCGTGAACACGCCTTGGAAACCGCGCATTACGTCGCCGCCAAGCGTCAGCAGTTTTTCTTCCGCCTCGCTAAGCACGTGCGCCTTGCCTGCCATAATTTTACGCAAACGATATTCATAGGGTGCAAAATCAGGATCGTTGATAAAGCCCTGCAACGTTTCGTCCGAAAGCGCGGTGAGTTCCGGCTCCACGAAAGAAAGCTGCGCGAAGATTTTGGAAATCAAGCCGCCTACCATTGCATACGCAGAAGTATATTTGCCGATACGCAAATCCTCGTCGTGACGCAAATGCGCGTAAATATACACTTTTTCAATCTTACGGGAAATGGTGTCGCTCAATTCAAAGCACTGCAACAATACTTTTTTGTCGCCCAGCTTGCCTTTATAGGGAGTAAAATCGTAATCGGAATACGCCGCCTCGACTGCCTTATATTCCTTTTCCCAGTCCTCGTCGCTCGCAAAAATGTCCGCTACGTTCCATTTCAAATTCTGAGGTATTTCATTTCTTTCCATATTATCTTCTCCTTGACTTTTTTATTATTAAACTCGTACATGGTACCCCCGTTTAGAGGGAAAGATACGTTCTTTACAAAAATTATTTTGTGGAGTTTCTCTCCACGTCGCGTTAGTTTTTAAAGCTGTGGATAGGCGCAGGGATATTGCCGCCGCGGTTAATTAAACGCGAAGAATCGCATTCGTGTACGGGCATAATCGGCGCTCTGCCCAACAGACCGCCAAAGCTGACCTGCTCGCCCACCGTTTTGCCGGGCGCAGGGATAATACGCACCGCCGTCGTTTTGTTGTTAATCATACCAATCGCCGCTTCGTCTGCTATCATTGCCGCAATCGTCGTTGCAGGCGTATCGCCGGGAATTGCTATCATATCCAAGCCAACGCTGCAAACGCACGTCATTGCTTCCAGCTTGTCCAGCGTAATCACACCCTTTTCCGCCGCGCGAATCATACCGATATCCTCGGAAACGGGAATAAACGCGCCCGAAAGACCGCCTACGCGCGACGACGCCATTACGCCGCCCTTTTTCACCGCGTCGTTCAGCATTGCCAACGCCGCCGTCGTGCCGTGTCCGCCTACCGTTTCCACGCCAAGCTCTTCCAAAATCATTGCCACCGAATCCCCCATCGCCGGCGTGGGCGCAAGGGACAAATCGACAATACCAAACTGCGCGTTCAAACGCCTTGCCGCTTCTTTTGCCACAAGCTGACCTGCGCGCGTTATCTTGAACGCCGTGCGCTTTATCATTTCTGCCGCTTCCGTGAGGTCTGCGTTCGGGATTTGTTCCAAAGCGTGCTTTACTACGCCAGGCCCGGAAACGCCGACGTTAATCACCGTGTCCGCCTCGCCAACGCCGTGGAACGCCCCTGCCATGAAGGGATTGTCCTCTACGGCGTTACAAAACGCCACCAGCTTCGCCGCGCCGATACCGTCTTTGTCTTTCGTGAGAAAAGCCGCTTCTTTGAACGCTTCGCCCATCAATTTTACCGCTTCCATATTGATACCCGTCTTGGTAGAGCCGACGTTGACAGACGAACACAGACGGTTCGTCGTAGCCAGCACTTCGGGAATCGTTTGGATAAACTTTCTTTCATAATCCGCCGTCGCCTTTTGCACGAGCGCGGAATAGCCGCCCAAGAAATCAATCCCGAGCGTCGACGCCGCATCGTCCAACGCCTTACCAATCAGTGGCGCTTTTTCAGGAAACGCCGCGCACAGCAAGCTGACGGGCGTGACGGAAACACGCTTGTTCACGATAGGAATACCGTATTCCCCTGCAAGCTCCGTCGCCGTTTTTACGATATTTTCCGCTTTTTTACAAACGTGGTCGTACACCTTTTGCGCTGTTTCTTCCGCGCTGTCGCGGATACAGCTAAGCAAGGATATCCCCATCGTAATCGTACGAATATCCAAATGCTCCTTTTCCACCATTGCGATGGTTTCCAAAACGTCGTTATTACTGAACATAACCTTTCTCCTTATTCCTCGTCTTGAATTCCTCGCAAAAGCTTATACGTTGTGCATTGCGTTGAAAATGTCTTCGTGCTGGATATAAATGGACATACCAATCTGCTTGCCCAGCTCCGCCGCCTCTTGCGCCAACGTGGAAAGCTCTTTTTTCGCCTCGCTCATATCCACAATCATAATCATAGCGAAATATTCGCCCAAAATCGTCTGCGAAATGTCTTCGATATTTACACCCTTTTCCGCCAAAAACGCGCTGACCTTTGCAATGATACCTTTTTTGTCTTTACCCGTTACGGTGACGACTGCTCTCATACTATTTCTCCTTAAAAGTTCTTTATTCTATTCTCTTTTATTGTATTATTTTATTGCCGCCGCGCACCTTTCAACGCGTACACGGTAGCCCCGTTTTCATTTTTTATCTTATTCGTTTTCCGTTTCTTCTGCGGTTTTCGTTTCTTCGCTATCCACCGTTTCCGACAAGCGTTGTTCCGTTTCTTCCGCCGCTTTTTCGCTAAGCTCTTCGTATTCTTCTTCGTCGTCTACCTCTTCAAACTCGAAAACGCCGCGTTCTAATACGTCGTATTGAAGAATAAAGTTGCTCTGCGTTACGTACAAAACGTGGTCGCCGCTGCCAAAATCAGGCAAGGGTTTTTCTACGTCAAAATACACTTCGCGGTCCATCCACTCTTTACGTTTTTTGCTCCACGATTCAAAAACGCAATAGGTGACGTCGATATTATCCTTTTGCAGGCTGTGTTTTTCAAAGCAATAAAAATAGTTCTTTTCTTCGCTTTTCAAGCCCTCGGAAAAATTCACCAGTGCCTTATAATAACGGTTTACACGGCTGAATCGTATACCCATAAACGGAAAAATAAATATTACGTACAATGCCGTCACTACGTACACCATAATTTTCGGCAGGATATCCATAGACGAGCCGTACGGCAAGGATATATGATATATCAGCCAAGCGATACAAAACGCGGCGTATACGAGCGTCACCGCCCAAAACACCCCCAACGTTTTCTTTCTCTGCTTATACACCGACAACAAATCGGCGTCGTTATAAACGGAAGTCATCATTTTTACCGTTCTCCTGTTTTACCCTTTTTTGTCTTATTTATTATAAATGAACAATACGCCCAACGTATTTTTACCGCAATGGCTAGTGATAATCGAGCCTGCCACCGTTTCTACCACTTCGTCGAATTCAAACAGCTCTTTCACTTTATCCCTTGCCACCTGCACGATCTCCTCATCCGCCGTCGAGTGGGTGATAAAGCAACGCGTCTTATCGTAGCTGGGATATTTATGATACAAATCTTCAATGTACTGTTTAACGCACATCGTCATTTTACCGCGATATTTTTTACCAGGGATAAGCTGACCGCTTTCCATCATAATCTCGGGATGAATTTTTAACAAATTCGCCCCGTACATCGTCATCTTGGACACGCGGCCGCCTTTATACAAATAGTCGAGGCTGTCAGGCACGAAAGACGTATTCACCCGTTCTCTCAGCGACAAAATAATCTCCTCTATCTCTTCCGCCGTCTTGCCCTCGTCGCGCAAATCCGCCGCCTTCACTACGAGCAAACCCTGCCCCGACGAAAGCGCCATACTGTCAATAACGCGCACTTTGCCGTTAAAATTCGCCGCCGCCTGCACCACCATATTATGCGAGCCGGAGCTTTTTGCGGAAATATTAAAATGCATGACCTCGTCGCCCAGCTTTAACTGCTCTGCAAAAAATTCTTCATATTCAGCGATGCTCGGCGCGTTGGTTTTGGGCAAAATTTTCGTTTCTTCAACGAATTTAAAAATATCCTCGGGCGTGATATCCACACCGTCCAAATAGGATTTTTCCGCCAAGTTTACGCCCAAAGGCAAAATGCCAATCTCTCTTTCTTTCACTAAACGCCCCAGATCGCAAGTGCTATCCGAAGTAATACGTACTGCCATATATCTCTACTCCTTAATTTTTTTACCATATTTTTTGCTTGCAAGTATCTTTAAAAGAATATCTTTTCCAAAATATCCCGATACTGCACCGCCCAATCAGGCACGACGCCGATGACGTCCTCCGCCTTATACAACCGTTCCAACCGCGAGCCTTGCGGCTGGTTGTAACGGCTGTCACAGCTTTGATTGCGGTTGTCGCCGAGAAAAAATATCTCGCCTTGTCCCACTTTATATTCAAACTCGGGGTATTCCGATACGTCCGTATAATAGGCGTACGGCTCGTCTACCAGCTGCCAACCGAACGTGTTTTTGTACTGGATATACAGCTGCCCCTCGTCAAATTTCACCTTATCCCCTTCGATAGCAATCAGCCGTTTGATAAGATAGTTGGTATTCGTACCTGCAAACTCCGCATAATCGCCCACGTACACGACGATAACGTCGCCGCGTTGCAACTCTTCCGCCTCCACGTACCGCATCAAGAGCTTATCGCCCGATTGCAACGTTCGTTCCATCGACCGCCCGTCCACCTCTACGCGGCTGAACGTGCGCACCCAATAGTCCCTCGCTAAAATGACGGCGCACAGCAAGAATACGATTACCGCGTAAAACCAAAACGTTGCGCGGCTTTCCTTCCAACCAAAGCGCGCCTCGTATAATTCACCGTCTCGCAAATCTCTTTCCATGCCTTATTCTCCCACACCGCCGTCCGACGGATTTTGCGACGATTTCACTCGTTTTTTCAATTCGTCGCGCGTCAAATTGACGTATTTCCCACAGGTGAGGCACTGCACCTTGATATCCGCGCCAACGCGCACCACTTTCCATTGCACTCCACCGCAGGGATGTGGCTTTTTTAACGTCAACAGCGTATTCGTCTCGTACATGGTGCCCACCTTTTTTATATTTCAAATCACAGCCAAAGAATATTCGTTATGGAATATTCCGTATCGTCGTTCGCGCTATCGAACGTAATCGCTTTGCCTTCGTAAAAATTCTGCAACGGCATACCGTATTTTTCGCCTTTAAAATCCGCCGCTTTTAAAATGATACGTTTCCATTTCCCGCCGCCTCGCACAGGAACGGTACACGAATAACGTTCTGCGCCCTTTTCCACGTCCGCCGCCTCAATGGTGACGATGAGTTCGTCGTCCATAGGGAAATACACGTCGAATTCCAACAATGCGTTTTCCTGCGGTATATATTTAGGCGAGCTGATTTTGTACGTCTTAATACCACCCACCGAATACGCGCCCGTAATATCGCCGTAGCCCTGCGTCATCTTGGGCACAGCCTCTCTTTCCAAAAAGATACCGCCCAACGAATAGTCCTCGTGCTGCGCCACGCCAAAGCTGTCCATTTCCGCTTTGCCTGAAAAGAGCCTGCGGCTTCTTACCGCCGCCGCGTTCGGTTTGGTAAAACGTTTACAAGTAATCTTGGACATCACGCGGAAACCGTTGATATATTTCGCGTACGCATACACGAACGCCGCGCTCGCGCCCTCGAAAGGCTTTATCGTACATTCCAGCTTTCCGTTTTTGACGGAAACGCCGTCCGTTTTATACATACAACGCCAATCTCGATAGGTGGATTTCGTGCGTACGTCCGCCTCGGCGTAGAACACGCCCGCTTCTTCCAAAATACCTTCCTTGTCGCATTCCACCAACACGTTCAGTCCCTCGTCACTCTCCGTCAGCGTGACGTTGAGCGTATCAGGAATATAAATTTCTCTGCCTTTGAGGTTCTTTTCCAAGAACAAATCCATATCCGTCAAGGCGTTCGGGCCGATACAAGCCCCCGTGTCCGCCGAATACACCAACGCGTTGCCGTCGTCGTTGCCGATACGCGAATACGTATCGTACGCTCTGTCGCAATCGAAACCGTCGTCACGGAGCGCGCACAGCATCAATACGGGACATTTAACGTACGGCGCGTACGACTGCGCCTCCACCGCCGCGATATAACGGTGCGTGTCGTCGCTGAGATTGTGCATAATATTATCGCCGAATTTTGCCACCGTCATAAACGAACGCCAGCCAGCCGCGTTCACGGGAATACCGCATTTGATATCGGGCGAAAGCATAGCCTGCCAAGCGATATCGCCGCCTTTACGAATCCCGACGATACCGATATTGCCAACGTCGGCGCGCGTTTTCAAATACTCAATCGAGCTAAGCGCAACGTGCGTCCATTCGAACCACGTCGTATCCTCCGCCGCCAAATTTTCCATATCGTACAGCCCACGCGCTTTTTCGTAATTGCCGTGTTCGAGAGAATCGGGATAAATGGTACGCATCACAAGATCGCCGTCGTTTTCCATTTTTCCTGAATAATCGGGCATCAGCACCGCGTAGCCCTTTTCGACGAAATAGCTCATCAATTCCTTATCCGTCGCTTCGCCTGCGTCAGGCAGGAGCAGAATCGTCGGTCTTTTCCCCTCTCCCAAAGGACGACCAAACCGCGCATAAATACGCACGCTGCCGTCGCTGACCGTATGCCCTGAATAGGACACGTGGCTAAACCGCGCACCGTGGCGTTCGTCTATCCCCCACTCGCTCGCTCCAAGCGGCGTTTTTAAATTAAATTTTTTCCATAAGGCTATTGCGCTAACAATCATAGTATAGTGTTTTCCTTATTTTTCTATTTTTCCTCTTATTGTGTCTTTTGACGCTCGTTTAATCGTCCGTTTATCGTTCGTTTTTTATAGATTAGTGATACGAATTGTCGAGCCGTGCGTTTCCGTCGCGCCCGTCACCAAAATTTTATTATCGATACGGTGTTTCAGCTCTTCCACGTGCGAAATCAATCCCACGGCAAAATTCTTGCTCAGCTTGCCCAGCACGTTCATAACGGTATCCAACAGCTGTTCGTCCAACGTGCCAAAGCCCTCGTCCAGGAAGAAAAACTCGATCGGGCGTAAGGATTTTTGACAAATCGCGCCGCTTAGCGAAAGCGCCAAGGACAACGAAACGAGGAACGTTTCGCCACCTGAAAGCGTTTTCACCGCGCGAAGGTTGCCGCCGTCGAGATTGTCACCCACCTTGAATTCTTTATCGTACCGCAAGAAATACTTTCCACCCGTCAACGACAACAGCGTGTCGCTCGCCGAAACACAGATTTCTTGTAAATATTCCGTCGCGATAAATTCGAGGAATTTGTTGCTCTTTAATAGCGAGCGGAACTCGTCGCAAAGGTCTTTCCATTTCTGCTTTTCTTTTAACGCCGCTTCGTACTCGCGATATTTCTCGCGCATTTTTTCCAAGTAGCTCAGCTCGCTTTTCAAGGTCGCAATGTGGGCGGTTTTCTCGTCCTTTGCTTTGCTCTTATCCGCGCGTATAACGCGCGTCGCCGCAAACAGCTCGTCTTGATATTCGTCCAAACGCCGTTTATCCGCCTGCTCGCATCGGCTCTTATACAGCTCGTATTCCTTAAAAAATTCGTCGCATTCCTTTTGCGCGCGTTCTTCATCACCCAGCCGCGCAATCAATGCGCGCGCCTCGTCTACCCTATCAAAACCGCTCTTTTGCTGCGCCTTTTCAAACGCCTCGTTCAACGTCTGTTCCGCGCTCTCGCATTGTGCAACGATGGCTTTGTTTTTCTCCTCGTCTACAAGGCATTTTTGCGCTCTTTCTTTCGCCGCCTCTATCTTCTCCTGCGCCGATTTTTGAGCGTCTTTGCAACGCTTTTGCCCTTCTTCCAGTTCCTGTTCGCTACCCACGTCTGCAAGGAAAGCTATTTTTTCCTGCGCCGCTACCAACGCCGCGCGATGCACTTTCCCTTCTTCTTTCAACAAATCCCGTTTGGATACGTTGTCCTTATACGTGCGCTCGCGATTCTCTATCTCCGTGCGTTCCTTTCTCAGCCGTTTTTTCTCCGCTTCCAGTTGCTTGAACGCCAAATTTACCTGCGCCACGTCCAAGCTTCTTTCGTCGCCCACCGTTGCAAAGGTGTATTTTTTTATAAGCGCGTCGATATCCGTCGCCGCCACGGGATATTTTTCCTTGATTGCGCGCAGGTCTTGCCGCACTTCGCCGTATGTTTCCGCCAGCAACACGTCCTTGAAATTCCGCTTCAAATAATCGAGCAGCGTATCGTCCTCGCCAAGCGCGTCAAGCTGTTTGTCTATGCTTTCTAGCTTCGCGGCAAAGTCCTCTTCTACACAATTTTTTGAAATTTCTCTATATTTTTGCGCACACTCGTCAAACGCCTTTTGCGCGTTGTTTGCCGCCATGATATCTGCCGTCGCGCCGCGTACCTTATCCAGCTTCGTCGCGTATTCTACGAGCTTTTCCTCAAATTTTTGCTCGTCAAAGTTTTTTTGCGCCGCCTCTGCACGAGCTTTCTCCGTCAACCACGCCTCGTGCGCGCGCACCGCGTCCCCTTGCGCGTTCTTTTTGGCGCGCTGATTGTTTTCAATCGCGTCCGCCTTTTCTATCAAAGCCTGCGCTGACGCCAAACGCTTGATTTCGTCACGCTTTTGCGACATTTCTAACAAACGCGTTTGTAATTGCTGTAATTTCTTTAAATCGCTCTCGTGCGCCTCTTTTTCTTTTTTCAACGCGCTCAAACGCTCGTATTCCGACTCAACCGCTTTCAGTTCTTTTTCTATAACTTCAAGCTCCGTTTGCGCCGTCTGTAATTCTGAAATTTTCGACGCAATCATTTCGTCGCTCGCCTCGGCGTTTTGGTCCATTTGCGCCTTAATCAGCTCTACGGCGTGCTCGGCGGCGTAATATTTTTCATTTGCCGCTTTGGAAAGCCGTTCGCCGTATTTTTCCAAATCGAACAATCTGGAAACGAGCTTTACCCGTTCGGACGTTTGCGCTTTCACAAGCGCCGCAAAATCTCCCTGCGGCAGGGCGATACACATCTTAAAATCGTTAAATTCCAGCCCAACGATTTTTTCGATAGCCGCGTCCACGTCGCGCGCACCTTCCGCTATGGCGAGCAGCTTGTTCTCGGCGGTGTATTCCCACAAACTTGCCTTGCTAGACGCGTTCTTGCGTTTGCGTTCGCGGCGTACACGGTATGCCCGTCGCACCCCCTCCGTCGTCAGCTCGAAATCGAACACGACGTACGCTTCCTCCTCGCGATAGTTGATATAATCCACCGAACGCCCTGCGCGTTCAATCACACCGTACAAGGCAAGATGAATACAATCGAGAATCGTGCTCTTGCCGCTGCCCGTATTCCCAAAAATACCAAATACACCGCCTGAAAGGAGCGCGCGGAAATCGATTTGCGTCTTTTCTGAAAAACTGTTAATGCCGCAAAATTCAAGATAAATCGGTTTCATACGTTCCTCCTTTTCAGCGTTCTATCCGCGACGGATAAGCCGTCTATAAGTATATTTTCGTCAATTATTTTTCTTGTATCTCTGCGAGCGTTTTTAAAAACAGCTCTTTCAGCTCTTGTTTCGGCTCGCTATCGTACGCCGTGCGGTAGTACGCCGTAAACAACGCTTCGTCCGACAAGCCTTTTCGGGAGTGGAAGTGAACACTCTCTTCCGTACGGATTTCAGGAATCAGCGATACGAGATTTCGTTTGGCGGCGAGTGCCTGCGCGTCCGACGTCGTCAGCGGTGCAGACAGCACGATACGCAATTCCACTAGCTCGTTTTCATATCTATCGAGCAGCGTCAACGCGTCCTCGACGGTCACCGCTTCTAGTCGTACCAAACGCTTGCCTTTCGTCAGCGGTACATCTTTTAAATCACGCACGCCCTCGCTCGTAAGGTCGAACACTTTCACGCCCTTATCCGCGCTCTCGTCAAAGGAATATTGCAACGGCGAACCGCTGTAATAGCAATCCCCCTTGCCCATATGTTGTTTTTTATGCAAATGCCCAAGCGCGATATAATTGCTGTGAGGCAGGGCGTCTACGGGGATTGCGCGCGCGCCGCCTAAATCGATTTCGCGTTCGCCCTCCGATACACTGCCGCCTGCCACGAACAGGTGTGCCATAAACACCGACGGCAAACCCTCTACGTTGCCGCTCTCCCCCTCGTCTATCCATTTTTTCATCTGCTCGACGTAGGGCAATTCACTCTTTTCTTCTTTAAATCTTGCCTCGTTGGGATAGGGCAGGGTTGAGATGAACGCTTTTTCACCACGTTCGTTTTCAAAAACGACGTAGCCTTTTCCCGACGCAATCGGGTGGGTTTTCCTATACCCGTCCTTGGTAACCTTTAACGCATTACGGGCGTTCCCGACGATATAAATCCCCTGTTCTTCGGACAGCGGCGCAACGGCGGAAAGCCGTACCCCGTCGTCGTGGTTGCCGCTGATGATTAAAACGGCGCGCTCACCGCCTGCGATACGTTTGATTTTTGTAAAAAACAAATCCTCCGCTTCCGCGCTCGGCGTATACGTATCGAAAACGTCGCCTGCGAGCAACACTAGCTCGATATTCTCTCTTTCGCACACGGCGGCAATCTCGTCGAGCACCTCCGCCTGCTCGTCAAGGCGTTCGCGCCCCATCAGGCGTTTGCCGATATGCCAATCGGACGTATGCAATATCTTCACGGGCGCTCCTCCTTTGGAAAATACTTTTTTTCTTTTTTGCAAAAGTTTGTAAAAACACCTTGCTTTTGCATAAGAAAAAGGTTATAATAGTCGTACGCTCTATAAAAAGGGCGATAGGATACCTATTCTATTTTATTATACACTATTTCTTTAAAGAAAGCAAGAAAAGTACAATCAAAGAATAAAATTTTTCCTAATTTACACATAGTAAAAATTCGTACATACGAGGGATTTCCATGGCGTTTTGCACTTTTTCCAAAGACGTTGACAACACCTATACGCTGATTGAAAACAAATTCGTCACCAAATATCTGCCCGAAGCGGACGGGTTTGCCGTAAAAGTATATCTTTACGGCTTGTATTTGTGCCAAAACAACAGCTTTGAATTCAGCATTTCGTCCATGGCGGAAGTATTAAAAACGACCGAGGAAAAAATCTCGGACGCGTTCGAGTTTTGGCAGGATTACGACCTTGTAGAAATCCTCTCGCGTGAGCCGTTTACCGTGCAATATCTGCCCGTTAAGGCGGCTGTGGGCAAGCCCAAACGCGTGCATTACGAGCAGTATACCGATTTCAACAAAGAGCTGCAACGTAAAATGCAACGGGTGGGCAAATTCGTTTCCTCGGGCGATTACGTCAAATATATGCACTTTTTGGAAGAGAACAATATGCAGCCGCAGGCGTTTTTGCTGATTGCGGAATATTGCATCAACAAGCAGGGCGAGGCGATTTCCCCTTCGTATATTTTCAACAAAGCGAAAAAGCTGATGCGTAGCGGTATCACAACGTACGAGCAGGTAGAAAAAGAACTCTCGTCCTATAACGCGCACGAAAACGACCTGTCGGCGGTATTCACCGCGCTGTCTATTTTCCAGCGTTCGCCCGACGAGAGCGACTACGCGCTGTATAAAAAATGGGCGGAAATGGGTTTTGCGAAGGACGGAGTTTTGGCTACGGCGAAACGTTTAAAACGCGGCTCGATGAACGCGTTGGATTTGACGTTGGACGAACTGGCGGAAAAGGGTAAAATGGAAGCGAGCGAAATCGACGCGTATTTGGCAGACCGCGAAATGCTGGCAAACCTCACCTTCCGTATCGGCAGAAAACTGGGTGTAAAAATCCCCAATCCTGCCCCCTATATCGACGAATACACCGAAAAATGGTATACGTGCGGTTTTGAAGAAAGCTCCCTTTTGGACGTCGCGCTCTTTTGTATGAAAACGTCGCGTGGAGATTTTGCGTCTATGAACACGCTGCTGGAAAAGCTGTTTGCCGACGGCGTCGTAACGAAAGAGGGCGTAAAGGAATTTTTAAAGGAAAAGAACGACGAATTAAAGCTGTTCACGAAAATTCAAGAAATTTGCGGCACGATGAAAAAGACGGCGGTGAATTTGTGCTTAATCAAGACGTGGAGAGACTGGAAATTCTCCGACGAAATGATATTAGAAGCGGCAAAACGCAGCGCGACGAGCGCGAACCCTATCCCCTATATGAACAAAATCCTCTCCGACTGGAAACAAGGGGGCGTGTACGCGTTGAACGATATCCCCGAAAACAAAACGACGGGGGCAGGTACGAGTTCAAGCCAAAATTCGCGTGGGTATACCAACCCCGCCATCGAGGCGGTAAACGCCAAATCGGACAGAGAACGTTACTATTCGCTACTTCGCGAAAAGGCGCAAACGCGCGCGGAAAAATTTATCGCAAAAGCGAACGCAAACACGCGGTTTAAGGAGATTACGACGGAGCTTTCCAAAATGGAAATCGCCTTGGCAAAAGCGGAAGTGTTCGAGCCGACAACGCTCCCTGCCCTGACGCAACAAAAGCAGAGCCTTTTGGCGGAACGAAAAACGATTTTGTCGGAAATGGGGATAAAAGAAACGGAGCTGACGCCGCAATTCGTATGCGGAAAATGCTCGGATACGGGCTTTTTACCGAGCGGCGCGGCGTGCAACTGTTACAAGCCGAACGCATAATTTTGATAATTTTTAAAGAATTTTATGAAAGCAAGGCAAAAACGCTTGCATTTTTTCAAAAAATACAGTAATATAAATAGGCGCTTTTGAGAGAGCGTCTATTCAATGCAGAGATGTCTGAGTGGTTTAAGGAGCACGATTGGAAATCGTGTGTAGGTCTGAAGCTTACCGGAGGTTCGAATCCTCTTCTCTGCGCCATAAAAAAGAGATATGTCAAAAGGACATATCTCTTTTTTATTGTCACACGAAAATTAGAAGAGGATTCGAGGGTAGGAGGCGTTTTGCGGGAGCAAAATGGTTTGCCAACGCAAGCCTCTATTACAACAAACTCCACGGCAAACTGGACGATTAATAATCGTCCACCGGGGCGCGCCGCTAAAGGCGAGAATCCTCTTCTCTGCGCCAACAAAAGAGCCAAAATAAAACTGAAAGAAAATATTTTTATCACTTCTTTACATTTCCCAACTCCCTAGCCAATTGGAAAAACCTCTATACAATAAATTCATTTCCTCTAATAATTCCTCTCCTATATCTAGCGTATAAATACGATCTTCCTTCCCGAATTTTTCAACATACCTTATTTCATAAGTATAATTTCCATTTTTTAGTTCCGTCATCGCTTTATTCGCTAACATTTCTGCCTGTTGCACATTTTCCACTAGATCTTGAAAAGCCGTTTCATCAATTTTTTGGATTTTATGTATAATATCCGTAAAATAATTTTCCTTTGTTCCAAAATTCCACTGTGCGTCTTCCGTAAACAGATAATATTCCGCATCACTTGCATACAAATAATAGCCTGTATGTACCGTCCCTTCTTCGTCTATATAGCTATTTACAAAATATTCATTCCAAGAACAAGTAAAATTAACAAAATCATACATTTGATAAATTTCACTGATAATATCCGATTCGGCAATTTTCTGCCATAAAGCCAAGTCGGCTGACATTTCTTCCGATTTTAATATTACATACGTAGCGTCTATTATTTTGTAATTAAATTCATAGCCGTATTTATCTGTAAATGGTTCGTCTTTATTATCGGCAACGTCCAAGGTTCCAATAACTTTAATTGCTTGCGTTGTATAATCGAAAGCTTCCCCTTTTTTAGGATACACTTCCATAGTGTTGGATAACTGCGAAGTATTCGGCACGCAAAACGGACAACTTTGATAAGGCAAATTCATCAAAAACATAAAGGAACCATCTACGGGTGAACTTGTCGCCATATAGCCGTTGATGGTCACTAATTCCCCATCCAACGTTTTTAAATAATCGTATTCGGCAGCCGCTTTAAAGCTTAATTTAGTGGCATTTCTCTCGTCAATCGTCTTTTCTTTGCAGGCTGACGGTAACACGAAAGCCGTTGCAATTATAACAATCAAGAGGACGGGTGTAAGCCATTTCATATATGTGCATTTATTAAAAAATTCTTTTATTTTTGTCCATAAAGTTTTCATTTTTCCTACGCTCCTTTAATCCCTAACCCCGTCTTTTCTCGACATACAGAACGTCCAAATGGCAGTCGGAATAACGCTAATTAGAAATACCGCCAATAAAATGACGAATTCCATAGGATAGACCATACCCATATTCAACACCACGCCCATACTCGCAACGTAATTATTCATAAGCAATAAACATATTTTTGATAATCCAAACGCCAACAACGTGGAAATAAAACCGATTATCCCGTTTTGAATAATATATAATAGATTTATCTTCTTCATACTAATACCTATCAAACGCATTAAGGAAATTTCCTTCGCGGAATGATACATATTCAACAGCGTAATAATCGATATAATCATAATATTCATTAGCAAAATCACACCGCATAAAATAAATACGATATATTGCGTATCGTCCGCTTCGTTTAAAATGTCACGCACGATATCCATTGGCTCGATTGCTTGCAACGTAAACACATCTCCATCTTCCGCCGTAATGATTTTTCCATCATATTCACTGACAAGTTGCATCGCATAGGCAGGATTTTTTGCATTCACCAAAACCGCGCAAACAGTGCCGCTACCGTGTTCATGCCCCTCCTCAGTTTCATGGGCGTCGTCTTCGGTATGTTCGTGCATATGCCATAACGTTCGCAGTTGTGTAAAAACGATATTATCGTATGCAGAATGGCTTTCTTCCAATATCCCCACGACCGTAATCCCTTCCGCGTGTAATTCCGCGCTGTTTATCGAATGTCCAGTATGGATAATATCCCCCACTTTCAAACGGTTATATTTTGCTACGTTATGTCCAACAACCGCCTGCAAAATCTCATTATCCTCGTACATGGTACCTTCTTTCACCGTTTTTTCCTTCAAAAAATCCGTCGTTGTTCCTACTACGTTATAGCCGTTATAATTATCAGCCATCGCAAACGGAACCACCGATTTTACCTTCGTTCCATCCTGCATTAAATCTGTTACCACCGAATAAGGAATAGTTCCTAAAGGTTCATCCGTGAAATACATTGTGTTCATAGCGAGTTGTGTTTGGCTTCCCGATGGACCAATAATCACAGAATAATAGCTAGCACCTTTGGTAATTCCATCGCTAACTTGATTTGCGACGTTATAGGCAAGTACCGCAATCCCCGCAGAAATAACAATAGATAATACGATTAAAATATTTTGTATTTTCTTAATCGCCATATTCTTTAAAGCAAACCGTAACATTTAGAACACCTCCTTTTCTACGACGTCATGCATACCGCCCGTCATTTCATTCATATCAATGACTTCATCAAAATATTTCGACAACCGTTCATCATGCGTAACGGCTATCAGCGTATTTCCTTGCGATATCTTCACCAATTCCTTTATGACCTGCTCCCCAATCGCAAAATTTAAATTGCCTGTCGGCTCGTCGGCAAGAATAATTTTCGGTTTTTTGATTAATGCGCGCGCAATGGCTACACGTTGTTTTTGCCCACCTGAAAGATGTTTCACTTTGCTATTTTTCTTTTCTTCTATTCCCAAATCCTTCAACAACATCACTGCGTTGGAAGTATCTATTCCTTCCAAACGTAAAATATTGATATTATCTAACACCGTCATATCGTTAATCAATTTAAAATCCTGGAAAATATAACCTATATTTTGAATGCGGAATTTATCTCTGTCTTTTTGATTACTCTGCGACATGTTTTTACCATCAATGATAATTTCGCCTTGCGTTGGGGACAATATTCCAGCTATCATATTCAAAAGCGTGGATTTGCCACACCCCGAAGCCCCAAGCAACATATACGATTTCCCTGTTTCAAAAACAATGTCCTTATAATCAATTTCTGTTTCGTTCTGAAACTGTTTTGTAAGATTTTTTATTTCTATCATAAATTTTTTCTCCTATTTTAATACTAAAAAGAATAACAAAACGAGCCTTCTCGCCCTTTACGCTTAGAATGCCCGTCAATTGTGTAAAAACACGCCAAAAAGCACATACCCCGAATAAGGGCTGTGTTCAAAGACCATGTTTTTACTCTATATTCAATTTATCAATCGTTTAGCCTTACTTTTAAAGCAAACAAAGTAAACGCTCTATCCCTAGGCGTTTTTTCTTTAATAATAAGACTGGTTGTTTGTTTCGTTGCACACACCAACGCAAATATCGCCAAAGCACAAACAAATAATTGCAAACGCATTCGCAATATTATGCGCGCACAAGTGTCACATATAGCCTCGTGGCAGGAATGTTCCGTTACTTTTAGTTCCTCTAATTGTTCTATTTGTTTTCTTATAAAAACACACGTTTCACAAGCGGTCTCTCCACATTCGCCGTGTCCCTCCAACATAGCGTTTACTTCATTTTCGACCGCAACGATTTCTTGGCAATGTTCACAAACTGTATGTTGACAGTCGTCCATATGCACAGGAGTTAGCGACATAGAAAAAAATGTAGCGAACAACAATAGAGCAATTACTAGTAAATATGTTCTAGAACATTTTTTCATCCACTTCCCTCCTTTTTATTTCTCATAGCACTTTTTCTGATATATCAAATAAATCAATTTTTTATTATGCACTTACCACTCTTTTGCGTCTATGCTCAGTTCGTACTCCCTATCCAAAACAAAAGAAATATCCTCATCGTTAGGCGTAACGGAAAATTCGGATTTTCGCTCGTTCCACAGCAAATCCCCTTTATACACTTTCCAATGGGTGTTAAAATACAGCTCGTAGCTCGCCACGTCTACGAATCCCACTACGTCCGTAAACACCTGCTTGTCAGAATCGCCACCGTACGCCGCGCCGTCCAAATCTTCCGTGGTAAACGAAAAATCTACCCTCGTGCCGACCTGCGATATCTCTATTTCCTTAATCCGTGTATAGTCGTAATTCTCATCCGTCAAATCAGAAAAATCCCCATTGAGCGCAAAGGCGAAAATCTGATTATTGAAATACATATGCAAAATCCCAAACGTATTCCGTTTGTGCAGCTCCGCATACTCCTCGGCGTTTTCATACTCCCAATAATAATCCCGTTTTGATTTTTCCACCGTCTCGTCTATCACGCCGTACTGCTGAAATCTATCCTCGTTGGAAACAAACGAAACGTACCGCTTCAATTCCTCTTGCAGCCCGTACTGCTTTGTTTTTTGCGTCTCCATAAAATAATATTCCGCAGGCACGTTATGCGAGCCGAACAGATAGCCGGTAAATTCATAATAATAGCTGCCGTCCTTGCTCTTAAACGTATCCGTCGTCGGCGCGAACTCCACCAGCACTTGTTCGCCGTAAATATCCATATAGGTACGGTCGAAATGCGTAGTTTGCGTGAACTCGACGTTTCTATCGAGGATATACTGCTCTCTACCCGACTCAAAATACCCTAATAGATAATTCACCAACCCTTGCGCCGTGGTAATCTGCATAATCTGTTCTGCGCTTTCCGTGCTTTGTTCGCCGTTTTGAGGCGCGGCGCCGCACGCGCTTAATCCTAACGCAACCGCGAGCGTCGTAGCTATTTTTGCTAACTTTTTCATAAGGTTTCTCTCCCTTCGTCTTTATTATAGCATTATAAAAAACCGCTGTCAACTCATATCACGAAAATTTCACACAAAAAAACCGACGAGGCGCATCGTTTGCCTTGTCGGTTTTTCATTGTATTTACGCTATTTTATTGCTCTGAATTTTCTGCTTCTTCGGCGGCTTTTGCCTCCGCGCGTTCTTTCGCTTTCTTTTCAAAATACAGGCAAAGTTTATTCACCAGCACCGTTACGATAATAACCAGCGCGATAACGACGAAAATCGCCACCAAGCCTTTCCACATAATCTCCAACGCTTTGTTTACGTCCGTTTTACTGATAAGCAACGATATCGTATTCAACATATTCTTATCCCTCCTTACCTTATAACAAACCGAGAATCAAGCCGCCAACAATAGCCGAGGCGATTTGTCCCGAAACGTTCGTACCGATTGCGTGCATCAAAAGGTGATTGGACGGGTTTTCCTTAATCGCCATTTTTTGCACCGTTCTCGCCGCCATGGGGAACGCCGAAATACCCGCCGCGCCGATCATGGGGTTAATCTTTTCTTTGGAGAAAATATTCATTGCTTTCGCTACCATAATGCCTGCGAACGTATCGAAAATGAACGCCAACAAACCAAGCCCGATAATCATTGCCGTTTGCCATTTCAAGAAGTTTTCTGCGCGCATTTGCGAGGCAATCGTGATACCGAGAAGTAGCGTAATGAGGTTTGCGAGGTTGTTCGACGCCGTGTCCGTCATTGTGCCGAGTACGCCGCATTCGCGAATAAGGTTACCAAACATCAAGAACCCGATAAGGGCGAGCGACGAGGGTGCGATAATACCAGCAATCAGCGTTACGATAATGGGGAACAAAATACGCGTTGCTTTGGATACCTGCTGGGGTGCATAATGCATTTTAATCGCGCGTTCCTTTTTCGTCGTCGTGCATTTGATAACGACGGGCTGAATAATAGGCACGAGCGCCATATACGAATACGCCACGACCATAATAGGACCTAAAAAGTTACTCTTGAGCTGTTGCGCTACGAGAATACTCGTCGGGCCGTCTGCCGCGCCGATGATACCGATAGACGCCGCGTCGTTGATGCTGAATCCGCAAAGTACGGACAAGAGTATCGTGAAAAAGATACCAAACTGCGCCGCGCCGCCCAAAATAAATAATTTGGGATTGGTGAGCAACGGGCCGAAGTCAATCATAGCGCCGATGCCGATAAACAGCAAGATAGGCATTGCCTCGGACGCCTCGATAAACATCGAGAACAGCCAGTCGATAATACCCAGCGTCGTCGTTCCGTCTGCGTTTACGACGTTGAGAACGTTGGTAAACGGTATGTTGACGAGGATACAGCCAAAGCCCATGGGCAGCAACAATGCCGGCTCCATTTCCTTCTTAATGGCAAGGTATATCAACGCCCCGCCGATAACCCACATGACGAGATATTTCAGCCACGTGGTCGCGCTTGTTTCCAAAAACGATTGAATCAAAAAATCCATTGTTCGTTTTTATCTCCTTATGTTGTTTTTATCAAAAACCGCCTTTCGCCCGTCAAAAAACGGGCGATTGGCAGATTTTTTCTATTTTATACCCTTTATTGTTTAACGCGCAGCCTTTTATCTTATCGTTTAACGCGCCCCTTTTACGGTTTAACGCGCCTCTTTCGACGCGCGCCAAGCCGCCGTTTGCGAGCCTGTCGGATCGAGTACGCTATATCCTACGTTGACGAGGTGGTCGGCTACACGTTCCAGCCCTGCCACCGTCGAAGAGAAATACGCACTAAGCTCTATCTTACAGCTACCTTCTGCGAGTCGCGCATAGTGCCGTGCCGACAGTGTGCGTTTGAGTCCGTCCACTTCGTTTTCGAGCGCGGTGAGTTCGTCCAAGCCATCGCTTTCGCCCGATTCAAACGCCTCGACGGCGATTTCAAACATACGGCACACTTTGCCCTGCATTTCTTTCAATTCTTCTATCGCGCCTGCCGAGAACGCCAAGCCCTCATTTTTCATCTGCGTACCGATTTCGTGGAAGTTTTCCGCGTGGTCGCCGATACGCTCGAGGTCGTTCAATACGTGGAAATACGCACCGATTTTTCTTTCGTCTGCGCCGTCCACAAGCGGTGAGAGTTTGATAAGGTATTTGGTTACCGAATTATTCGTAAAGTCGATAATTTTCTCGTTCGCATAAATGTCGGCGGCATATTTTTCCGTATCGCCAAAGATAGCCTCAAACGCCTTGCCAAAGTTTTCTTTGGCGAGCGTTGCCATATAATCGACCTCTTTTTTCGTCTGCATTACGGCTACGGGCGGCGTCTTCAACAGACGTTCGTCCACGTATTTCAGCTGACCTTCCTCGTCTGCTTTCGGGGCTTTGTCGCGAATTACTTTGGTTGCGAACGCCACCAACTGTTTTATAAACGGCAACAGAATAATCGTCGTCGTAACGTTGAAGATAACGTGGAACCACGCAAGCTGCATCTGCGTATTGCCCGGCATAATTTTTTGCAATACCCACACCGCTTCGTCGTTCAAAAGCCAGATAACAGCCGTGAACAAAATCGTACCGATAATATTAAACGTCAAGTGAATAAGTGCCGTACGCTTTGCGTTCACGACTGCGCCCATACACGCAATAACGGCGGTGATACACGTACCGATATTCGAGCCGAGCACGAGGAACAGCGCGTTATCAATCGTCAGTGCGCCCGTACCGACCATAGCGATAAAAATACCCGTCGCCGCAGAAGAACTCTGAATAACCGCTGTGAATATCGCACCGCAGAAAACGAGCAACAACGGGAAATCGATTTTTTGGAACAAGCCGATAAAGAAGTCTTTTACAACCGCCGTATCCAACGCGTCGCCCATCAACTCCATACCGACGAAAATCAACCCAAAGCCGCACAAAATACCGCCGATTTGCTTAATTCTTTCGGGCTTGAAAAAGGTCATCATCACGCCCACGAACGCGAGCGCCGCCACGAACTCTGCAATCGGCAACGATTTCAACGCGACCAAAATACCCGTCACCGTCGTACCGATATTCGCGCCCATAATAATCGACGCCGCTTGCGTAAGCGTCATAATGCCTGCGTTTACAAAGCCGATTACCATAACGCTGGTGGCTGACGAGCTTTGGATAATCGCCGTGACGCCTGCGCCGACGCCGACGCCTGCAAAACGGTTGTTGCTGATTTTACCGAGCAGCTTTTTCAAGCCGCTACCCGCGCTCTTTTCCAGCCCTTCGCTGAGCATATTCATACCTGCGATGAACACGCCGACGCCTGCCAACAAAAACAAAATTGCGTTTAACATATTTGTTCTCCTAAATGTTTTTCGTGTTTTTAGGAGATGCGCAACGTTCGTTTTCGCCGTCTTTTCGTCCGCGTTCTCCCACTATAACCATTATAGCATAGTATGGGTAAACGCTCGGTAAAGCCAACGTAAAGTTTTTGTAAAATTTCGTCGAAAGCACGCGCAATTTTTGCACAGCTCTCATATTCCTATATATTATAGACTATTCTTTTTTTTCCGTCAACCGTTATTCGCCGCTTTTTTCTTATTCTTTTGGCTTTTTTCTGCTTGACAATGCACGCGCGGCGTAGTATACTGTATCTACAAAATAGATAACAGCCGCCACCGGGTGGCGCGAATGTAGACGTTCGCGTTGCGTATCGTTAGGTCTTTGAAGATACGCAATGGGGCGTTTTATTTTTTTGCGTTACGGCAATACTACGATTGTATAGGCATACTCGTTAGGCGCGGCATATGAAAAACGGAATAGTGATTTATGAATTGTTCTAAAACGATTGCAAAACTGAAAAAACTTTGCGGCTATTTCACCCTATTCGAGTGGGTGTTATGGCTGGCGTCGATAAGCTCTATTCTCATATCTTTCCTGCTGAGCGGCGATTTTTATCCGCTGACGCTGATTGCTTCGCTCCTTGGCGTTACGGCGCTCGTGTTTATCGCGAAAGGCAACGTGATCGGACAGGCGATTTTGATTGTTTTCAGCCTGATTTACGGCGTTATTTCCATACGCTCGCGCTATTACGGGGAAATGATTACTTACGTTTTTATGAGCGCACCTGCCGCTATCGCCGCCTGCGTTTCGTGGCTAAAAAACCCCTCGAAAAAGGGCAAAAACGAGGTAAAAATCGCGGCAATGACCAAGAAAAAATGCATAGGGCTTACCGTTTGCACCCTGCTCGTTACCGTCCTTTTCTATTTTATTTTGGCGTATTTTAACACCGCGAATCTCCTTTTGAGCACCGTTTCCGTTTCCACTAGCTTTTTCGCGGCGGGATTGGTATTTTTCCGTCATCCTGCCTACGCCCTTGCCTACGCCGCAAACGACGTCGTTTTAATAGGGCTGTGGGTGGCGGCAAGCCTGCTTTCCTTGTCCTATCTTCCTATGGTCGTGTGTTTCGTTGCCTTTTTGTGTAACGATTTGTACGGCTTTTACAACTGGATGCGTATGAAAAAACGGCAGCAAGAAGAATAATTTTCAACGCGTACCTGGTACGCCCGTTTTTTATTCAACGCATACCTGCCCCTATCGTTATCAACGCCGACGTCCATCGTACGGCGTTTCTTTTTTGAAAAATATGCGAACAAATGTTTGACTTTTGTTTGCGTATGCGCTATACTATACGTATGATTACGGAAGAACGGTTGAAAATTTTAACGGAGAGTGCGAAATACGACGTATCGTGTTCTTCTTCGGGGAGCGGACGAAAAAATGCAGGCGGCATGGGCAACGGTTACGTGGCGGGGTGCTGTCACTCCTTTACGCCCGACGGGCGGTGTATTTCGCTATTGAAAATACTGCTCAGCAACGATTGTATTTATCATTGCAAGTATTGTCCAAACCGCGCCGACGCGGACGTACCGCGGGCGAGCGCGACGCCTGACGAGATTTGTCAGCTCGTCATTGATTTTTACAAGCGGAATTACATAGAGGGGCTGTTTTTGTCCTCTGCCGTTTGTAAAAATCCTGAATATACTATGGAGCGGCTAGTGCTTACCGTGAAAAAACTGCGCACGGAGTACCATTTTCACGGCTATATTCACTTAAAAGGTATCCCCTACGCAGACGAGCGACTGATGGAGGAGGCGGCGAAATACGTCGATAGGATGAGCTATAATATCGAGTTACCCTCTGAAAAGAGCCTAAAACTGCTCGCGCCGCAAAAGACGAAAGAAAGCCTTTTATTGCCTATGAAAGAGCTTACCGTGAAAAAGCAGCAATACGCGGAAGAGCGGAAAAAGGGACAATACAAGGGATATTTTTTGCCTGCGGGGCAGACGACGCAGATGATTGTTGGGGCGTCCCCTGAGGCAGACGGGCAGATATTGCGGCTGACGCAGGCGTTATACCGTTCTATGGATATGAAACGCGTCTATTATTCCTCGTACGTACCCGTCGTGCAAGATTCGTTGTTGCCCGACAAACCGACGGGACAACTGCGCGAACACCGCTTGTATCAAGCGGATTGGCTGTTGCGATTTTACGGTTTTTCCGTGGAAGAATTGGTAGCCGAGGGCGAAAATTTGTCTATGGAATACGACCCTAAATGCGCTTGGGCGTTGAAAAATATGCATCTTTTTCCCGTGGAAATCAACCGCGCGCCCTTGGAAACGCTACTGCGCGTACCAGGGATTGGCGCAAAAAATGCTTATAAAATCTTAGAGGCGCGAAAATATGCGACGCTTTCTTTTGAGGATTTGACGAAAATGCGCGTCGCTTTAAAACGCGCGAAACATTTTATCACCTGCAACGGAAAGTTTTTCGGCGCGAAAAACGAAACACAGATACGAGGTTTTTTAGCCGCCGCCGAGCAAAGCGACAACGCGCAACAGCTCGATTTATTCGCGCAAATTTCCTCGCCGCAAAATGCGCTCATCTCCTTAACGGGACAATTATAAACACAAAAAACAAAAGCAAAAACGGGCATACCGTGTACGCGACGAATAAAAAAGGAGGCTACCATGGTCTATGTCTTTGACGGAACGAAAAACGGTTTTTTAACGGCGTTTTTAGCGGCATACAAGGACGAAAATGCGTTGCTTACGTCCAAGCAAACGCAGTTGCCTTTGGGAGAACGGACTCTTTTTATAGACACCGAGCCTTTACGCGCTGAAAAGGCAAAAAATCGTTTGCTTTGTTTCGATCGTGATTGTATGCGCGATTTTGACACCCTACTTCGTAGCGGTATGGATAACAACGAACAAATCGCTTTTCGTTATTTCCACACGTTGACAAAAGAAAAACGCCCGATTGGCAAAATGCTGTCTAATCCCGACGTATTCGCCGCTGTGGAATGTATGCGTAAGGTCGGCTTTGAAGTGCATCGATTCCACGGCTTTATACGGTTTATGGAAACGGCGAGCGGCGCTTTGTACGCGCCCTTTGCGCCCGACAATGACATTTGCGACCTACTCGCACCGCATTTTCGGGCAAGACTGCCACAGTTTCCTTTCGTACTGCACGACACCAAACGAAAAAAAGCCGCCGTGTACGACGGAAAGAACGTTTTTCTCGCGCCGCTTTGCGACGCGGAAATTATGCTCTCTGCCGACGAGAACGCGTGGCAGGCGTTGTGGAAAAGGTATTACGCCGCCGTCAATATCCCCTCTCGGGAACGACTGCGACAAATGCGTGGCTATATGCCCGCGCGGTATTGGAAATTCCTGCCCGAAAAGCAAGACCCGCCAACCGACGAATAAAAACAAACGATAGAATACTAATCGGAAAACAGGCCATAAAAAAAGAGCGGCAAGCGCGTTTGCGCTTACCGTTCCTTTTTTCGTTATTTTAATTATTCGCTAACCGTAACAACGCAAAGACACAAGAAAGTGTTGTCTTCTTCATTCATCGGTTCAGCTACAATCGTCCACCAGCCGTCTTCAGAGCAGCTAACATTCTCGCAAGGTTCAGCCGTACCAAAGCTTTCGCACGTAACCGTATAGTTTTCAACGCCTGCAAATTTGAAGGTGAATTCTACACCTGCATAAACTTCAGCAGAGAGAACAGCAACGCCTTCTTCGATTTCCTGCGTCGTGGTTACCGTGGTGCCGTCTTCCAACACAACGCTAACTCCTTCGGGCAAGAAATCCATTGTATCACCAAGCAAATACATAAACCAAACGGATACTTTCTGTGCTTCGGCAATCACGAAATCAACAGTATCAGCACTGAAATCAGCCGTCGTGATGATAAGAACGATTTCTTCGCCTTCGCCCAACGATACCGTGTACGGGAAATCAAGCATTTCAGCGCCATATTCGTCTTCCATAATCAACTGAGCGTTTTCTTCGTCTGCTGCTGCCGTAAACGTATACGCGCCAGCCGTTGCTGCCGTATAGCTAATTTTTACGCCCTTGAAACCGTCCGTTACTTCAATAGAGTTTGCACCCAGAGCAACCGTCGTGGGAGGAACAATATATTCAGCAATCATAATTCTCGTGGTAAGAGCCGCGCCGTCCGTCGTGGAAACGGTGAGCTGCGTAGGCATCATAGGGTTAGCTACGGTAATAACAGTGCCGTTGGTTACAGGCTGCATACCGTAATATACCTGAAGGTTGGTAACCGATTCGTCCCACGTTACCTGATAGTCGCCTACCAAATGCTGCCCCACCATATTTGCGGTGCTTTCAAGCGTTACGCTACCGTCAGCGGGGATTTCCACCAACGTAGGCATACCAACCGTGAAAGGTACGTTTGCAGGAACCGCAACAGCCTCAGCAATCGTGAACGTGATAGTTGCAGCCGAGAAATCAAGCGTGGAAAGTTCAAAATTGAACGCTTCGCCTTCCGCTAATTCAACGGTGTAAGGGAAACCTACCCATTCAAAGGTAAATTCGTCACCAACACCAAGGTCAGCATTGTCGCTTTCCGTCGTGAACGAATACGAACCAGCCGTCGTTGCCGTGAAGCAGCATTTTACGGTTTCCCATGCAGCAACGTCGATTTCATTTTCGCCAAGCGTTACAACCGTAGCAGGCGCAACGTATTCAGCTACCATAATTCTCACGGTAAGAGCCGCGCCATCCGTCGTGGAAATGTTAAGCTGCGTAGCCGCATAGGGATTGGTCGCTTCGATAACGTCACCGTTTGCTACAGGCTGCACACCACAATATACCTGAAGGTTAGTAATCGATTCATCCCACGTTACCTGATACTTGCCTTCCAAATGGAATCCCATCATATTGGGAGCGCTCTCAATCGTTACGCTACCGTCTGCGGGAATTTCCACCGTCGTAGGCATACCTACAACAAACGTAGGCATAGCCGCTTCTTCTTCGCTAGACGTAGCTTCTTCGCTAGACGTAGCTTCTTCACTGGAAACAGCACCTTCACTAGAAGCAGCTTCTTCGCTGGAAGCAGCACCTTCGCTGGAAGCTTCTTCTTCGCTAGAAGCAGCACCTTCACTGGACACACTTTCTTCGCTCGAAACGTCGCCGCTAGAGATGGGAGCAAACAAGTCTGCACAACCCGTTGCAACTGCCATCGTACCGACGAGCATTACCGATGCAAGAAACATAAGTAATTTTTTCATCTTTCTTTCTCCTTTTTTAAAAAGATTTTTTTGAACTATTTTTTATACGGCGCATACTTAATGAGGTAAACAAAAAAAAACACTCACCGTATACATATAATTATACTACTTTTTCAATATTTGTCAATAAATTTTCTCATAGTAAAACTAATAAAAAATAAAAAACTGTGTAAAAATAAATAAATATTATAAAAAAATGCAAGAAAAATTCGTTTTTTCTTTTTCCTGCGCGTTCGTTTCCCTGAAAACCCTTTCAAATCGTTGACAAATTCCGCCAAAGAATGTATAATATACGCATAATGGCAGAGGCGCCACGAGGTGATACTACCCTGTTGCCTTTGCCTTTCCTTATTTGCATTGACGTTTGCACAGATTCGTCCACTCTTTTATAAAATCCACAAAGGACGCTTGCGCCGTGTCGCTATGCAAAAAACGCGCTAAAAAAGCACGTTATTATTACGCTAATTATCTACGAAGGAGAACCGCATATGAAACTCGTGTCCGATTATTTTGGCTGTATGGTTTTTGACGACAAAGTGATGAAATCGATGCTCTCCGAAGAGATTTACAACACGTTAAAACGCACGATTAAAGACGGCAGAAGCCTGAATTTATCCGTTGCGAACGCTGTTGCCGCCGCCATGAAAGACTGGGCAATCTCTTTGGGTGCTACCCATTATACGCATTGGTTCCAACCCATGACGGGCATCACCGCCGAAAAGCACGACAGCTTTATCTCCCCCGACGAGGGCGGCAGAGTCATTATGGAATTTTCGGGTAAAGAACTCGTCCGCGGTGAAACGGACGCGTCCTCTTTCCCCTCGGGCGGGCTTCGCGCGACGTTTGAAGCGCGCGGCTATACGGCGTGGGACGCTACCTCGTACGCGTTTATTAAAGACGGCGTACTGTGTATCCCTACCGCTTTTTGTTCGTACGGCGGCGACGCGCTCGACCAAAAAACTCCCCTTCTTCGTTCTATGGAAGCCATCAACCGCCAAGCTATGCGCGTATTAAAGCTGTTTGGCAACGAGGACGTTACTTCCGTTAAAACGACGGTTGGTCCCGAGCAGGAATATTTCCTCGTGGATAAGGAAATATTTAAAAAGAGAAAAGACCTCGTATATACAGGGCGTACCCTTTTCGGCGCTCCGCCTCCCAAGGGACAAGAGCTTGAGGGACATTATTACGGCGTTATCAAGCCCCGCGTGCAGGCGTTTATGAACGACCTCAACGAGGAGCTGTGGAAGCTGGGCGTTTTGGCAAAGACCGAACACAACGAAGCGGCGCCTGCACAGCACGAACTCGCACCCGTATTCACCACGACGAATATCGCAGCCGACCACAATCAGCTGACGATGGAAATTATGCAAAAAATCGCCAAAAAGCACGATATGGTGTGTCTGCTCCACGAAAAACCCTTCGCGGGCGTGAACGGCAGCGGTAAGCATAACAACTGGTCCATTTCCACCAACACGGGCGTAAACCTGTTAGAACCGGGCGACACGCCGAGCGAGAACGCGCAGTTCTTATTATTCCTCTGCGCGATTTTGAAAGCGGTGGACGACTATCAAGACCTTTTGCGCGTATCCGTAGCCACGGCTGGCAACGACCACCGTCTTGGCGCGCACGAAGCACCCCCTGCCGTCGTGTCCATTTTCTTGGGCACGGAGCTGACGGAAGTGCTGGAATCCATTGAAAAAGACGAGCCGTACGGCGCAAAGGAAAAAGAACTGATGCGTGTCGGCGTGCATACTTTGCCCAAATTTCCGAAGGATACGACGGACAGAAACCGTACTTCCCCCTTCGCGTTCACGGGTAATAAATTTGAATTCCGTATGCTCGGCTCTTCGGCGTCCGTTTCCGGTCCCAACACGATTATCAACACCGCCGTTGCGGAAATTCTTAAACAGTTCGCGGACGAATTGGAAACCGCCGACAATTTTGAAACGGCGTTGCACGACCTTATCAAGCGCGTCATCACCGAACACAAACGCATTATTTTCAACGGCAACGGCTACGACGACGCATGGCTGAAAGAGGCGGCAAAACGAGGTCTGCTCAATCTGAAAACAACCCCCGACGCTCTGCCCTATTTCGTCAAGGAAAAGAATATCGCTCTGTTTACCTCGCACAAGGTATACACCGAGCGTGAAATGTATTCCCGTTTGGAAATACTCTTAGAGAGCTATTGCAATCTCGTCAATATCGAGGCGAAAGCTATGGCAGATATGGCGAAAAAGGAAATCTTACCAGCGGTGAGCAAATACGCGCGTGCGCTGAGCGAAACGATTTTGGCGAAAAAAGCGGTGTGCGATTCGCTCGATTGTTCGTATGAAAAAGAAACGCTGACGGCGATTTCTACGCTAACGGCAAATGCCTACGCGAGCGTGCAGGCTTTGGAAAAAGCCCTCGACGGCACGAAAAAGGTAAAGGGCGCGGCAAAGCTGTCCGTGTATTACAAGGACAAAATTCTGCCCGTTATGGAAAAATTACGCGCGAGCGCAGACGAGCTGGAAAACCTCGTTTCCGCTGAATATTGGCCGATCCCGACGTACGGCGATCTGCTCTTTGGCGTATAACGCAACAACGAACAAGCCTTCGGACGATACCGAAGGCTTGCTATATCTACGACGAAAACGTAAGGAGGCAATATATGTTCAACGTAGAAAAAACGACGGAAAACGTCGTACAATGGATACGGGATTGGTTTGACGCCAACGGCAAAGGCTGCAACGCCGTCGTTGGGATTTCAGGCGGCAAGGATTCGAGTATCGTCGCCGCGCTGTGTGTAAAAGCGTTGGGGAAAGACCGCGTTATCGGCGTTTTAATGCCAAACGGCGAACAGCCCGATATCGACTGTGCAAAACGGCTCGTCGCGTACCTGGGTATCCCGAATTACGTTTGCAACATCAAAAAAGCGGTGGACGGCGTACTCGATTCCCTCGAAAAAGCGGGGCTGGATATCAGCCGTCAAACGCGGGTAAATCTCCCTCCGCGTATCCGTATGTCCACGCTTTATGCCCTTTCGCAATCGATGAACGGACGCGTGGCAAACACCTGCAATCTTTCCGAGGACTGGGTGGGCTATTCCACCCGTTACGGCGACGCGGCAGGCGATTTTGCGCCACTTGGACAGTTGACCGTACGCGAAGTGAAAGAAATCGGCAAGCATCTCCAACTGCCTATCGACCTCGTAGAAAAAGTACCGTCCGACGGATTGACCGATCGGACGGATGAAGATAATCTTGGTTTTACCTACGCTATGCTGGACGAATATATCCGCACGGGCGTTTGTGAAGACGCGGAAAAGAAAGCCAAAATCGACCGTTTGCATACGCTGAACGAGTTTAAATTAAAGCCTATTCCTGCTTTCCCTTACGTTCCTGAAAAGTAAGACGTTTAGTCTTCGTTTATTCCAAACAATAACAAATAGTAGACGGGCAAAGCGCTCCAACCGTGGCAAAGACTGCCCGAATGCGCGAAATCATCCCAGCCGTCTTCCGTTTCCCAGAACGTCGTCGCGCCTGCGTCGAGCATCCTTTTATAGCGCGTCTTGATGTCTTCAAGGATATACGTTTTATAATTCTCGTCGGCTTTTAACAACGCGTCGTAATAGAACGCGCGCATAGACAGCGAAACGTCGATTACGTCGTCGCTCATCATTCGTTCTACAAAGCCCTCGGTGTCAAGCCCGATAAGCGCGGCGTACGCGTTGCCCAGCTTGCTGAATTTCGCTTCGCCCGAAAGGCACAGCTTATACAAGCCCCTTTCCGCGTCGTAGAAATTCTCATAAATGGCACGTTTTATCGCGGAAGTATCCGTCTTTTCGCCCGTGAGTTTTTCAAAAATATCACAAGCGTACACGTACGCGCAGTTCAAAATCAAATCGTAATGCAACGGCTGTTCTACGCCGCCACACTCGTTAAGAGCGGAGCTGCCGTCCGTCCATTCGTAAAAATTCCAATGCCCTTTGAGCGCAGGAATCAGCCCCGTTTGGTCGATTCTTTCTCTAAAACCGTCCAAGATACGGCGCGCGGTGGGAATCAAGCTCTCCACGAGCGCGCGATTGTTCCCATACACACTGTATTCGTACAGCTGAATAGGGAAAATCAGCGAAAAGAAGGGTATCGCGTATTTCTTTTCCGAGGGATAGCAAATATCCAAAAGATTTTCCGCGCGCAAGCCGTCGGCAATCAGCGCAAGGTTGCTCTCTTGATATTCCGTGCCCTCAAAGGCATAATAACCGCACAGCATTCGGTTTCGGCTGTCCATCGTATAAAAAGCCTGCTCGCGCCAAGGACAATCCTCGTAATGATCGTGCATACAGCACACGAGCGTATGTACGCAAGTATCGTATATTTTTTGCAACAAAGGATCGCTGAATTTGCGGTCTTTTATTTTTTGCGGATAAATAACCTCGTTCAAACCCACGTAGCGGATTTCCAGCTCCGTTTCGCACTTTATTTCAAGATACCGCCCAGCCAAACGGCGGAACGCGTTGCGGAAAGTATTCTCCCCCGCTTTGGCGATAAATTCCACGCTGAAATCGCGACTGTCAAGCTGATGAATAACTCTTCCGCCCATTTCAATATGCTCGCCGTAGGCTATCGTGAGTTTTTGTGCCTTGGGGCTGACAACATCGAGTTCTAAAAAACCAACTGCTTCTTTCTCCCACTCGATTTGGTATCCATCCTCTATCTTGCGGATTTTCACGGGCACTCTGCCTTTTAAAACGCAGTTCTTTCTGCCGCGCGGATAGGCAACAAACTCCTCTTTTCTCACCTCGCTCTTTTCATAGGCAAGGTTGTTTTCCACGGTGTTGTCGTAAAGATAAGAAATCCCTAGCTGCGACGTAATCATCTTTGCATAGCCGTTTTTATAGTTGATATTTTTACGGGAAAGAATCTCCTCACTACTGCGAATCAGGACGTTTTCGCCTTGGCAAATTTTGAACGCCAAGCCCCTATCCCCTATTTTATAAGTGGAGCTACCCTCACCGATATACCAAACGGTGATTTTTACGTCGTTATCCGTCTTGCAGTACGCCGTGATATCCACGCTGTCGTACACTTTGCGGTGTGGATAATCGGCGCACGCGCCAAACGCTGCCAGTTCGCCGTTGATTTCTACGTTATACACGCTGTCGCAAGCGATATGTATTTCCACTTTCTCCTGCGGATTTGCGGTAAATTTCCCGATAAATTCCGCATAGCTATCCTTTTCAAACGTATCGTTTTTCGGCCAAATCCATTTTTCTTTCAACATCACGTCCACCTCATGACTGATAGTAGCGTTATTATATCATAACTGCCTAGAAATGTCAATATTCTGTCTTTAAAAAATTTACCCTCCGAATTGCAATTCAGAGGGTAAATCTTTATGCGACACTTTTTTATAGGATATTATTTGTAGTTTTTATACAGAGGTCCGTACGTCTGGCAAGCGCGATAGTCCTGACCTTCCTTATCCATACCAAATGCGTTCCAAGCCGCAGGACGATAAATTTCGTCTTCGGGAACATTGTGCATACATACGGGGATACGGAGCATCGAGCACATCGTGATAAGGTCTGCACCGATATGGCCATAGGAAATTGCGCCGTGGTTAGCGCCCCAGTTCTGCATTACTTCATACGCCGTCTTGAACGGGCTGCCTTCCTTGCCGTCGCAACGAGGTGCAAACCAAGTGCAAGGCCACGTCGGGTTCGTTCTTTCCATCAACGTATCGGATACTTCGTCAGGCAGATTTACCGTCCAGCCTTCTGCGATTTGGAGAACGGGACCAAGACCTTTTACAAGGTTCAAACGAATCATAGTGCAAGGCATTTCCGCCTTCGTCGTGTAATGGCTGGAGAAACCGCCGCCACGGAAGTTGTCAAAGCCCGCTTCGCACCAAACGGTAGCGTCCGTCATCTTCTTGATATCTTCATCGGTAACTTCCCACCATCTCTTCATAGTAGCGTTGCCGTTTTCGTCTTTACATTCGCCGCAAGCGTCCAAGCAAGCCGCACCCGAATTCAACAGGTGGATAATACCGTTGGATTCTTTCGCTTTGCCTTCCAACTTATAGCCCGTAACACGTTCGGTAGCTTCGCCGCTCCAATAGGTACGAACGTCGGCGAAAATCTGCGCTCTGTGCGTAAGCAAACGCATAAACAACATACCCAAACCGTTCAAAACGTCGTTTTCCGTAGCGAGCGTATACGGTTCTCTTGCGCCCTCGTAATCGAACGTGGAGCTGAGCAATGCCTCGGGATAGTCGCAGTTGGGCCAGTGGTCCGTCCACTGTCTTTGACCTTGGAAACCGCCTGCAATCGCGTTATGACCAACCTTTTCTTCTTCAAAGCCGTCGGGAAGATTTTTATTGCCTGCCATAAGGTCTTTGATGATGCAATACATCTTAACGGTGAATTCCCACTGCTTTTCCTTTTCTTCGTCCGTGAATTTGATACGGCGTTCTTTGCCGAGGAATTCTACGCTCTCGGGGTTGTCGTCTCTGCCCATCTTGCAATGTTCTTTCGTCCAAGCGAGCGCCTTTTGATATTCTTCTTCGTTATAAATACCTTCTTCCATACGACGGAGAATTTCTACTTCGTCCACCGATTCTACGCGCATACCAAGGTAGGATTCCATAAAATCCTGATCGATAATCGAGCCTGCAATACCCATACATTGCGAACCGATTTGCAAATACGACTTACCGCGCATCGTCGCAACCGCTACCGCCGCGCGACCGAAACGCAACAATTTTTCTTTTACGTCGTCGGGAATCGTCGTCACCATATCACGGTCTTGTACTTCGTGGCCGTAAATACCGAACGCGGGCAAACCTTTCTGTGCGTGACCTGCCAAAACAGCCGCAAGATATACTGCACCGGGACGTTCCGTACCGTTAAAGCCCCACACCGCCTTAATCGTCGTGGGATCCATATCCATCGTTTCCGAGCCGTAGCACCAGCAAGGGGTAACGGACAACGTAATGCTAACGCCTTCTTTTTGGAACTTGCTCGCGCAAGCCGCCGCTTCGGGCACTCTACCAATAGACGTATCCGCCATTACGACCTTTACAGGTTCGCCGTTGGAATAGAAAAGGTTTTCCTCAAACAGCTTTTTCGCGGCGTTCGCCATTGCCATTACCTGCCCTTCCAAGCTCTCACGAAGCTGCATAGGGCCACGTCTGCCGTCCACGATAGGACGAATACCGATTACGGGATAATCCCCGATATATCTGGATTTTGCCATAAGTATATTTTCCTCCGATATTTTTATCAATTTAGATACCCTCATTATACAATATAATTCCCGAGAAATCAAGTACCTTATCGAAAAAAAACGTTGCATTTTTTCCACTTTTTTCTTTGCGTGGTTTTTGGAAATGAAAAACCTGTTTTTTCGTTTTCTTTTTTTAACGTTTTTCGCTCTGTTATGATCCTCAAAAAAAGCGTTCAACGCGTACATGCTCCCTGCTTTTTATAAAAAAGCACGTTTTTTTAGTATTTGTTTTTATTTTTATATAGCATTTCTGTTTAGACTTTTTTCGTATATTTTTTTATCCTTTTTCGCCCAACGCTTGAAAAAGAAAAAACTTTATGCTATAATAGAAAAAAATAAAAAACAAACGGAGAGTTATTATGACGGAATACAAGCAATGGTTGGCGCAGCCCTTAGAGGCGGATATAAGAGAAGAACTGCTCGCAATTGAAAAGGACGACGCGGCGATTGAGGACAGATTTTACCGCGCGCTCGCGTTCGGTACAGGCGGTTTGCGCGGTGTTATCGGCGCGGGCACGAACCGTATGAACCGCTACACCGTTGGCAGAGCGACCTTCGGGCTTGCCGATTATCTTTTGGAAACGTACAAAGGCAGGGCTATCAGCGTGGCTATCGCCTACGACAGCCGTAACAAATCGGAATATTTTGCGCGCGTGGCGGCGGAAGTATTGTCCGCCAAAGGGATTACGGCGTACGTATTCTCCGAGCTCACCCCCACCCCCGTGCTTTCCTTTGCCGTGCGCTATTTGAAAGCGCAGGCGGGTATCGTCATCACGGCGAGCCACAATCCCAAGGAATATAACGGGTATAAGGTGTATAACGAGCACGGCTGCCAAATCACTGACGGCGCGGCAGCGAAGATTACGGAAAACATCAACGCGTACGGATATTTCACGCCGTACACGGCAAACGAGAACAACATCCGTATCTTAAACGACGAAGTGAAAACGGAGTTCTTGAAAGAGATTAAAAAATTCTCGCTCACGAAAATTTCCGCTGAAAATACTCCCTCGGTGGTATACACACCCTTGCACGGCACGGGTATGAAATACGTGCAGGCAATCCTCACCGAGCTGGGCGTTCGCGATTTGCATATCGTAAAGGAGCAGGAATTACCCGACCCGACGTTTACCACCTGCCCCTATCCCAACCCCGAGGAAAAGGCGGCGCTCGACCTTGCCCTGCGCGACGCGAAAGCGCATAATGCCGACCTCGTTATGGCGACCGACCACGACGCTGACCGTATCGGTATTGCCGTCAAGGACGACCAAGGCGAATATCGCCTGCTCAACGGCAACGAAACGGGCTGTATTCTGCTCTATTATATCCTTTCTAAAAAGAAGGAAAACGGCACGCTGGGCGCAAACCCCACCGTCGTAAAGACCATCGTCACCACCGACCTCGTCTTTAATATGGCGGACGAGTACGGCGCGAACGTGAAAGAAGTGCTGACGGGCTTTAAATATATCGGTGAGGCACTCGACCAAACGGATAATTACGTGTTTGGTTTGGAAGAGAGCTACGGCTATCTCGTGGGTACGCACGCACGGGATAAGGATGCCGTTTCCGCCGTTATGATGATTGCCGAAGCGTCTGCCTATTACAAATCGCAAGGCAAGAGCCTTTGGAACGTGCTGTGCGAAATTTACGCGCGCTACGGCTATTACGGCACCGACCTGTTCTCTATCTCTATGCCCGGCAAAGACGGTATGGAAAATATGCAGGCAATCATACGCTCTATCCGTAGCAATCCCAAGATGACGTTCGACGGACAAGAACTCGTATTCACCGATTTTGCTTGCGGTGTGGACGGCTTACCCAAGAGCGATGTTTTGCGTTTTAAGAACGAAAACTATCGCGTGCTTATTCGCCCTAGCGGCACCGAACCTAAGCTGAAAATCTATCTCCAAGTACGCGCGGAAAATGAAACAACGGCGAAAGCAAAGCTTTGCGAGTTGAAAGCCTACGTACAAGGTTTTTTACAGTAAATCACAATTCGCAAACCCCACACCCATGTACGCGTTGAATTATAACGACGTATTCATTGGATAGAGGCAGGTACGAGTTGAACGATTTTTAGATAAAACACAAAAGACGCTCTTTCGAGCGTCTTTTTTTGCATTGTTTTACAATTTTTAGCCTAAAAACACGTCCATTGCGAGCATAAAGCAAAAGCCTACGAGCAAGGCATACGTCGCGCCGCGTTCTCCGCCGTGCGCGTGCGTTTCGGGTATCATTTCGTCGCTGATAACGTACAGCATTGTGCCGCCTGCAAACGCCAGCGCGAACGGCAACACCGCCGAGGCAAGGCTGACCGCGAAATAGCCTATCAACGTCCCCACCACCTCGACAAGCCCTGTAATGAGCGCGCTGATAAAGGTCTTTTTCTTGGAAATCCCTGCCGCGAGCATCGGTCCGATAATCACCATACCCTCAGGCACGTTTTGCAGGGCGATACCCCCTGCTATCATCAACGCTTGCGACGTATCGCCCGAGCCAAACCCGACGCCTGCCGCAATCCCCTCGGGCAGATTATGAATAGCAATCGCCATTACGAACAACAGCACTTTGCTCAAATTCGCATTGTGATGTTCTTCCGTATCCGCGCCCATCAGCTTATGCAAATGCGGCACTAATTTATCCACGAAATTCAGGCAGATTGCGCCGACGAAGATGCCCACTATCGCAATCAGCAAGCCCCATTTTCCGCCGTAATCGAGCGAGGGCAAGATAAGCCCCAGCACCGCCGCCGCCAACATAACGCCTGCCGCAAACGATAACACGATATCAGAAAATTTATGCGAAATATTTTTAAAAAGAAAACCGATTACCGCGCCGATAACCGTTGCGCCGCCCACGCCGAGCGCCGTCAATAATACCATTTCCATAAAAACACGTTCCTTTTTTGTTGCTAATCATTTTCGTTTTTTTTAATTATATTCGTTTTTCATGAAAATGTCAACCCCCGTTTTGCAAAATACTCCCCTTGCAAACCTATTTCTCTTAAAACTCCCTATCAAAAAACGCGTAGATTGTCTAAAAAAGGTTTTTATGTTTATTTTTACTCATTTTACACTGATAGTGTTGATTTTCTTTACTGAATATGGTAAACTATACATACAATCCACTCACAAAGGAAACACCTTATGAAAGAAAAATTGACGATTGCAAGAAAACTTTCCAAGAGAAAGTATCGCCCCGCACCTAAATTTATCGCGTTTATTTATAAGACGATTATGCTTGACATTGTCGGCCGTAAATATAAACCGAAGTTTAACATTATCGACGACGTGAACGATTGCGACGGACCTTGTTTTGTTATTTTTAATCATTTGTCCCGTATCGACCATATGTACGTTAGCGGCGCTTGCTATCCCAGAGTCACCAATATGATGGCTGGTTGCAGCGAGTTTTACCGTAAAAAATTCTCGTTCATTTTCGGACTGAATAAGGTTATTCCTAAAAAGAACTACGCCCCTGACAAGTTGTCAATTCGCGCCGTTGGCGAAGTAATCAAAAAAGGCGGCTGCGTTACGTTCGCGCCCGAGGGGCTGGCGAGCGACTACGGCGGAAACAAACCTATCGTGCCCGGGACGAGCAAGATGTTCAAGCATTTCAAAGCGCCTGTGTATTTGTGTTATTTGGAAGGACAATATTTGCAAAACACGAAGGTTTGTTTAGACGAACGGTTTGGGGAAACGTACGCAACGATGTCCCTGCTCTTTTCCAAGGAAGATATCGAAAGACTGTCCGTGGAAGAAATGGACGACATCATCAACGAGAAATTTAGACGCAACGAATATGCGTGGAACGCTGAAAAGAAAATCAAATGGAAAACGCACGGCAGAATTTGCCACCGCTTGGAAGATTTTTGTTATAAATGCCCGAAGTGCGGCAAAGAATTCACAATGAAAGGCGAGGGCGATAAAATCACCTGCTTACATTGCGGCAACGGCGCGACGATGGACGATTATTATCAATTCCACCCCTACGAGGGCGCGGTGATTCCTGCGTCACCGTTTGAGTGGGTGGAACAGCAGCGTATGGATATCATTAAAGAAATCCGTGAAAACCCCGATTATTATTTCGAGGACGATTGCCAAATCGGGAATTTGGACGAATATAAACTGGTCGGGAAGAACAAAACGAGCTTTATCGTAGGCGAAGGGAAAATTCGTCTTGACCATCAGGGCTTGCATTATAAAGGCACGCGCCACGGCGAACCGTTTGAATTTACGATGGGCTATAAACAGCTGTATACGTTTATTACCGAGGTAGATTCCAGCTATTTCAATTTCTATTACAAGGGCGAATATTTTGATATTTTCCCGAAACATCAAACGGTGGGTAAATTCTGTTTGTTGGTGGAAGAAATGCACCGTTATCACGTGAATTTCTATAAGAATTTCAAATGGAACGATTATATGTACGAGGGTTTAGAACTCGGCATTGACAAAGACTAAAACACAGAAAAAAGTAATATATCACGAATAACCATCAATATTCTTTAATAAAGACGTAGGATTTTATGAAAAGAAAAAGGGAAGACGTATCAATTCATCTCACTAAAAAATGTAACGCTATCCTTACTCTGCGAGTTTGTAATATCTATAAAAAAACCGTCCAAAGGGACGGTTTTATTTTTATTGGTGGAGGTGGAAGGTCGCGTAATCAGCACAGTTCACCCACTATCAAAACCCATGATTTTACCCGATTTTTGCCTATTTTCGGGGTTTTTGCGTGGTTTTTTATCCTTTCTTGAACGACTTATGGGTGTTTAATTTCGTACCCACGTCACCGAAAGTCACAAGTAAAATTCATAGGAGTAAAAATAGATTTAGCGTGTCTTGTTTTTGTCTTGCTGTTTCCGATGTTTTCTCTGTAAAAATTGCTTTAATCGCTCTAAATTCTCCCAATTATCACTACCATCATGCGAACTATTGCTGTAATACCACATAGTATTTGAAAGCAACATAAGCAAATCACCAATCTCTTTGGCTTCTTTTTTCTTAAGGGAGTAAGCACCTATCTCGCTTGCTAATTGTCGCAATTCATTAGATGCTTCATTATATTTTGAATTTTGAAACCAGTCAAATTGCTCTTTAGTCTTTTCTTGTTCAACCAAAAATGGATTCGTTATAACATCAGCATAATAAATACAAGCGGTTGATATTCTATTTTTTAAGTTTCTATAAGCTATCTTTGGCTTTATAATAATTTCTAAAATAATTTGAGAAATACAAAATACGAGTACTCCGCTAATAACCGAGCAAAAAACATCTGACGTCGCTACACTTTTAATACAATTACACATATAGTTCACCTTTAAATTTCATCAAGCCATTGTTTCTATTTATATATTTTGCAATAATTTTTAATGCGTTTAAGATTTTTTGCGACCTGAGCAATAAGGACATCCATTTCCATTGCAACGACTATTAATTGCTGCTTGCCATTCGTGACCTTTTTCGCAAATCCACCAAGCTTTTTTATTGGAAAATGGAAAGACATCTGTTGGCATTTTACCTTCATTTTTAGTTGGATGCCATTGTACAGCAATCTCTGGATATCTTGTTTGAAGATCATTGAAGCCTCTTAACACCTTCTTATTGGAACAAATCGCACATCCATTACCATTACTACGGTTACACACCGAAGCCTGCCACTCATGGCCATGTTTACATTGCCACCATACAATTTTGTTTGAATATAATGATACCATATCCGGCTTTAATCGTCCATTTTTAGTGGGATGCCATTCGACTGCAAGTGTAGGCTTTAGCGCAAGCAAACTCCTTTGTTTTTCTCTTTCCACATACAGTTCATATATATTCGATCTATCGCGTTCAATATCAACATCTATGTGAATTTTCTGCCCTGTAATTTCACTAACTTTGTTAAGCAAACGGTGAATAACCGGTTCAAGATGTTTAGCATTAGACGAATACAAATAGTAGAAAATATATTCCGTGTCCGTGGAATTATTTAAGGTTTCTGTTTCTTTGACTCGTATTAAGGTTATTCCAACATCTTGCAATGCTTTTTCTTTCTTATGTTCTATTGCTTTCGCGCTCTCTTTGCTGTGAAAATATACACCATCGTATTCTATGCCTATTTTATATTCAGGTAGATAGATATCAATCTCATAATTTCCATCAAAAAGATATCGATTTTCAGCGTTTGTGATTTTGCTGAAATAGTAAAATATTGCTTGCTCTGGAAAACTAGTATTTAGCTCTTTAGCACAGTGTGGACAACCAACACCCTTATTTCTATGAGATATTTGAGCATACCATTCGTGACCTTTCTCACAAATCCACCAAGCCTTACTATTTGAACCAGCTTGTACCATATCGGGGGTTAAATCGCCATTTTTAATAGGATGCCATTCTTTTGCAAGATTTGGATTTACTGATGCTAAATCGTTGTGACCTTCGAGAAGTTTTTGGTTTGAACAATATGGACAACCTAATCCCATCCGACTACGATCACTAATCGCCGCTTCCCATTCATGAGCATTTTTACATATCCACCAAGCTTTCTTGTTTGATGTTACAATAACATTTGATGGATGGATATTGCCATTTCGATAGGGGTGCCATTGCTTCGCTAAACTAGGGTTTTGACTTGCCAAATCGTTATATCCAACCCAAACCGATTGATTAGCACAAATCGGGCAACCTTTCCCGTAGTTGCGATTGTTGGGAGTTGCCTCCCATTCATGCCCCTTACTACAAATCCACCAAAACTTTTGCGGTGAATCAACAAGAATTTGATTCGGTTTTAAATCTCCATTCTTTAACGGATGCCATTCTTTTACTAATTCAGGGTGCTTATCAGCAAAAGAGCCTCTTTTTTTCAACCATATCTTTGATCGAGAAACTAGACTACATTTCTTACATTCTTTTGCGTTTTTTCGTGAACGAATGCTACTAAAAAATTCATACCCACATTTATTACAAACCCACCATGCTGAAATATTGCTATTAACACTTAATTTACATAGGTCTATTGATGCGTTATTTTTGGTAAAATCCCATTCCGCCATAAGGCGAGCATTATCGCTCACATATTGCTTTTCTTTCTTTTCCGCCATAATGCTCTCCTTTCACAATTTGTTTTAATTATTATACTACAATTCCCGTAAAAATTCAAGTGTTTTCTTGTTTTTCCAAAAGCAAAACACACGCCGCTATGCCTTAAAAATCAAGGTTAGTGACGTGTGCTGGATTGGTGGAGGTGGTGAGAGTCGAACTCACGTCTTACGCGGCTGCCAAAAAACTTTCTACATACTTAGTTTATCTATTATTTCTTACTCTTACACCGCGGGTAAACACGCTGTGTAAAACGCAGAAGGCTGAATACTCTTAAAAAAACACCTTCCGATTTTTTCAAGAGTGTTCCGTCTTATTGACGCCACGACCCCAGCCGACGGATAAACCGGGCGCGACGTTTCGTTATAAAACGAAGTTACGCTGCAAGAGCGTAATTTGCATTTCTATCTGCATTTAAATTTAGGTGGAACGTTTTATCGTAGCCGCTCCGTCTACGGTATGCTTATCCTTTCGCTCACCGGCAATCGAATCCGGTGCACCCCCATTTTTTAGGTGTTTTGCTATATCATTATACACGCCTTACACTAAAATGTAAACGCTTTTTCTTCATCTTTTTTAAAAATTTTTCGCAATTTTTGCAAAATCGCACTATAAAAGGCGGTTTTACAGCACCGCCTTTTTGTCTTTACGTTCGTTATTTATCTCATAAATTGTTCTGTCGCAAAAGATAGGGATAGCGCTCCGTTTCCCATTTCCCCGCAGGATGCAACCACGCGAGCGCACCCTCGCTCTCCTCGTCGCCTTTCAAAGCCGTCACTTTATACGTCAAACGACCTTTCTTTTGCGCGCTAAACGCCGTATCCTCAAAGCGGCTTTCTTTCGTATAGCCAAGCAGCGTATACCCACTGTCGTCGTCCACCGCGCGATACACGGCGTAACGCTCGCCACAGCCTTTCCAAACAAGCGCAATGCTGTTTTCTTCATACTTCGCCGTAAAATCGTCGGGCTTTTTCGTACTCGCTTTACAGCCAAAGCCGACGAGCGTATACGTTTGCCCTGCCACCGTATCGAACGTGCAGAAATCGCCCTCTATAATCGCCGCTATTTTTTTACCGTTTTCGTCCGTCACGACGACGTTTTTCACGCCTTTATAGCAAATACGCGCCTCGCCGCCCACGGCTGAAAACACCTGAACGCGCGTCAAACCGCCCTCTTTCACCTCGCCTGCAATCGTGAAATTCCCACGCGCTTTCAAGCCCTTAAAACGGACGTTTTTCCACGAAACGGGCAGGGCAGGTATGAGATGAATACAATTTTCGTGGCTTTGCAGAAGCATTTCCGTCATACCGTTCAACGCGCCGAAGTTGCCGTCGATTTGGAACGGCGGATGCACGTCCCAAAGGTTTGGATGCGTACGCATTTTTAAAAGATTTTGCAACAACAAATACGCGTGATCGCCATCGCCCACGCGCGCCCACGCGCACAAGCGGTGCGCCAAAGCCCAGCCCGTCGATTCGTCCCCTCGCATTTCCAGCGTTTTCTTCGCCGAATCCAGCCAAGCGGGTGTTCTAACACCGATTTGCGTCCCGGGCGAGAGCGCAACGAGCTGCGAAATATGGCGGTGTTTCGCCTCCCCTATCTCACCGTAAAAATGCTCCTCGCGAAATTCCTTTATCTGTCCGCTATACCCCATCAAAACGGGGCTATACGCAGAAATCTGTTTTTCTTCCAACGCCGTCACGTCGTCGTTTACACCGAGAAGTTTCGCGCATTGCAAATCGTCCTTGGCGTTCTCGTACAGCATTTGCTGATCGAACGCGCAACCTATCGTGTGATAATAGGGTTGCGGTCTGCCCGTCACCCCAGCGCCACCGATAATCTGTTCGGGCGAAGCGGAAAATACCGATAAATACTCCCCGTCGTACTCCCGCACGCACTTGGTTAAAAATTTCGCCATACCGTGGATGGCAGGATAGGTCACTTTTTCCAAGATTTCTCTATCCCTCGTATAATCGTAATAATCCCAAAACAGCTTGCTCGTCAAGCCGCCCGTGCCTGGACCTGAGTGGAGGCTGGGACTGCTGATTTCATAACAATAGGCTATCGTGCCTATCGTCCAACCGCACTCGCCCTGCCCCTCTACGTAGTTTTCGGGTACGTTTTCTTGTATCCACTGGGACGCGAGCCGCTCTGCCTGTTTACGGAACGCCGCGTTATACTCTGCGTACGCGCTAAACGTTTCCGCGAGGTTCGTATTAAACGCCGGCCAATAGTTCATTTGCACGTTGATATTGTGCCAAAAACCGCTGCCCCAAGGGGATTTATCGTGCACGTTCCAAACGCCCTGCAAGGACGCAGGCGTCGTACCCTTTCGCGAGGACGACACCAACAAATACCTGCCGTATTGATAATACAATTCTTCCAAATACGGCTCGAAATTCCCCTCTTGATTGCTCTTTAACAGCGCCTCCGTACTCCGCTCGTCCTCTGCGCCGCCAAGGTCGAATTCCACGCGCGACATCAGCCTTAAATAATCCTCTTGATGCCTTGCAAACAAACGCTCGTAGCCCAAAGCCAAAGCTTTTTGCATATCTTTTTCAATCGTTTCGTGCGGATCTTTGCCCAGCGCCTTATGATAGCCGTCCAAAAAGACCTCTTCCGTCAATTCGTACGAAGTGCCCGCCACGAAATACAGCGTTGTTTCCGTTGCGCCGTTTACACGCAAGCCCTCGCCCTTTTGCAGCGTTTCGCCGTTCGATACCACGACAAGCTTGCCCTCGTATATCAGCTCTCTCGCAGGCAACGTTCCGCGCATTACTAGGCTGTTCTCAAAAACGGTAACTTCGCCCGTGCGTCCGCCTTCTTCTATCGGGCGACTGCCCAAAAACGGTATCACGAGCCGCACGTCGAAATCCGCCTTGTTCAAAGACTTAATACGATACGCAAACACTCTGTCGGGATAGGATAAAAAGGCGCGGCTTTCCCACGCGTTATCGCTCGTCTTGTAACGGGTGTAGGCGTAACCGCCGCTAAGCTCTAAGCCCCTTTCATAGCCTTGCACGTTCTCGTGCGAAAGCCCAATATGGATTTCCGCAAAATTAGAAACGCCGCCATTCAATTTAACGTTCGCAAACGTATTCGTAGCGAACTGTATACGCTCTACGTCCGTTCTACCGAACACGCTCGCGCCGAAATAGCCGTTGCCAAGCGGCAGGGAATATTTCTCCCAGCCCTCGTCGCTATTCTCCGTAGGTGTGAAATATTTCAATACGTATCTCTTTTGCATAGTTTCCATATCGTTTAGCACCTCATTTTATGCTAATTGTTACTATATTTTCTTAAAAACGGGCATACCGTGTACGCGTTGAACGCAATTTTGCTTATTTTTTCCACGTCGTCGGCGCGAACAAAAGAAGCATAGGGAACACTTCCAATCTTCCCACCAACATATCAAAAACGAACACGATTTTCGACCACCAAGCATACCCTGCAAACGAGCCTGCCGGACCGACCACACCAAGCCCCGGGCCAACGTTATTCAACGTCGCCGCGACGGACGTAAAGCCCGTGGTGAATTGTCCGTTGTGCGTAATCGTGTAATCCAGATTGCCTAAATCGATAGAAATAATCAACAGCGATAAAATAAATATCACCGCATATGCGACCATATAGCCACAAATGGAGCGCACCACTTCCGGCTCGACCACACGCCCATCCATAGTGACGTGTTTCACCTGCTTGGGATGCAACATTTTACCGATTTCGTTCGACGCACTCTTGCCCAAAACTAACACACGCGATACTTTAACACCGCCGCCCGTACTGCCCGCGCACGCGCCGACGAACATCAACAGTACCAATATTATCTGCGCCGTCACCGGCCAAAAATCGAAGTTTTCGGTAACAAAACCCGTCGTCGAAACGATAGACGCAACGGAGAACGCCGCGTGTTTTAACGCTTCGCCAAAGGACATTGCGTTGCCGAGCGCGTTTACCGTACCCGCCACCACCAAATTCAGCGTAATAATCGCTATCGCCGTAGCGACCATAATCAAAAATGCCTTTACTTCCGCCGTCAGCGCTTCTTTCCAACGCCCTTTCGTCAGCATATAATAGGAGTTGAAATTGATAGAGAAAACGAGCATAAACACGGTGACGACGATTTGCAAATAGGTCGAATAGCCGTTAAAGCCGTCCGCTTTAATTGAAAAACCGCCCGTCCCCGCCGTTGCAAACGCCGTATTGATAGAATCGAACAACGGCATACCGCCGCAAATCAAGAAAATAACCTGCAACAAAGTCAATACGGCGTAAATGACGTATAAAATCATTGCTGTCGTCCGCACTTTTGGCACAAGTTTACTCACTGTCGGGCCAGGGCTTTCCGCTTTCATGATATGCATATTACGCGCACCGCTAAGAGGCAAGAACGCCATAATGAACACCAATACACCCATGCCACCAATCCAATGGGTGAAGCTACGCCAGATAAGAATAGAACGAGGCAACGCCGCCACTTGTTCTCCCGTAGGCACGATGGTCGCACCCGTCGTCGTAAAGCCCGACACCGTTTCAAACAGCGCGTCGATATACGAGGGTATCGACCTTGAAAACCAAAACGGCAACGCGCCGAAAATACTCATAACAATCCAGCTAAGCGCCACGATAACAAAGCCCTCTTTGGCGTAAATGGAGGTGTTTTTCGGTCTGCCGATTAAGCACAGCGCACCCACCATAACACACAAGAGCATTGCGGCAAGAAAATCGAATATTTCCTCTTCGTTATAAACGAGCGCCGTAATCGCAGGAACGATAAAAAACAGCGCTTCGAAGAGCAATATCCAGCCTATCGTACGTTTTATTACGCGAAAATTCATTACGTTCACCCGTTATTTCAAAATCTCGGTGATATCCTGCAAACCGATTTGTTTGGTGACGACCACCACCGTATCGCCTGCCTGAATCACGTCGCTACCGCGAGGAAGAATTACTTCGCCGCCTCGGGAAATGGAAGCAATAAGAATATCTTTCTTCAAGCGCATTTCACTCAAAGGAATCCCCGAAATAGGCGAATTTTCCTTGACGATAAATTCCGACGCCTCTACCTTGCCCTGTATGATATTATACAGCGTTTCTACATTGCTACCCATAGCGTTTTTCATCGCGCGCACGTAGCTTAAAATCGTGTCCGAAGTGATGTTCTTGGGACAAATCGTCGTATCCAATTCCAAACGATTTAACACGTTATCGTAATCGATACGATTGATACGCGTCACCTGTTTTCCACTGCCCACTTCCTTTGCAAACAAGGAAAGCAGGATATTTTCTTCGTCCAAGCCCGACAGCGCAACGAACGCACCCGCTTTTTCAATCCCTTCTTCCAACAACAATTCCTGCTCGGTCGGGTTGCCGTGGATTACGTCTACCTTCGGCCAACGGGAACACAAAGCCTCGCATCTTGCTAAATCTTTATCAATGACCTTCAACGCTATATTCGAGCGTTCGAGAATCTCACACAAATAATGCGTAATCACGCCACCGCCAACAACAAGAGCGTTCTTAATAGAGTTGCCTTTATAATTAATCTTGCTAAAAAATTCGTTCGCATTCTTCGGCGTTGCGACGATAGATACAACGTCTTTTTCTTCAAAGACGAAATTACCGTTGGCAATATACGCCTCGTCACCGCGCTCGATAGCGCAAACAAGCACGTCCAGATGATATTTCATCACCGCGTCCTTAATCGACGTGCCGATAAGACAGCTTTCTTTAGGAAGCTTGAATTTGATAAGCTCGACTCTACCTTTTGCAAACGGCTCTATCTTCATCGCCGACGGAAAACGAAGCACGCGCGCGATTTCTTCCGCCGCCGCGTACTCGGGGTTGATGACCATAGCCAAACCCAGCTCTTCCTTTAAATACATTGCTTCCTTACTGTACTGCGGATTTTTAACACGCGCAATCGTTTGACAGTCGCCTTCCTTTTTCGCAATCATACAGCACAGCAAGTTCAGTTCGTCCGAATTCGTGACGGCAATAAGCAAATCCGCCGTATCGATACCAGCCTCACGCTGTATCGTATACGTCGCGCCGTTGCCCACGACGCCCATGACGTCGTAACGCCCTGCCACTTCGTTCACTTTTTCCGCCGAAACGTCAATAACCGTAACGTCGTTGCCGTCTGCGTTCAATTTTTCAGCGAGCGTTTGTCCCACTCTGCCGCATCCAATAATAATTACGTTCATTTTTACTTCCTAATTTTTTAGGTTATTTACTTTTTTTTGCTAATTTTTTAATAGACGTACGGTGTTCTTCGCCTGCAAACACGCGCGCGAGATTTTTATGATGCGCCACCCACGTGAGTACGTTGATGGTAAAAATAATCAGATACAGGGCTACCATGTACGCGTCCACGGGGTATTTCCCGTAACGCAATATAAATATCGTCAGCTGAATAATGCTAAATCCCGACACCCCTAAAAGAGAGCCTATCGAGCCCCATTCCGCTGTGTAGATATACAAAACGACGATACAAAGACAGCCAAACCCAAACAGCAGCCACCAAGGATTTTCACACGCCAAGCACATCCAAAACAAACCCAGTGTCGAGGCAATCCCCTTGCCGCCTTTGAATTTCATCGTGACGGGAAAAATATGCCCGATTACGACGCACAGCCCCACGAAATATCTCGTGAAATCGGAAACAAGCAAGCTCGTGCCTGCGAACACGCTGTTCCGATAGAGAAAATAGCTGACAACCGCTGGCAAGCCGCCTTTGAGCGCGTCGCACAAAAACGTGATAAAGCCGATTTTCAGCCCAAATTCACGCGTCATATTCATCGTGCCGGGATTACCACTGCCCACCTGCGTGATATCGCGGTTTTTCTTGCGGGAAATGAGCCGCGCAAAATTAAAACAGCCGATAAAATAGCATACGATAGCCAGCAGTAAAAATTGCCACCAATCTTGTGAAATATAAAACGTTTCCATACCTTTTTACACTCTTACGGCGCTAAAAAGCGCGTTTTCGTTACGTTATTTTAGAAACGAACGCCACAGCGAACGCCACAGCGAACGCCACAGCGAACGCCACAGCGAACGCATTTCACGAACGCCAATTAAACCGCAACGTTATTCGTCATCCTTTTTCTCGCGCACGTTGACGCGGATAGGCGTACCCGAAAAATCGTAGGCTTTACGAATCGTGTTTTCCAAATACCGCTGATAGGAGAAATGGAGCAGTCCCTCGTCGTTGACGTGCAATAAGAACACGGGCGGACAAGTGGACACCTGCGACGAGAAGAACACACGCATTCTTCTGCCTTGATAGGAGGGCGGTTCCTGCAAGCGAATTGCGTCGCCAATCAAATCATTCAGCTCGCCCGTGGGCACTCTAAACGACGCGTGCGCGTACACTTCTTCCGCCGCCGCAATCAGCTTTTCTACGCGCTGTCCCGTCTTTGCCGAAATATAAATGGATTTGTAATAATCCATAAATTTGAGGTCCTCTTTCAGCTGTTCTTCAAAACGGTTTACAGTGTGCGTATCCTTTTCGATAAGGTCCCATTTATTCATAACGATAACGGAGGGTTTGCCCTGCTCGTGCACGTAGCCGATAATCTTTACGTCCTGTTCGGTAAGCCCCTCTGCGCTATCAACGACGAGCAAGCACACGTCACTGCGGCGCACCGCGTCAAACGCGCGCATATTGCTGTAATATTCCACGTCGTCGTCTACGTTTTTCTTCTTTCTAATCCCTGCCGTATCGATAATGGTGTATGCCTTATCCCTACGATAAAACAAGGTATCAATCGCGTCGCGCGTCGTACCTGCCATGGGCGTAACGATACTTCTTTCGCTACCCAAAATCTTGTTCACAAGGCTAGATTTGCCTGCGTTGGGCTTACCCACCACCGCAATTTTAAGCGAGGGTACAGGCTCTATCGTCACGTCGGGGAAATAGGAAATCGCCTCGTCCAAAACGTCGCCGATACCCTGCGAGTGCTCCGCGGAAATCGCGTACGGCTCACCCAAGCCCAACGAATAGAATTCAAAAATCTGCTCGGGGGAATAATTATCAATCTTATTCACGACGAGAATAACGGGTTTTTTACTGCGGCGCAGGATATCCGCCACGTCGTAATCGGAGGGGTGCAAACCCTCTTTACCGTCCGTGAAGAATAAAATGACGTCCGCCGTCTCAATCGCGACGTCGGCTTGTTTTGCTATCTCTTTCCACATCACGTCTTCCGATTTCAGCTCGATACCGCCCGTATCGACCATCGTGAAATGCTTGCCGCGCCAAGTCGCGTCCGTATACAAACGGTCACGCGTGACGCCCGGTCTGTCCTCTGTGATAGAAATTTTTCTACCCGCTACTTTATTAAAAAACGTACTTTTTCCCACGTTGGGTCTGCCCACCAACGCAATAAGGGGATTCGCCATAGTTTATCGCCTCCTCTTTTTTCCTTTCTCCTTTATTTATCGTTAATTTTTTCTCAATTCATCAAGCTTTCGCCTATTCTTATACGGCTATGCACGCTTATTCGTTCGTCGAAAGTATCTCCACGAACCCATAGCCACCGTCGCGATTGACGCGCACGTTCTCAAAACCCAGCTTCGTTTTCAGCTCGTTCAGCGTCATACCGCACAAGAACACGTCCTCAAATTCTTTTAAAACGTTGCCTGCAAGCACCACTTCGTCAAATCCGCCCTCTTCGCGGCGGTATTTTTCGAGCGCGGCAAGGATATCCTGCCCCGTCAACAAGCCCGTACACGTAACGGTATGCCCAAAAAACTCGTTCTCTACGGCAAGCGTTATCGCCTCCAAGCCCTCTATCGCCTCGTTACAGCTATTTATCAGGGATTGCATCACCTTTTTTGCGCTGACGCCGCACACGATAACAGAGCGTTTTTTGCTTTTCAACGCGTACCTGCCCCCGTCGTTTTCTGAAATAAGCGTCGAAAGTGCCGCGTTTGCCTCCGCCAAAAACCGCGTCGTCATGCCCACGCCGTTTTCAATCTGCTCGTAATCGCCGTAGAAATCTTCGGGCGGCAAGGCACGGTCTGCCTTGATGTAATATTCGTCGGCAGGCTGTAAAAACGGCACGCCAAATTCCTTATTCAGCCGCGCGGCAAGGTCGAGTATTTCCTCGCTGTACGCCTTATCCACGTCGGGTATGGGCGTCAATCCCTCGCGATATTTGGTAAGCCCCGTCGGCACGAACGCCAACTCTTTTACGCTAGGATAATATTTAAACAACTCCCTTGCGGTATATTCCAGCTCTTTGCCGTCGTTTTCGCCCGGCACGATTACCGCTTGGCAATGTAATTGTACGCCGCCTTCCACCAGCCTCGCAATCTGTCTTACGATTTTTCCCGCAAAACGGTTTCGCAACAGCTTACAGCGCAGTTCTTCGTTCATAGTATGCACGGATACGTACAGCGGCGAGAGTTTTAAACGGATAATCCGTTCCAAGCCCTCGTCGGAAAGGTTGGTGAGCGTTACGAAATTGCCGCAGGAAAAGCTCATACCGTAGTCGTCGTCCTTAACGTACAAACTCTCGCGCATACCCTTGGGCATTTGATCGACAAAGCAAAACACGCAACGATTATGGCAGGTGCGAATCGCGGTGTTTTTTTCAAACTCCACGCCGAGGTCTTCTCCCTCGTCCTTTTCCACCTCCACCGTCATCTCGCCTGCGCCGCGCTTATCCCGCACCGTCATGGAAAAACCGTCCGTTTCCACGTAGTACAGATAATCCAGCTCGTCCTCGCAAGGATAGCCGTCAAAGGCGATAATCTCGTCCCCGACCTCCAAGCCCAGTTCCTTGGCGATGCTATTCCGTTTTACCTTCGTAATCTTTAACATACCACTCTTTTTTAAAGTCCTTTTTATTCGTTAAAAAGTGTCGAAAACGACGCTCTATCCACGCCGTATTGTTTGCATAATTTTTCTAATATTTCACAAAACGCAGTAGGCAGGGGCGCGTTGAACGTCATTTCCTCCCCTGTCGTCGGGTGCGTTAAACGCAGCTGCCACGCGTGCAGTAGCTGACCGTTCAAACGGAATTTTTGCTTTTTATAGCCGTACACGGGATCGCCCACAACGGGGTGTCCTAAATGCTTTGCGTGCACGCGAATTTGGTGCGTTCTGCCCGTTTGCAAATCGAACTTGCAAAGGGTAAATTCTTGTCCAAAGCGTGCCACCACTTCATAATCGGTGACGGCGATTTTGCCACGACCGTCGGGCAACACCGCCATTTTCAGCCGCTCCGTCGGGTGTCTGCCGATATCCGTTACGATACGGCCGCTATCCGTTTTTACGCTGCCTTCGAGCAAAGCGTAATAGGTACGTTTACACGTTTTTTGCGCGATTTGACTCGCCAAAGAAACGTGCGCTTTGTCGTTTTTCGCCACGACGAGCAGCCCCGTCGTGTCCTTGTCGATACGGTGCACAATCCCCGGCCGCAACACGCCGCCAATACCGCTGAGCGAATCCAACGCGTACAGTAAAGCGTTGACAAGCGTACCCTCGCACACGCCGCTGCCGATATGCACCGTCATACCTTGCGGTTTGTTCACCACGGCAAAATCCGCGTCCTGATACACGATATCAATGGGGATATTTTCGGGCTTTGCGGCGTATTCCACCGCATCGGGAATAACAATCGTCACTTCGTCGCCCACGCGTATTTCCGCGCCTGCTTTCGCCGTCGGCTTGCCATTGATACAAACGTTCCCCTCTTCAATCAGCTTTTTCAAGCGCGAACGGGTAAAATCTTCCAGCTGTTCACTCAAAAAAACGTCCAGCCGTTTGCTGTTTTCCTCCGCAATCCACAGCCGTTTATCCATTGTCGTTATCGGCGTTATTTTCCGCGCTCGCCGCGGCCTTTGCCGCCTCTTTATTCTTCGCCTTTTCCTGCTCTTTCACTTCTTCCTTTTCCTTAGCTTCTTTTGCGAGTGCCTTATATTTTTCCGTCAGCGGGAATATAGCGTCCGTGTCAAAAAACAACAGTGCCAACACCAGCGTCACCGCGCCGCCCGTGATAAAGAAATCGGCAAAATTACATACGGCAAAGCCAAAACGGCTCAAATCCACCATATCGCGTACGCCTTGCGTTACGTTGGGATCCCACACCTGATAATACACTCTGTCGATGAGATTGCCCACGCCGCCTGCCACGACAAACACGATGGCGATACGAATAAGCGTGCGACGCTTATCCAACTTGAAATACAGCACCGCAAACGCCGCCATCATCAACGCCGTACCGATAATCACGGCAATCTTTACCCCTGCCGACGCGTCCGAGCCTATCCCGTACGCTATGCCGGGATTGTAGCTGATACAAAGATTTATCCAGCCGGGGATAATCGCTATCATTTTCGGCGCAGACGGGCGGTTGAAATATACGTCCGCCGCCACTTTCGTCAGCTGGTCGATTAAAACGAGCACGACGAACAGCAATACCCCCCACAGCCAAGAGCCTTTCAGCGAATACCTGCCCCCGTCGTTTTTAGTTTTTAACGTTTTTTCAGTCATGTTTCTTTCCTTTCGATTTATCGTGCGCGTCTTTACGGATCGCGCCGATCATATCAATCTTTAATTTGTGCAATTTGGTAGACAAATCCACCTTATACAGCTGCGGCACGTCCAAACGCAAATATTCTTCCCAGAATTTCGACAGCTGTTCTTTGGAATACGCCTGCACGTCCAACAGCTTAGGGAATTCATAGACAAGCTCGCCCTTTTCCACAATCTTATGCAACAACGGCTCGGCGTGGAAATTTTCCACTTCGTGTTCTTTCCACGTCTCTACGGGATGGAACAGCGTCAACGGCTCATCCTCTTGCACTTTCTCGTCGTGCAGCGTGATAAGGTCGGCAATCGCCATACCGTTATCCTTGTCATACAAACGATAGACGTTCTTAAACGTAGGGTTCGTAATCTTCGCCGTGTTATCCGACAGCTTAATTTTCGGCGTCATCGTGCCGTCCTTTTCAATCACCGCCGCCAATTTATAAACACCGCCAAGCGCAGGCAAATCCTCGGAAGTAATCAGTTTCGTACCAACCCCCCACGAATCAATCTTCGCGCCCTGCTGCAACAGCGAATTGATAGAACGTTCGTCCAAGTCCCCCGATACGCAAATAATCGCCTCAGGGAAACCTGCCTCGTCCATCATTTTACGCGCTTTTTTGGAAAGATACGCAAGGTCGCCGCTGTCCAAACGAATCCCTTTGGGCGTATGCCCCTCCGCGCGCAATTCCTTAAACACCTTAATCGCGTTGGGCACGCCGCTACGCAACGTATCGTACGTGTCTACGAGTAGCAGACAGTTGTCGGGATATGCGTTCGCGTACGCGCGGAACGCCTCGTATTCCGTCGGGTAGTCCATTACCCAGCTATGCGCCATCGTACCTGCCACGGGCACGTTAAATTTTTGCCCCGCTATCACGTTAGACGTGGACGAACAGCCGCCGATAATCGCCGCTCTTGCGCCGTTAATACCCGCGTCAGGGCCTTGCGCTCGACGCAGACCAAACTCCATCACGACGCCCTTGCCGCCCGTCGCGCGACAAATTTTGGACGATTTCGTGGCTATCAACGTTTGGTGATTGATGATATTTAAGAGCGCCGTTTCCGCGAACTGCGCCTGAATTAAAGGCGCTTTCACCGTGAGAATAGGCTCGCCAGGGAATACGGGCGTACCCTCTTTCACGGCATAAACGTTCCCTGTGAAACGCATTTTGCGGAGATATTCCAAGAAATCCTCGTCGAATAAATGCAACGAACGTAAATACTCGATATCCTCGTCGTCGAAATGCCAATGCAATAAATAGTCCATCGCCTGCTCTAAACCAGCCGCTATCGAATAGGTGATGAGCGCGTTTTTGCGGAAGAATAAATCGAATACGACCTCTTCTTCGTGCTTGTTATGACGGTAAAAACCGTACCCCATCGTCAGTTGATATAAATCGGTGAGCAGCGTAAGATTTCTCATTGTTCCGCCTCCTGCGTTTTCGTATCGTCAGCCGAAACTTCCTTTTCATCCGCCTCGGGCGTTGTCGTTTCCGCTATATTTTCAGTTATATTTTCCGTTGTGTTTTCAGCTGTATTTTCCGTTGCGGTAACGTTTTCCGTTTCCGTCGGCTCCACCAATACGGTGGCGTCGGCGAGGGCGAGCAGTTCTTTTGCTCGGCGTTTGAGCGCCCATTCCATCAGGAAAATCAGCGCAATGCCCAGTGCGACCATCAATATCGACCAAAACTGCGAGGGAGAAATACCCCCGAAGAGTTCCCCTCTATGGTCGCCGCGCAAATACTCGATTAAGAAACGGAAAATGCCGTACGCAATGAGGTACAAGCTCATATTGTGTTTGAAATTCTTTTTCCAGATAAGAATAAAGCAAATGGCAAACAAGACAAACAGAAACGTCGCTTCGTACAGCTGCGTGGGATGCACTTTATAGGGCAAGTGCGGGAATTGTACGCCCCAAAAGCTATCCGTCGGCTTGCCATAGCAGCAGCCTGCAAAAAAGCAACCGACTCTGCCAAAGGCGTGCGCCACGAGAATACAGCAAGGCGCGATAGACAGCACGTCCACAAGGCGCGCCTTGTATTTTTTTCTAAACAGGAAATAGATAATCAAAAAGCAGCCAACGCCGCCAATCAAGCCACCGATAAAGGTGAATTTGCCTGCCAAGCTAAACCCTTGCGAGGGGTCTTCGATATAATCGTACACCGCTTGAAAGAGCGCCGCCGAAAAAAAGCCAACGGCAATCGACGCGATTGCGTTATAGAACAAGAAATCGACGAAGCGTTCTTCTATTTTACGTTTTTTGCCGTATAAATAGAGCACGCAAAAGCACGCAAGAATACCTATGGCAATCATTAGGCCGTACATATAAAACAAGCCGAATATTTTTCCAGGTAACATAGTTTCTCTCCTTTTGCGGCCAATTAGGTCCTTTTTCGCCCAATACCGCTTTTATTATTATAACATAATAATAAAAAATCGTCAAGGCATAGCTTGACGATTTTACTTGTTTTTTACAAACCCCTCACTTTTAAGAGGCTTTTTTCTACATTTTTCTTAACTAATGCGGATTTTAAAAGGTTTTATCTTGTTCACGACGGGCACGAGGATAAACAGCAACACGTAATTTACAAAGCTGTTCACAATTTGTCCTTGTGCAATCAAGCGGGTGAAAAGATAGGTGTTATACGGCGTACCCTTGGCATACATCAGCCAAAACCCCGTCGTGTTTATCCCCACCGTACACACCAAAAAGATGAGCGCGCATACGATACCCAGCTTGCAATACATCCCAACAATACCGCGCGTGTCTATCGCACCCATAATAAAGCCTGCAATAAACGCCGCCATACCCATGGCAATCCCTATCCACGGCGCGTACATATAGCCGCCCGATTGATATAAAAAGCCGACGAGGTCGCCTAAAAACCCGACGACGAATCCCAGCGCAGGACCTATGATAATCCCCGTCAACGCGCACGCCAAAATCGTCAGCGAAAATTGCGTTTGAGCGAATTTGATTTCAAACATATTCACCGCTACGGTGAGCGCCGTCAATACGGCAACGTACGCAATCTTATGGCTCTTGTTTTTTTGCCCAATCAGCTGGGAAAACCAAATCCTCTGCCATTTCGTAGGTGCTTTTTCTTGCATTTCGTTCTTTTTCGACATAATAAAAACCTCTTTTAAAGAGGTCCGCAAAGTGTTTCGTTGCGCCCTTGCTCGATTGTGCAAATGCACATTAGTCGCGTACATGGGTGCCTCGTTTTGTAGCGGACGCGCCCCGACACCGCAGAAAACGAACATCTAAATTTCCGTTTTCTTTCGTTCACCGACAACGTCCCGTTCGGTGACACTTTACGCGCCGAAGGCTACTCTTACTTTTTCTAACATTATACTCCATTTTTCGCGCGTTGACAACTATTTTTACACCCTTACGCCCACAAATATACATATTTTTCCGATTTTTTTACAAACTGCGGATATGGCACTTATTTTTATTCGCACGGCGATTATTTTTATCGCCACCCTCGTCGTCATGCGGCTGATGGGAAAACGGCAAATCGGGGAAATGCAGCCATACGAGCTTGTCATCACTCTCATCATTGCCGACCTCGCCTGCATCCCCATGGCGGACAATTCCATACCTTTATTATACGGCGTTATCGCGATTTTGAGCGTATATTTTCTACACCAAATTATATGCCTTATCGACCTAAATTTTCCTTGGGCAAAATCCATTGTCAGCGGGATTCCCAGTATCGTGCTCAATAAAAACGGCATTGACGACACACAGCTTAAAAAGAATAATCTCGACGTTTCCGACCTTATCGAAAGCCTGCGCGTAGAAGGATATTTCGCCCTCGACTCCGTAGACTACGCTTTGTACGAGGCGGAAGGCACTTTTTCCGCATTGCCAAAACGTAACTATATGGAACTGCAACAATCCCTGCCCATTATCCTCGTAGACGAGGGCAAATTCGACGAGAAAAACGTAGTGTATACGGGGCACGATAAAGAGTATTTTTTAGACGTTTTAAAGCACCATGGTTGCGTTGAACTGAAAAAAGTGCTCGTTATGACGGTGGACGGAAACGGAAAAGTCTACCTACAACAAAAGGGCAAAAAATACGAAACTTTTTCTTTGAACTGGGAAAAACAGCTATGGTAACAGGAGAAAAATTATGATACGAACGATTGTCAGCATTTTTATTACCCTTGCGCTTATTCTCGGCGTTTCAACCTACGAAAGCCAACGCGTACAGAGCACTTTTGACGAATTTGACAAAGTGCTCGCTTCGCTGTATGAAAAGACGGAGAACGGCGAAGTGACGTATGAGGACGGCACGGCAACCGAGGCGTTTTGGGAGAACAAGAAAAACACCTTGCATGTTTGGCTGCCGCACACCTCTATTCTTGAAATCGATTATCAGCTGTACGAGGCAGTAGGATATTTATACGTGCGTGATTATAAGAGCGCGCTCCCAAAGATAGAAATCCTGCGCGGTATGTGTAAAAATATTCCACAATCCTATCGTTTTAGCTTGGAAAACGTATTTTAATGGGCTATAAACACGCGTTCAACGCGTACACGGTAGGCAGAAAAAGACAACTCCAGCCTAAAAGCCGAAAAAACTTCTCAATACAACAAAAAAAGACACTCATCTCGTACATGGGTGCCTCGTTTTGTTATTTTTATCCTTTTGATAAGGATATTTTGCGGCGTAGATTACGCCAAGCCGTATGCGCGAACGATACGCACGTTCGCGTCGAAAATGTTGTGCAGGAATTTTTTCACGGCGATAGAGGTAGCCTCGTCGATTTCGTCCTCGTCGTTGCTATTGAGCATCGTGATGATCGCGTTGAAGTTTTTATAAATACACTGCGCGTCCTCGTCGATTTCGGTGTATACCTCTTCCTTGCTGTTCGCCTGTATGGAAAACATTTCCTCTACGGTGTCGTTCATTGCGTACAATATCTCAATATTGCCCGTTTTCAAAATCTCCACCGTTTGATTATTCAAATCACACAACAGCTGTATAAATCTTTGTAATTTTTCATTGCCTTCCAGCTGTATTTCTTCCATTATAATTCCACCCCGTTCATTTTTAATAATTCTCTGGCAGATTCCACGCTGTCAATACCCGTCTTATTTTTAATCGGCGCGAATTCCTTTTCTCTTACGACTTCGTAAGGCAACACGCTGCCCATCAATTTAATCAAGTCCACTGCAAGCGCCTCAAATTTTTTGCCGTTTTCCTTTTCAGGCTTTCTCGTTTCACCGTCCTCGCAAAGACACTCTATCTTCTTTTCAACGATATGCACGGGAATCTTTTTATCCACGATTTCTTCCAGCTTGGATAAGCGGAACAAATAGTTCATAATAACGCCGTAGCTGTATTCCAAATCACCGTTTTCGTCGCGCTGATTCGCCATTTCGTCCGTCAGCTCGTAATATTCGATAATGTCGGGCTGATCGCCGTCCATACACAACACGCCCACCTTTTCATAAGGCTCCGTCTTAAAGATAGCCTTTGCGCCGCAGTTTGCGCCGCTCTCAATCGTCGCGCCGAGGAATACGGGATCGGCAATACGCTGTAACACGTTGTCCACCGCATAAATGTTCAGCCATTCCACACCGCGCGCGTGCAAATCTTCGCAAAGCCCTGCCTTTTGCAAGGACGCAAACCAACCACCGTTGCCGTTGGGCGAAAGCGCAGGCAAATCCTTACGTTCCAAAATAATCTTCCCGTCGAAATCCACCGCAGGCGCCATTTCCTGCTTGAAGAATTTTACGTCGCTTTCTTCATAACCGAAATAGCCGTGTTCTTTCCAGAACGAAGTCGTCTGCTCGTGATTTTTATCGCTCGTCATAATATACAAGGGTACCTTTACACCGCATTGATTAACGACGTCCAAAAGGTTTTTCATCTGCTGTTCAAAAATATACAACGGCTTGGTGATGCCAATATCGTACGCACCCTTAGGCCCGTCTACGCCAAGACGCGTACCCATACCGCCTGCCAAGAGCACCGCCGCTACCTTGCCCGATTTGATTGCCTCTACGCCAATCGCCTCAAATTCGTCGTGACGACGCTGGATTTCCGATTGACGAAGCCCTGCGATAGGACGAATTTCACGGTTTTTACCGCTAAGGTCGACGGGATTTTTCAGTGCGTCTTCAAAATCCCAGCTGATTTTTTCAATCGCCGCCAACAAGCCCGCCTTGCCGTTGTCGTCGAGTTCGTCGTAATATTTCAAGAGTTGGCTCTGCCCTTTCTTTTCGAGCAGTTCTTTCGCCTGTTGATAAGTCATATTCTACTCTCCTTTTTCCCTTTTTCTTTATTGTACCAAATTTTTAGAAAGAAATCAAGATTTTTACGCAATTTCTGCTATAAAATTCTTTCCTTGTTTTGTGATATTCTTACACGCTTTACAATCGCGAAATATTATGCTATACTATGAGTATGAAACTACGCGCATTTTTCCAACGCCTATTCTATCAACGCCGACTGAAAAAGTGTGGCGTGTCCTTTCCGCTGTATTGCAAAGCCCACGGCGTTACCCCGCCCGACCGTCAAGGCGCAATCGCACAGAGCCACGCAGGCGATTTACTGCAAATCGTGCACGTACCCGTGGACGGCTATCCTTTTAACACGTACGTTTACAGCGTACCGCTCAATCGCGTGATAGGGTATCTTGACGAAACGTTGTCCGAAAAGCTCGTTTATTTGTTCGGGAAAGGTTTTTGCAGGGACGCACTCGTGGAAAATATCACAGGCGGTGCGCCTTACGAATATTTCGGCTGCAATATACAAATTTTGGAAAGTATGTGTTTTATGAAAGACTGTGCCGACCTGTCCCATCTATACGGCGCGCGATGATTGCGAGATGATTACCAGATAATTGCAAGGCGATTAACGCCACGGAGCGAAACAAAACGCTAACGATACGAATATAAAAAAAACGGAAAATATAAAACGGAGAGCGAAACCTCTCCGTTTTTTCTTTCGTTGTTGTTATATCAATAATAGTGACGGTCGTACCCAGCATACGGGTCGGTGGGAGCAGCGGTGGTAGGCGTTGTGTCGCCCATGTACGCGCCGTAAGGATTACGGCCCTTGCTGCCGCGAAGCATTGCTTGCGCCGTCCAAACAGACTGGCTCGCCAAACGGTCAAGCTCGAATTGGTCGATTGCGGAAAGAATCGTTGTCTTGAAGTCGTCCGCGTCCTGAATACGAAGGCGGATAGGCTTACTTCTCGAACTCTTAATAATCATCGTACCGACGTTGAAAATTCTGCCCCAGAACCCAACTTCTACGTAAACGCTTTGGATTTCGAGGAGCGGGATATCTTTCGAGTGGGTGTGGAATACACCCGTCTTACAAATCAGACGCTTGTTCGTCAATACGTATTCGGTATGTGTGAAAATGACCGTTTTCTTAATCGCGTAAATGGTGGGGATCAGCAACAGCCAACAGCCGAGGACACCCAGTATCCACCAGCCGATAAGCCCCCACACGTCTCGCGGAGCTTTTTCAACGATCCACTCGTTTTCGTATAAATTCCGTTCGGCATATCTTCCCATAAATAAACAACTCCGTTATCCGTAAATCGGACGATACTATCCGATTTTTTTCATTTTGTACTATATATTCTATCGCAAAATTATAAAAATGTCAATACTTTTCTTCAAAATTACGCGAATATGCTAAAAAAATATTTTCCTTTTTTTATTGCAAACCCCTTTTCACCAAAGAAAACGCCTTTTGCAAGGGTAAAAATAGAAAAAATACGCTGACGGCGGCGCATATCACCTGCGGCAACATAACGGAAAAAGAAGCGTAAAAATAAATCTCCGCCGCGCGCGCAGAATACCCGTACCAAAGCGGCGTGATTACGTTATCGAGCAAAGTGAAACACGCGCTACAACCGCACGCTATCACCGTCAATACAATCAACGCGCGTAACGACAACCGCAATTTTTTGCCCAACGCGCCGAACGTGATAGCAAGCAAAGGAAAATACACTAAATACAAAACGAGCACCGTCGGAAAAAAACCGAAAACGAGCTGACGCAACAACGAAAACGCTATGGCGGCAATCACGCTTCTTTTTACCCCGAACACAAACGCGTACGCCACGAAAAGCACCGTCACCAGCTCCACCCCCGGCACGAGGGATAAACACAGCTGCACGGCTATTAGTAGCGCGACGAAAACGGCGAGGTAAGCGCATTCCTTACTCGCCCGTTTCGCGTAATTTATTTTTGTCGGATTTTGCTCTTTTTTAGCGTTCATCGCATACCTGCCCTATTCGTTTTAATAAATTTGATATACCCAAACGTAGGTTTCACCCGTTGCCACGGGCATATCGTTTGCGCCGAACATAGCGCTACCCAACGTTTTTCCGTCGTATTCCACCGTACCCCACGCGCTATTCGACAATTCCTCGTCCGTCGTATACAGCATCCAGCACGCGCTAAAATCCGCCGCGTTCGCCTTGCCGTTCATCTCCATCAGCATACCGTTTTCTAAAACGTACGTCAGCTCGCCCTTTTTCTTCAGGCTTTTCATCACGTCGATTAGTTTTTCACCCTCGCCCGCCTCCTCAAAATAGATAGCGAACAGATTTTCCTGCTTTTCCGTCCGCACAATCGAAGTAGATTCCCGAGTCTCTTTACAACCAACGAAACCTATCGACAAAGCCAAAACAAGTAAAAACGTGAAAAAAGAAATGATTTTGCGTTGCATACGAACGCCTCCTTAAAATAAAAAATCCCGAACGCAACTTTGCGTACGGAAAAAAGCCGCTTTCCTTAAAAAAGCAGTACAACTATTCCTTTCGCCCGTCCGCAAAATTCCTATCCTCTAAAACACGCGGCAGGTCTCCCGGCTTACAACGCCCTATACGCGATACATTTTTCGACAAATATCGTCGTTCGTCGCGTACATGCCCCTTCCTTCCCACTTTTTCGCAGTGAAAGACGGCAAGACGTTCTTACGGTTGCGGCGGCAGCGGAGCAACGCTTTTTTAAGGCTATGCGGTCTTAAAAATTTCTTTCAAAACACGCCCTTTAAAACACTCTCTCTTCCCTATTAAATCCCTTCCGCAAAAGGGATACCGTGCGTTCGTATTCGGTTGTTGGCATTATTATACCACCTCGCCGTCCCGTTGTCAAGCGTTTGCGTAAAACCACAAAACGCCTCTTTACGATAGCAAAAACACAAAACCGCCGACAAAAAAGAAAAAACGGCTTTTTCTTGCCGTTTTCCCTTAGTCTTTCGTCTATTTTACTCCGTTTTTGACGTTGGTATTTTCTTTCGTTTGCTTTCGTTTAATTTTGCAGTCTTGCTTGCAATTCCTCGCGCGTGCAGTCTGAAATCCAGCCGCAGGACACCGAGCCAGGCCCTACGTGCGAGCCAATCACCGGCCCCATAATCGTAATCATAGGTTTAACACCCGTCTTTTCCTCTACGAGTGCCGCCAGCTCTTCCGCGCCTTTATAATTGTTGGTATGCACGACGATCGCCAGCTTGTTCTCGTCACAAGGTGCTTTTGCCATATGGTCTATCACGCGCGAGAACGCCTTTTTCATACCCTTGCATTTTTCCACGACTTTGAGCTTGCCCTCCGTATCGAAGGTGAGCATAGGCTTGATATTCAGCATAGTCCCGAACACAGCCGACGTCGCCGACACTCTGCCGCCTTTTTTCAAATAGAACAAATCGTTGGGGATAATGCAATGCTGGATACGGTGGCGCAAGTCCATAAGATATTCGTACGTTTCCTTTGCCGTCATACCTTTATCCCGACAATCCGCTGCCAGAGCTACGAGAATCCCCTGCCCTATCGTCGCCGTCAAAGGGTCTACGGCGTACACGTTGAAATCGGGATATTTTTTCTTCATATCCTCCGCCGCCTGCTGCGTAATCGTAATAGTGTTCGCAAGCCCCGACGAAATCATAAAATGCAGCACGTCCTTTACGCCCGCCTCCGCCATCTTTGTAAAATGCTCGATATGCGCGTCGTAATTAAGCTTTGCCGTACGCGGTAAATACCCGTCGGCTACCTTTTCGTAAAATTCTACGTATTCGTCCTCTTTGGTGAAATTATCGAAATATTCGTCAATCTGCCCGTCCTTTTCCATCGTAAACGTCAGGGGCACAAACCAAATATTTCTCTCCTCCACGTACGATTTTTTCAAATCGCTAGTGGAATCGGTGGATACGTCAAACAACGCCATCGTCTTTCTCCTCTTACAAAACTTTTTTTACTCTTTTATTATATCACACGATAAAAAATTCTGTCAACGAAAAACCTCTCCTTTTTATAAAAATGTCATATTTTTTTATGACAATATCTCTTTCCTCGATTTTCCGCAGGAATATTTGATAAAAGGCGAAAAAAAGTGAAAGTTTTTTGTTTAAAAGGCTTGAAAAAAGCGCGCAAAAACGCTATAATAATAACGTGTGGTAATATGTGCGAAAAGGCATATTACAAACAAACTCCAACACACGAAAAAGCACGCGGAGGAACGAAAGATATGGAATTGCAAGAATATCTGCGTCTTAGAAACGGCACGGACGTGCGCGGCGTTGCCGTGGACGGCGTTGCAGGCGAACCCGTCACCCTGACGGAAGAAGCCGTAGAAAATATCGCAAAAGCCTTTTGCGTATGGCTGGTATCCCACACGGGTAAAACGACAGTGACGGTGGCTATTGGGCACGATTCCCGTATCTCTGCCCCTGCCCTTTGCGCGGCGGCGGTGAAAGGCGTCACTTCCACGGGGCATAACGCGGTGGTAACGGGCTTGTCCACGACGCCCTCTATGTTTATGCTCTTAAAGGACGAAAAACGCAACGCGCAATATCCCTGCCACGGCTCGATTATGCTAACAGCTAGTCATTTGCCCTTTAACCGCAACGGTATGAAATTCTTTTTCAAAAACGGCGGTTTGGAAGGCGCGGACGTTAAGGAAATATTACAGCTCGCCTATTCCTATCGCTTTACGGAAAATATCCACGGCACGGTGGTAGAGGCGTCTTATTTAGACGACTACGCAGCGTCGCTCGTTGAAAAAGTGCGTACGGCGTGCGGCGAAGAACGCCCCCTTGCAGGCAAGCGTATCCTCGTGGACGCAGGCAACGGCGCAGGCGGGTTCTTTGTAGACAAAGTGTTACAGCCGCTCGGTGCAGACACGTTCGGTTCGCAATTCCTCGAACCTGACGGCACTTTCCCCAACCATATCCCCAACCCCGAGAACAAGGGCGCGATGCGTTCCGTTTGCGAGGCGGTGAAGGCGGCGAACGCAGACATGGGTATCATCTTCGACACCGACGTGGACAGAGCAGGCGCTGTGGATAAAGACGGCGCAGAAATCAATCGCAACCGTTTGATTGCGCTCATTTCCGCGATTTTGTTGGAAGAAAAACAAGGCACGATCGTCACCGACTCGGTAACGTCGGACGGTCTTGCGGAATTTATCACGGCGCGCGGCGGCAGACATCACCGCTTTAAGCGCGGCTATAAAAACGTCATCAACGAGGCAATCCGCCTCAACGAAAGCGGTGAATATACCCCCCTCGCCATTGAAACGAGCGGCCACGCGGCGCTTATGGAAAATTACTTCCTCGACGACGGCGCATATCTCATTACTAGGCTTTTAATCGCGCTCGCCAAAGCGGCAAAGGCAGGCAAAAACCTCACCGACCTGATTTCGACGCTGAAAATGCCCGCAGAGGAAATGGAGCTTCGTCCCCGTTTTAAAGAGGGCTGTGATTTTAAAGAGCTGGGAAGAAGCCTGCTGTGCGATTTGAAAAAGCGCGTAGAAAGATGCGCGTACACGCAGGCAGCGAAAGACAATCACGAGGGTTGCCGTATCAATTACGATACAAAGCACGGCGACGGCTGGGCTCTCGTTCGGCTGAGCCTGCACGATCCCATCCTGCCTATCAATATCGAGAGCGACAGCGAATACGGCTGTATTAAAATGGTGAAAGACCTCTACGCGTTCTTAAAGCAGTACGATTTCTTAGACGTATCGCCTTTGGAAACAGCTATCCTTTCCCACCGCGCTGCGCTGACGGCGAAAATGAAAGAAAACGTTAAAAAAGATCCCTTCCTGTTCCATTGATTGCACGAATAAAACAGCAAGCAATCGAACGTTAGGCATCTTTATTAAAAAATTAGAATAAGAAAAAATTTTAGGAGAATTGCAAATATGGACGTACAGAAAACTACTATCAACGCTATCCGTATCTTATCCGCAGAAGCGATTGAGAAAGCAAAATCCGGTCACCCCGGTCTGCCTATGGGTTGCGCGCCTTTGGCGTACTCCCTGTTCCAGAACTTCCTCAAAATCAACCCCAAGAATATGAAATGGGACAACCGCGACAGATTTATTCTTTCGGCTGGTCACGGTTCTATGCTCGATTATTGCATGTTCTATCTCTATGGTATGGGCTTGACGAAGGAAGACCTTATGAATTTCCGTCAGCTCGGCTCTAAGACGCCCGGCCATCCCGAATACGGCCACACCGTCGGTGTAGAAACGACGACAGGCCCCTTGGGACAAGGTATTGCAAACGCCGTAGGTATGGCGCTCGCAGAAGCGCACCTTGCCGCTAAATACAATCGCCCCGGCTATAATATCGTAGACCATTACACCTACGCAATCTGCGGCGATGGTTGTTTGGAAGAAGGTATTTCCTACGAAGCGGCGTCCTTTGCAGGCACGCACGCGCTTGGCAAGCTGATTCTCCTCTACGACGATAACGATATCACGATTGAAGGGGACACGGACGTTACGTTCAAAGAAAACGTAGGCGCGCGTTTCGCCGCACAAAACTGGCACGTACAGCACGTTGACCTCGTGGAAAATCCCGACGACATCACCGAGCTGAACGCCGCTATTGAAAAGGCGAAAGCTAAAACGGACAAACCCTCGATTATTATTTGCCATACCCATATCGGCTACGGCTCTCCCCTCGAAGGCTCGGCAAAATGCCACGGCGCGCCCCTTGGCGCAGACAATCTGCAAAAATCCAAAGAAAAACTCGGCTGGGAATACGCGCCCTTTGAATGTCCGCAGGAAGTGTTCGACCATTGCGCTATCGCAGCGAACGCAGGCGCGGAAGCAGAAGCGGCTTGGAACAAGCGTTTTGCCGATTACGCTAGCGTATATCCCGAGCTTGCGGCTGAATACAAGGCTGTAATGGAAGGCAAAAAGCCCAACTTCGACACGATTGAAGGCTTGTACGATTATGAAAAGCCTATGGCTACCCGTCAGACCTCCGCAAAGGTACTCAACCTGCTCGCAGCGCAAATGCCCGCGCTCATGGGCGGCTCGGCTGACCTTGGCCCTTCCAACCTTTCGGAAATGAAAGACACGGACAAAATCACCTACGGCACGTTCTCGGCAGAAAACTTTGCAGGCAGAAATATGCACTACGGTATTCGTGAACACGCAATGGCGGCGATTGCCAACGGTATGCAGCTTCACGGCGGTATTCAGGCGTATTGCGCTACCTTCTTCGTGTTCTCCGATTATTGCAAGCCTGCTATGCGTCTTTCCGCATTGATGAAATTGCCCGTAACGTATATTATGACGCACGATTCTATCGGCGTTGGCGAGGACGGCCCTACCCATCAGCCCGTTGAACAGCTGATTATGCTCCGTTCTATCCCTGGTCTTAAAGTATATCGTCCCGCAGACGGCAAGGAAACGTCGGCGGCTTGGGTATCCGCAATGAGCGGCAACGAACCCACCGTTCTCGTGCTTTCCCGTCAGAACTTGCCCCAGTATGCAAACAGCGGCAAGGACGCGCTCAAAGGCGGCTATATCCTTGAAGATTGCGAAGGCGCACCCGACGTATTGCTGATTGCGACCGGCTCGGAAGTAGAGCTTTGCGTTAAGGCAAAGGCTGCGCTCGCGGAAAAGAACATCAAGGCGCGAGTCGTTTCTATGCCTTGTATGGAAGAATTTGAAAAGCAGTCGGACGATTACAAGCAGTCCGTTCTTCCCTCCTACGTCAAGGCAAGAGTATGCGTAGAAGCAGGCTCGCCTTACAGCTGGTATAAATATGCAGGCGAAAACGGCGAAATCATCGGTATGGAAGGCTTCGGCGCATCCGCACCCGCTGGCGTACTCTTCCCTCATTTCGGGTTCACCCCCGAAAACGTCGTAATGAAGGCGTTGCTTTCGATTAGAAAATCTAAATAAGCGGTATATGCTCGTTTAGAAAAATTACGATTTTTATAAAAATTGCGCTCTTTGGCAAAAATGCCAAGGAGCGTTTATTTTTCAACAATCTTTCACATTTTTACAACAAAATTTACGCAAACGCGTGGTATAGTATCTATCGTAAAGCAACTTCAATCATAGATTTCCTTATTAAGGAAGACCTCCATAAACAAAAGTAAAGCGCTCGTCCTCCCCAAGACGCGCGCTTTCACTTTATTTTTATTATTGTTAATAGCCGTTAAAAGGGCAGGTATTCATCGCATACCTGCCCCTTATCTTTATAATTTCAACGCGTACACGGTACCGTCGTTTTAAAAATCACGAGAATAATTTTTCTATCGCTTGGGTGATTTCCACGTCGTCCTCGTAGCTTTCCGCCACACTCAAAACACCGTCCTCTGGCAAAATCCCCCTACCATGTATGCAATGATTGCTTTTTGGCCATACGATTACTGCCGTCGTCAATTTCATCGCGTCGCCCGTGAATAAGAAAGGATAGGTCGTTTGCATAATCCCTTTGCCAAACGTTTTCACTTCACCTAAGCGTTCGGAAATGCAGATATCCGAATACGCCGTCGCGCCGTAATCAATCATACAGCCTATCAAGCACTCTGACGCGGATGCCGTTTGGTTATCCGCTAATACGCAAATACGGCTGGCTTTATCAAAATAGTCGTCGTAATAATTGCCCGTCGCCTTGTATTTTTCTTTTCGTTCGCCGTAATCCGCAATCGCTACCACGGGCTTTTTCGCGTCGCTCGTCTTACAAAAATACGCCGCAATCTCCTGCATAATATCCAAATATCCGCCGCCGTTTCCACGCAAATCCAGCACCAAATTCTTCATACCGTCCTCGCGGAAACGCTTCATTGTCTTGGAAAATTCTTTCGCCGCCACGCCGTTAAACTGTGTCAAACGAATATACGCCGTCTTTTCATCCAAACACGCAAGCGGCTCGCCGCCCTTAGAAAGCTCCGTCGCGTTATTCCCCGTGAAACGGTACGCCACGTCTTTGGCTCGATAAAATACGTAGCTCTCCACGTAATACCTTTTCGCAATCGTCAATACCCGCTCGTTATCCCCTTTTTTAACGCGAATATAAAAATTTTCGTTCGTTTTGCGTTCCGCTAAAAACGCCGAAAACTCGTCAAAAATTGTACTTTCCACAAGGCTGTCTTCCATCACGCCCCAGCCGACGATATAATCGCCCGCCGTCAAGCCTGCCGTCTCCGCAGGGGAATTCCCACGCACGCCCGCCACGAAAATTTGCGCGTTGCCCTGTTCGTCCTGCGTCAGTACGTCTACGCCGATACCGCTGCGTTCCCCCTTTGCGTCCGCGTTCACAGCCTCGTATTCCTCCGCCGTTATATAATAGGAATACGCGTCTAGCAAATCCCTATTCACCGCGTCGAATAACACGCCGTAAAATTCCTCGTCCGTCACCTTTTCATAATACGCGCCTTGAATAGTCGTCTTAATCTTCATCAAGGTGCGAAGTTCGGGATCCAACGCCATCCGTCCTGTGAAGAATCCGACGGCAAACGTACCCACAGCCAACGCTACCGCTACGCCGCAACGTATTCGTTTTGCCGTTTTTTTTTGCGTCGGAGTTCGCTTTTTCTTGTTTTTCTCCGCTTTTTTCTCTGTGTTTTCTTCGACGGAAACGACCTCTTTATTTTCCGTTTCTTCCGTTGTTAATTCTGCATTTTTTGTTGTTTTTTCTTCGTTCATCTCGTACATACCCCCTGCAAACACTTTTTTTCGCAAGAACTCTCTTTTCATTTTCTCCTAAAAAATATACCCGTTCCGTCGGCGTTTCATACCCCAAATACGTCGCCGCAGCACGGGTAGTCGTTTTTTATTTCCCGAGCAACCGATACAACACGGTTAGCACGCGGAAAGACACCGCGTCGGAAAACAGACGGATGTTCAGCCCCGTCGCCTTTTCTATCTTATCCAAGCGGTATAACAAGGTATTTCTGTGCATATACAAATTTCTCGACGTTTCGCTGACGTTCAAGCTACTTTGCAAAAACGCCTCCGCCGTATTTAACATATCCTCGTCCTCAAACACCTCTTTGCAACGCTCGTCCGTCAGCTCCGCAAGGTATTCCGCCAGCTTGCTCTCGGGAATATCCTCCAACATTTTTACAAGAACAAACTCCCGATAAGAATGCACGTTCCCTTTTATTTCAAAGACGTCAGCATACCGTAACGCGTTCTCTGCACGCGTATACGAAATCGCCGCTTCTTTCAGCTCGCGCACCGTCGAGCCAACCCCCGCACGCACGTCTATACCCAGCTCCTCTTTCAGCGATTGCACCAAAAATTCTGCATAATCAACGGTGGAACGGTATTCGTCGTCCTCCTCGTTATCCAAAAAACGCACCAACACACATTGCGTTTCGTCCATCTGCACGACGGTATCGAGGCTGTTTCCGCCGTATTGTTCCAGCACGGCAATCGCCTCCGACATCAGCTTTGGCACGCGCAAAACAATCACGAAACAAGCCGCGTTTTTCACCGAATACTTGGTCGTGTACTTATACACGCCCATGGAAGAGCACTCGCCTAAAAGAATACGTTTCAAATACGCCGTTTTGGACAATTCCGCTTCCTTTTCCGCAAAGCTCTCGATATACGACGGCAACAACGTCGCGTAATTTTTTTGCGTTTCGCCAACACCCTCAATCACACCCACGTATCCCACGCTGCGATGTAAAAAACGGAAAAACGTATATTTCCCGTCGTCCGTCACCCCCTCAAAGGGACGATCGCATACGGGCACGCCCACGGGACGGGTATTTTCAACGTAATACGAAAAGGGCAGGTGCAGCGTCGCCGCAATCTCTTTCGCTATTTTTTCCAACTCGAACATATTTTCTCCTATCGCCACGGTTTTTTTTCGCTGTGACGAGCCATATTCATTTTCTTCCCTCTATTATACCCTAAATGGAAAAATTTTTCAAGGGTTTTTTGAAAAACTTTTCATATCCTATCCTTTCTTTATTAAAAAAAGGGAATTCCCCTTGAAAAAAGTAAAACTTTTTCAAAGAAAAAATAAAAATTTCTTTATATATATATTGACAAAGCGCGGAAAAAGTGTTATAATGTTTCAAGATAATAAGTATGCCTTGACATAGGAGGTATAAAATGATTTTCAAAAAATTGTTCAAAAAGAAAGAAAAAGCACCCGTAGTCGCTGAAGAAGTGGTAGAAACGGCGGAAGCAGCTCCCGTAGAAGTTGCACCTGCAACGGTGGAAGCAGAACCCGAAACGCCTTGCAAAGTGGAAGAATACGCAGAAGCGTATCTTTACGAAGGCGGCCCTATCGAAGGCGTAGAAATGGCGGAAGAAGTAAATCCCACGGTGGATCCTCTTTCGTTGTTTGGTCACGCAAAAACGGCGGGCTACGATTTTTACAATTCTAAGAGCTTCGATCCGTTCATCGCAACGTTGAACGAAGAAGAAAGAAATCAGTTCACCGAATTGTTTATCTTGAAATACAAAGGCGTTATGCCCGAAATCCCTGGTTATCAGGTGGGCGGCGACAATAAAGAATTCTTCCGCAAGCTGTTCATCTATATGGGACAGTATAGAGAAAGAATTCCCTCTGGCTTGCTCGAAAAGATGTATCTTTTCTCGGTGAAAACCTGCTAAGAGGACGTTTTTATAACGCTTTACGCTTATAATACGGTATAACTATGTAAAAATTGAGCCGACGGAACACTCCGTCGGCTCTTATTTTATCAAAATATCACCATTAAAAAACAAAAGCAGACCACCGCATCGGTCTGCTTTTTCTATTCACTCTCGCGGATACGTATCAACACACGCACGCCGTCCTCTTCGGAAAATATTTGTTCTTCGCACAGTGTATTCACCAAAAACAACCCTCTGCCGTGCTCGGAATACAACTCCGCACAGGTAATCGTTTCGGGCGTAAAAACACGCTTCGTCAATATTTTTAGCTCTACGTAGCCGTCCTTAATCTCGCCGCGCAGCCCTGCCTGCCCGTCTGCGTGCCGCAGTACGTTAGACAGCAACTCACACGCGACCAGCCTGCTGTCAAACACGCAGTCTTTCGGCACGTCATTCGCCGTTAAAAACTCGCACAGACGGTCAATCGCCGCCTGCAACGTAGCGTAATTTTTCACCTCGAAAATCATACGTTACCCCTTATGCGTTTACATCGAATCCTTTAATATTTCCCTTAATTTTACGAGTATTTTTCGCTCCATACGCGATACGAACATCTGCGATACACCTAGGCGTTTCGCCGTTTCGCTCTGCGACAATTCATCCACGTAGCGGCATTTGACGAGCGCCTTTTCGGTGTCCGAAAAATCTTTCATCGCGGTCTTTAACATCTCTTTTGTTTCAAAATCCTCGTACTTATCCTCGTCGTCGGCAATCAGCGAATACAGCGACGTCGTTTCCCCGTCCTCACCGCTCGCCATACCGTCCAGTGATACCGTACCGCCCACTTCCAAAGCGCGTACAACGTCTTCTTCCGTCACCCCAAGCCCCTCGGCAATCGCCTTAACGCTGGGCTTGACGCCACGTTTCGCCTCGTATTCCGCGGAAAAATTCCGCGCCTGCGCGCTCAGCTCGCTCAAACGTCTTGGCAGCTTTACCATACGCGATTTATCACGGAAATAATTCTTAATCTCGCCCGTGATCGTCGGCGTGATGAACGTCGTAAACTGCATACCAAGGTCGGGATCAAAACGATCGATACCCCGAAGCAACGCAAACGAGGCGACCTGTTTTAGGTCGTCGTATTCCACGCCTCTGCCTACGAATTTTTTGGCAAGAATATCGGCTATGTAGAGATATTTTTCGGCTATTTGGTTCCTAATCGCCACGTCGCCCGTCTCTTTGTACCGCTTAAACAGCTCGTTTATCCTTTCGTCTGCCATTTCTTACCCTTCAAATACGATTTTTTCCACTCTGTCTTCCGTATTTTTTACAAACTCCACTTCCCCGATAAGCGCCGCGAGCAACGAGCGAGAAATTTCCTCTTCCAGTTCTTCTTCCTTTGCCCCGTCACAGCGTTTGCCGCGCACCTCACAACGCAGCGTTTCACCCACCGTAAATTCGATATCCGCCTCGCGGAAGCCGTTACGTTTTACGATAAGCAGGCTCTCCGTCACGCACACTTTATAATCTTCCGCCGTGTCCACGTCAAACCCTGCGAGCGCGCAAAGCCCGCCCGTCGTCAAACGCACCGTCGTCAGATATTCACCCGTCAAGGGCAACGATACAGAAAATTTTTCCATATTATGCAATCTCCATAATCGAATCGAGCGAGCAGATTAAAAACAATTTCTTAATCTTCTGCTGTAAATTAACGAGCTTGATACCGTACCCGTCCGATTTTGCCTTTTTCAGAATTTTCACGAACGTACCCAGCGTCGTGCTGTCGATAAATTCCAGCTCGGCGCAGTCGAACAGGATATTCATAGGCTGCGCCTGATACCCGTCCATCACCGCTTGATAAAATTCTTCGGCGTTACCCAAATCGATATCGCCCGACAGCGCCACTACCAACGCTTCGTTTTCTATTCCCTTTATCGTTACTTCTTGCATGATTTTTTCTCCTTATCCAAGAGTTTTCTTCTTTCTTTTATTATATACCACCAAACCCTTGCTTTTTAAACAACGAGCGTAGAAATCGGGTATATGAGATTCCACAGCACCCCGATAACAACGGAGATAACGTAGCAAACCCCCACGAGCAAAAGATTGCGTTTCCATTGTCGCACGTTTCTAAACAGCACGACGAACCCCATACCTGCGTTTACGCACAGCCCTGCCACGCAAGAACCGAACGTAATGCCGCCGCTAAGAAAGGTCTCCGTAATGACGACAGAGGACGCGCAGTTCGGTATCATACCCACCGCGCAGGTGATAAACGGCTGCACGAAGCGGTTCTTTTGCATAAACGCAACGAATACCTGCTCCCCGCCTACGCCGTGAATCACAAGCTCTAACGCAAAATTGACGAGCAGGATAAACACGCCCACTTTTAACGCGTGCAATAACGGATACAGAAGATAATTCTTCCAAGCGCTATCGCCGTCGTGACGTCTGCCGCACGAACAATTTACTTCCACGTCTTTTTCATCCAAATAGCGCTGTATGAAAATTTCGTGCGTGGTTTCGGGCGCGCCGTTCACCGTTTTCGGCATTGCCATACGCAGCTGTTTATAGCCCAACAACCGCAACACGCCGTCTATCCCGTAGCCCACGCCCACGCCGATTAAAATTTTAGAAAATAGCAACGGCAACACCCACGTCGCGCCACTGACGCCGCCCGTGTCCGTCGCCACGGACGAGAGCATAATGATAAACGCCTCGTCGCTCGTCGCCATAAAAATCGCAATCAGCGTACCAATTGTGATATATTTCCGCTCGAATAATTTCGCCGCCATAACGGAAAAACCGCATTGCGGCACAATCCCCGTCGCCGCGCCGACAAGCGGACCTAATCCGCCACTCAGCCGTGTGATTTTTTGCATATCCGCGCGGCTTTCTATCAGCTCCATAACAGCGTAAATCACGAAAATAAACGGCAACAGCGGCCACGTATGTTCGAGCGCGTGCGTAAAATTATGCCAAAGATGTTCCCACATACTTTACACTCCCTCGCTGTTTGCTCTACGGCTTTGCACCGTTTCCAGCGTCGCCGCCAAAGGGATAGACGCCTTTGCGTTCAACGTCATATCCGCGAAATTTCCCAGCCGATACTGCACCAAGCCCTCGGACGCTATCATCGCCGCATTGTCCGTGCAATAACGCTTTTCGGGCAATACAAGTTGCAAACCGTTTTTATCGCAAGCGGCTTTCAGGCTCTCGCGAAGATAGGTATTCGCCGCAACGCCGCCGCCTGCCGTGACGAACGTAACGCCCTTTTCCAGCGCCGCCGCCACCGTCTTTTCCACCAAAACGTCCACCGCCGCGTGCTGAAAAGACGCCGCCACGTCCGCCTTGGAATATTCCTCACCCTTTTGTTCTTTGGTGTGGCAATAGTTAATCACCGCCGTTTTAAGACCGCTGTACGAGAAATTATACCCACCGCCGCCTTTGAGCATCTTGGGCATTTCCACACACGCCGTACCCTCTTTCGCGCACCGTTCAATATTCGGCCCACCAGGGTATTTCAGACCCAAAACACGCGCCACTTTATCAAAAGCCTCCCCTGCCGCGTCGTCGAGCGTCGCGCCGAGGATTTCAAACTCCGATTGCGTTTTCGTATACAGCACCGCCGTATGCCCACCACTAGCGAGCAATGTCACGAAAGGCGGCTGCAACGTTTGGCAATCCAGATACGCCGCCGCGAGATGACCGCGAATATGATTGACGGCGATAAGCGGTTTGTTTAGCGCGTACGCGAACGCCTTGGCAAAGGACACGCCCACAAGCAGCGCGCCCAACAGCCCTGCCCCGTACGTCACCGCCACCGCGTCGATATCGGCGTGAGTAATGCCTGCATTTTTGATAGCGCGTTGCACCACTTCCGCCACCGCGTCGGTATGCGCGCGCGAAGCGATTTCAGGCACGACGCCACCGTACAAAGCCTGAATATCCGCCGACGAGGCAATCTCGTCCGATAAAATTTTTCTACCGCGAATCACCGCCGCTGCCGTTTCGTCGCAGGACGTTTCTATGCCGAGAATAATCGGCTCTGCCTTATTCAAATCTATCCCTTTCAAAGGCTCGTACATAACTCTCCTTAAAACCATAAAGGGAGCGGTAAACTCGTACCTGCCCCCTTCCTTTCATCAAGATTTCTTCAAATAATCGATTACGAAGCCGTGAATTTCTCCGTCCATAACAGACTGAATATCGCCCTTTTCATAGCCCGTACGATGATCCTTTGCCATCGTGTACGGACAGAAGACGTACGAACGGATTTGCGAACCCCATTCAATCTTTTTCACGTCGCCTTTCATCTCTTGCGCTTCCGCTTGGCGCTGCTGAATTTTAATCTCTAACAGCCTTGAACGCAACATCGCAAAACACATAGCTTTGTTCTGCAACTGCGAACGCTCGTTTTGACACTGCACCACAATACCCGTCGGGAAGTGCGTGATACGTACGGCGGATGCCACTTTGTTGACGTTTTGACCGCCTGCACCGCCCGAATGGTAAATATCGATACGAATATCGTCGTCGTTGATTTCCACTTCGTTGTCGTCCTCAACCTCGGGCATTACTTCGAGGGAACAGAACGACGTTTGACGGCGTTTATTCGCGTCGAACGGGGAAATACGTACCAAACGATGCACGCCCATTTCCGCTTTCAAATATCCGTACGCGTTTTCGCCTTCCACGCGGAAATCGACGCTCTTAAACCCTGCGCCGTCCCCTGCTTCACGGTCGATTTCGTACACCTTAAAGCCCATCTTTTCACAATAGCGGCAATACATACGATAGAGCATTTGACACCAATCGCACGCTTCCGTGCCGCCTGCGCCTGCGTGCAATGCGAGCATAGCGTTGTGGTTGTCGTAAGGGCCTTTCAAAATCGCGCGGATACGCATATCTTCAATATCCTTTTCTGCCGCCGCCAGCATTTCGTCCAGCTCGGCAATCAGGCTCTCGTCCTCCGTTTCCTCAATCAAATCCACCACGTCTTCCGCGTCGGTGAGCGCCGTTGCGCCCTTTTCATACGCCGCAATCTTGTTGCGGATTGCCGACACTTCTTTCCCGATTTTCGTGGATTTTTCAAGGTCTTGCCAAATTTCAGGATTTTCCTGTTCCTTTTCCAGCTCGGCAAGGCGAGGACGCAAATGCTCGATATCCAAGGCGTATTCCGCCTCTTTCAGCGTTTCACGCATGCCTTGTATTTTCAATCTGTAATCGTCTGCTTTGAACATATATTTTCCTTTTCGTTTTTCTATTCTTTCAAAAGCCTATGGTTACTCTATTACTGTTCGTCTTTCTTGTCAGCGTTTTCCGCAGCCTTATTCGCGTTTGCGTAAGAAGACATACTAGAGAGCGGCGAAGGCATTTGACGACGGAACACTCTACCCTGCGTAGAAGCAGGCGTAGGCTGTGCGTTTGCCGTAGGTGCTTGCGGAGCTTGCGCGTTCTGACCTGCCGCTACGGGACGAGCCTGCATCTGCATGGGCGCAGGACGAGCCTCCACCTTTACTTTCAGCAATACGCTAATCGTCGTGCGCTGGATACGTTCTACCATTTCGTCGAACATATCAAAGCCTTCTTGCTTGTACGAAATAATCGGATCTACCTGACCGTACGCGCGAAGACTGATACCCTTTCTCAGCTGATCCATTGCATCGATATGGTCAATCCAGTTTCTATCTACGGTCATCAGCAGCACTCTGCGTTCCACCGCGTAGAAATCCACGCCCATTTCTTTCAGCTCTTCAATCTTCTTTTCGTATTCTTTAACGACCTTGTTAGAAATCTTCTTCAAAGCAAGCTCGTAATCCCACTTCATCAATCTCTCACGGGTGACGTAGTTGATGCCCTCGGGCAACACCTTTGCTTCCAACGCCGCATTGAGTTCCGCCTCGTTCCAAAGCTCGGGCATATCGTCCACGTTCACTGCCGCCGACAGCGTTTCCGCTACGTAATCGGGGATATATTTCAGCACTTGTTCGTGTACGTTCTCGCCGCGCAATACGTTCATACGCTCTGCGTACATTACTTCACGCTGCTTGTTCATAACGTCGTCGTACTGCAATACGTTTTTACGGATACCGAAGTTTCTGCCTTCAATGTTCTTCTGCGCGTTTTCAATACCGCTCGAGAGCATTTTCGACTGCAAGCAGGTATCCTCGTCAATCTTGAACATATTATACAGCGACTTCATTCTCTCGCCGCCGAAACGGAGCACCAAATCGTCCTCCAAGGACAGATAGAACACCGACATACCGATATCCCCTTGACGGCCCGAACGACCGCGGAGCTGGTTGTCGATACGTCTGGATTCGTGACGTTCCGTACCGATAATGCAAAGACCGCCCGCCGCGATAACCTTTTCCTTTTCTGCGTCCGTTTCCTTTTTGTAGTACGCATACACTTCTTTATATCTCTCACGCAGGGCAAGGATTTCGTCGCTTACCTCGGTGATGTATGTGCTCATTGCCAAATCGATATCCTCGTGCTTTGCGCCCTCTTCTCTCAAACGTTTCTTTGCAAGGTATTCAGGGTTACCGCCGAGCAAGATGTCCGTACCACGCCCTGCCATGTTCGTGGAAATCGTCACCGCGCCGTAGCGACCTGCCTGCGCAACGATTTCTGCTTCGCGTTCGTGGTTCTTTGCGTTCAAAATATTGTGTTTGATACCGTTTCTCTTCAACAAACGGGAAATTTCTTCCGATTTATCTACCGACGACGTACCCACAAGGATAGGCTGACCGCCCTCGTGACGTTCGATAATCGCGTTGATAATCGCGCGCTTTTTGCCGTCAATCGTCGAATATACCATATCGGGCAAATCGACACGCTGTACGGGACGGTTGGTGGGGATTTCCACAACGTCGAGGGAGTAAATCGTTCTAAATTCCGCTTCTTCCGTCTTTGCCGTACCCGTCATGCCCGAAAGCTTGGAATACAAACGGAAGTAGTTTTGGAAGGTAACGGTTGCGTACGTCTTGTTTTCACTGCGTACCTCTACCCCTTCCTTTGC
>JAFWBT010000006.1 GCA_017507005.1 Clostridia bacterium | reverse complement strand
TCGCGCATAGATGACAAACGCATTTGTCGAGGCTGCATTGATATACATCTTGCTGTAATAATTACCGTCGTTGGTAAAATTCGCTCCGTGTACTACCGTGTTATGCAATTGGAGATTTGCGTTCGTACAAGCTACGATACCAAAGATACTCGTTCCTTTGTAATTGTTGCCTATTCTTTCGATATAGCAATTTTCAATCACGGTCGCGCCGCCTGCTCTGTAACCGAATACGCCGTAGAAACTACTCGTCGCGTCGGTATAGATTACACCAAGGTTTTTAATGGTAGCGTTACCGAGAATCATACCGACCAAACCACCGCTCTTAAGCGTGAATTTCAAGGTATGTCCCATACCGTCCAAGACGCCGTTAAAGCCGTTTGCCTTGTTGTAATCGGTTGCTTCCGTTTGCGTAAACGCCAATTCTTCACTACCGCTGCCCAAGTTCTTCGTTACGATATAATAACCGTATACGTTGGGCGCTACTGCGGGATAGGTAGCTGCGTCAAATTCGCTAGCAACCGCTTCGTTATTAAAGAATTTCGGGAAGTCGGACAATTCGTCGATAACACCTGCGTACGATTTTACCGTCGCAAGATACATATCCGTATCTTTTGCAACCGCTATCTCAAACGAGCCGATTTCGTTGGCTTTTATTTGTGCGTCAGTCAAATCGAAATTATTTACCCACGCACCGTTTTCGTAATATACGATCGCGCCGTCCCTGCTCGAAATCGTCACCGTTTCGTCCAAGGTAAGCGTCAATTCTTCCGGAAGGAAAATTTGATTGTCTGCACTAGAATACAAAACCGCTTCGTTTACAGTGATTACAGAAACTTTTGCCGTTTTTTCAAATACAGCATAATACGTAATACCATCAGCCGTTACTGCGCCAAGCTCTACGATTTCGCCGTTTTCGCTGAGCGACCAACCCTTAAACTCGTAGGTGTAGTAATCGTCTTCCTCTTTTACAGGAGCGTCATGTGCAGCCGTTGCGTTGTATTCATAATCCGCCGTCGTTTCCTCGCCATCGATATTCCACGTTACCGTGTAATAACGGGTGCTCGTCTTTTCCACCAAGTAATAGGTAACGTCGTCTTTGACTTCAATTATCGTGCCCAGCGCGATTTCTTCGCCGTTTTCGCTGAGCGACCAATACGTTTTTGTTACCTGCGTTTCCGTAACTACGTCCTCAGGCAACGTTCTTGCGTTGGGAACGTAATCGCCTTTCGTTGCGGATTCCAAGCTAGTTCCGTCTTTATCTACCCAAGTAATCGTAGCCGTTTCAAACCCCTTCCAAATGAGTTTGCCGTTTTCTTTATACCAGAAGTTATTGTCAAATCCGCTTGCATCCGCAATTTCGGAAAGCAACACTTCGCGAGAGCCTTCCCAAATCGCATCGTTAAACACCTTCGTAAAGTTTACGGACATATAGGGAGCAACATTACGCGCATGGATTACATATGCGTTCGTAGACGCTTCGTTGATAATATTCAATTTGCCGTTTGCTTCGTCCGTCCACCAAGTGCAATCGTCTTTTACGTTATAGCCGAAGATTACGGAGTTATGTATCGTAAGCTTATTGTTAGGACGCGCCATAATGCCGTACACCGAAGAACGCGAATACAATTCGTTGGTGCGTTCAATATAGCAGTTTCTGATTTCGGGATAACCGTTGGTAAGATAACCGAACACGCCGTGTCCCGTATTAAATTTGTCATTTGCATCGTACGAGCAGTCCTCGTAAATAACGCCGAGATTTTTGATGACGGCATTACCGAGCACTCTACCTACCAAAGCACCTTTCATCAGCTTAAAGCGAAGGGTATGCCCCTGACCGTCCAAGACGCCGTTAAAGCCGTTAGTCTTTTCAAAATCGGTATCTGCTGTCTGTTCAAACGTCAGCTCTTCTACGCCCGTACCAAGATCTTTCGTTACGATATAGTACCCGTATACGTTGGGCGCTACTGCGGGATACTCGGTAGGCTTCGTTTCGCTGGGAACAGCCGTATTATTAAAGAATACAGGGAAGTCGGAAAGTTCATCGATGATACCCGAATAAACTTTCATATCCACGCCGTATCTTGCACCATTGGAAAGTCTTACCTCCAAGGAACGCACACCAATCATATTTTCTTTGAGTTCTTCCTCCGTAAGGTTGATTGCGTCATGTACCCACGCGTCTTCTTGATAAGCAACTACGTCGTCCATACCTTCCGTCTTTACAACCGCCGACGTGATGAAAACGTCCGCAGGAAGCAAGCCTTCCGGCAAGAAAATCTCTTTGGAATTTGCAGAATACAAAATCTGTCCGCTCGTAAACTTGGGTGCTTCAAAGATCTGATCTACTTCAAATACAGCATAGAAAGTAGCTTCGCCATCAACCGTAGGAAGAGGTTCCGTCTTTTCGCCGTCTACGCTTAAAGCCCAGCCGCTAAACTTGTACGAACATTCTTCGGAATCTGCTTTCGTAGGCGTTTCGCCCGTATACGTGGGCACGCTGCCGTAACCGCATTGTGAAGTATGTTCTACCCCTTCAATCATCCAAGTAATCGTATATTTACGCGCCGTTTCTTTAAATACGGCATAATAAATCGCGTCTGCCGTTACTGCAGGCAACGTTTCCAGCTTTTCGCCGTTTACGCTCGTCGCCCAACCGTCGAACACGTATTCGATTTCCACGGTCGCGTCTTTCGTAGGCGTTTCGCCCGTATAAATGGGCGTCGCCTCATATTCTACGCCGGTATCCTCCAGCAAAAGAGCGTCACCGTTCTTCCAAATTACGGTAAAGGTCGACTGCTCCGTCACTTCGTTAAATACGGCGTAATAGATTGCGTCGCCTTCCACAGCAGGCAACGTTTCCAACGTATCCCCCGTCAAGGATGCAGCCCACCCTATAAAGGTATAGCTGGTATTGCCGACGCTAGGTTTGGTAGGCGTTGTGCCCTTATATTCGGGCGTTGCGCCGTATTCTACCGATTCCGTCGTCGTTGCGCCATCCACGTTCCACGTTACGGTATAGCTGCGGAGCGTTTCCGCAAATACCGCGTAAAACGTTGTATCCTTGTTGATTTCAATAGTGGAAAGATCTACGGCGTCACCGTTTTCGCTTGTCGACCAACCGCTAAACGTATAGGTGTATTGCGCCGTCGAATCTTTAAAAGGCGTCACGCCGCTATACGCTACGGTCGAACCTTCTTTCACTTCTACCGATTTCATTACTTTATCGCCGTTTTTAAATTCAACGGTAAAACTTTGTATATTTCCGCCTTGATCGTCGGACGATTCGGACGATTCAGACGATTCAACCGATTCGGACGATTCGACCATTTCAGACGATTCAACCGATTTGGACGATTCAACTGATTCGAACGATTCACCGCATCCTGCAAATCCGAATACGGAAAGCACAACAAGCAATAAAATTGCTAAAATATTTGTAAACAATTTCTTTTTCATCTTTTTCCTCCTTGAAAATTTGTTTACCTTGCTCTATTATCATGTTGCCGCGCGAGAGTATCCGCATAACAACTATAATCCAATTTTTAATCAAAATCAATATCCGCCACAAAAAAACGAGTTGGCAATTTTTGTCTTCGTTTTTTTGCCAAAATATTTATTTGCCGGCACAAAACAGCAACTAGCCTCGCGCACACGCAACAATATAACAATACAATCTGTTCAATCTTATATTTTGATAATCGTATTGTTGTATTTCGATTCCATCGCCTTAAATACCGCTCTATGGCTGATGACGGAATCTTCCAAAGTGGCACAGGAAACGGAAGGCTCGTAACCGCTCAGATAATCCAAGAAATCATATACCAGTTTTTGATCTCCGCCGCCGTGTCCGCCTGCCGCACCGATCATATCTCCGCTAACGTTAAGATCGTACACAGTTTCCAAACAACCGATATACGACCCGTTCGGCTCCATCTTTCTTAAAATATAACGAGAGTCGTCAAACGTACCCTTAATTTCACCTAACGTACCTACAATATGGATATTCCGTTCCGGCTTTGCACAACCGCCGATCATACTGAACGTACCCGTCGCGCCATTGGCAAAATTAAACATTACCGCTTGGTGGTCAACGTTGCCGTCGCGGTTAAAATCCCATACGCATTTTCCGTAACGATTGTTCGTTCTTAAAGATTCCGCTTTTTCTTCTTGCGTCAAGTTTCTATTTTTCTCTAAACACTTCCAAACGTACTGTCCCCATCTGGGTTGCGCAAGATAATTCGACTTCGCCGAATAGATACACTCGTCAACGAAAGGACAATCCTGCATACAACGGGTTCCTGCTCCTTGGGGCTTTCGTTCAGGTCCAAATTGAAAATCCGAACCAAAGCTGACAACCTGCGTCGGCTGCGTTTCCTTCATCATCCAAAGAAGAATATCTACGTCGTGACAAGACTTTGCCAAAAGCATCGGTGCGAAACAAATCTTTTCCGAACTCCATTTTCCCCGCACGTAAGACGCCGCCATATGGTGATAACTGACGTGCTCGCACGTTTCAATAGAAATAATCTTACCCAAGTCACCGTTTAATACGTGTTGCTTAATCGCCCGATAAAAATCTGTATACCGAAGAACGTGCCCTATTACGACCTTGTTCTTATATTTTCTAGCCACTTCCACCAAACGCTCCATTTCCGCTTCGTTGACAGCAAACGGCTTTTCCAACAATAAATCATAGCCCTTTTCTAAAACGGGAATCGACGTGGGAACGTGCAAATGATCCATCGTACCGTTAATGACAGCGTCTGCAAATTTTTCACGTTTGACAAACTCTGATACGTCTTCAAAGCAGTTTTCTACGGGAACGTTATAGCGCTCGCGCATCAATTCCCTACGTATCGGATCGGGGTCCACGATCCCTACGACTTTCATTTTTTCAGGGGATTGCAAAGAAACAGATGCATAAACGTCGGCTCGATTACCGGCTCCAACTAGCACAACCGTAATCATTTTTTTCATTTTTTTTTAACTTCTCCTTGACATTTCTTCTATTATATTGTATCATATAGAAAAATCACTATGCTAGCACAAAACTGCTCAATATTAGTAAATTCTTAAAAGGAGCAACTATGAACGTACGTCAAGAATACGAGTCGCTTCGGCTCGGCAATCACCCCATACAAATCAAAGAGCTTATAAATCACACCTCCAACGGCAGAATTCATTGGCACGAAGCCATTGAAATTCTATACTTTACGCAAGGAAGAGCGGTAACGTCCTGTAACCTGCAAAGTTATTCCGTAAAAAAAGGCTCTATTATACTCGTAAACGGCAACGAACTGCACACTGGTATTGTTTCGCAATTCGAGTCAAGATTCTACTGTTTTCAGTTTAATCCGAACTTTTTTCACAACTTAATGGGTAATGATTATATCGTTTTTGAAAATATAATTGAAGACGAAGATTGTATAAAACTGCTCGAACGCCTTTATTTAGTCTCAACAGGAAAGTCCACCCCGCACAATTCTTTGGAGCAAATAAGGCTCACCTCCGAATTGTTTTTATTATTACTTGAACGGCACACGAAAACGGTATTACAAGAAGAAGAATACCGAAAGACATTTAAAAAGCTAGACACTTTCAACCATATCATCGAGTATCTAAACGAGCATTATACGGAAAATTTCAGCGTTGGTTCTTTAGCGGCTCACTTTAATATGAGTCCCTCTTATTTCGCGCACTTTTTCAAGAAAAACGCACAAAAAAGCGTTATTGAATATATCAACGAGATCCGCATAATGTACGCGAAACTTTTCTTAGAAAAAGAAGACGTTAGTATCAGCGAAATTGCTTTGCGGACAGGTTTTTACGATATAAACTATTTTAGCCGCAAATTCAAGGCGATTACAGGCATGTCACCCACTGAATACAAAAAAACGCTTTAATTTGCGTACCTATCCCCCACGAGCATAAGACTACACCAAAACCTAAGCGCCTGCGACGCTTAGGTTTTGGTGTAGTCGCTTTTATTTACCAGATTTACCGACTTAAAGACCGAAAAAAACGGTGGTTTTCGCGCTGATCTGCTTGCGAAATACCACCGTTTTTTATTAAATTCATTGAAAAAGTGTATTTTTAATCGTTCCCATATGGGAATTTCGATACCCATAAAATGGAACCCTCGGAAAGTGTCGCAACTGCGTTGCCCACGCAAACCCGATGAGTTCAAGTCAATCCGTACGGGGAATATACAGCAAAAAAGCACAGGATATTTCCTGTGCTTTTTACTGGTGACCCTTAACCAACCTAAATCGAACCTTTGTTGGGTGTTTTACAAATATTTCTTTATTTCATCGCACATACGGTCATACGTCGCCAATGCATTTCTTCGTCCGCTTTGCACGTATTCACGGCTACGCTGCGCGTCGGTGACCATTTCTAATACCACTTTCGGGAACTTTTCGCGCTCTTCTTCTATATCAAAATTGAAAAGCCAATTTGAAAGACCAATATCTTCGATCATATACCCTTTCGTTGTTTGCTCACGCCAACGCGCTACGATTGCAGGCACTCCGTTTCCTATACACATAATAGGCGAATGCATTTCGCAACCAAACAGCCCACAACTCTCTTTGTACACGGCAAGAGCCTCGTCGGGCAACCAAAATTCTTCTTTCACGACCGTTCTTTTCTGAATTTGCGGTGGTAATTTTTCGTAAAGTGCACGTTTCCCAAGCGCTATTTGCGAACAATCTTCGGGGCAAATAAAAACTTTGAGATCAGTGTTTTCTACAATCTCGGTAATGGCTTTACGCAACGGCAAAAGGTCTGTTTCTTCCATTTTCTTATTATACGCGTCACGTTCAGCGTTGTAGGCGTCACTCTCTTTAATTTCCCAATACGGCGTATAGCGATTTCGGGGAATACAGCAAACGAACTTATCCGTTTCCAATCCGTATTTTTGCATGGTTTGTGCTGCCCTTATCGTATCCGTAAAGTTATACGCAAACACTCCGTCGCACCCAAAGTCCATCACTTTTGCGCAAATCCCCTTTTCTTTTGCGTATTTAAGGGATTTGGAATCTCTGTAATAGATAAAAGCCGCTTTTTCAAGCAGATTTTTTTCTTCCTCTAAATTCTCAAATGCAAAATCGGGACCGCAAGTAATCCCAAACAACCCAAAGGGTTTGTTCGTTCTCTCGTAAAACTGTTTTACGTCTTCATACGCAACGAAATAGGGAGCAGATGCGTGCACCAAAAAATCGCACTCGTCAACGGCAGTAAGGAGTTCTTTTTTGCCTTCTGAAATAGTTCCTTCCACGATTTTAACGTCGGGAAAATGGGAGCTAAGCATATTTCTAACAGAATCGTTTAATCTGCTTGCCCAAAGCGTTATTTTTGCGCTTGGAAACTTTTCTTTTAATATGGCAAGAACAGCAGGGGAGTGTGCAATATCGCCAACGTTGACCGTCTGCCATGAACCGCGAAGTAATATATTCATAGTTTTCAATGCTCCTATTTTACTTCGTTATTATATAATAAAAGCAAAATTGTGTCAATATATTTTTTAACTCAGTTGATTGCTTTTTTTCGTATAATAAAGAAAAACTCCGAACCAATAGATGTGGTTCGGATTATACGTTTTTGGTGACCCGTACGGGACTCGAACCCATGATACCACCGTGAGAGGGTGGTGTCTTAACCGCTTGACCAACGGGCCATTTCACCATATTTATTTTCTCGTCCCGCATCGTACGGGAATTTCCGATACCCTTAAAATGGTACCCTCGGAAAGTGTCGCAACTGCGTTGCTCGCGCGAACCCATAATACCACCGTGAGAGGATGGTGGTCGCGCGCAAAGCTGTTCTTTGCGCTTAGTCGCGCTCAGGGCTACCTATCGTCCTTCGCTTAACTCGCCCCTAAAAAGCATTATCAATGCTTTCCTTAACGGGCAGCTCGGCTTAACCGCTTGACCAACGAGCCATTTCACATTTTGCTTATGTAGTATAGCATATTTTTTTAGGAATATCAACTGTTTTTTAAGTGAAACGCAAAAAATTTTTATTCTTTTTTACCACCCTTGCATTACGTCTGTGAACACTTTTCCGATATCCTCCGAAAACAGCACTTCCGCTAATTCGTCCGCCGACGTGGGCGTGCGGTTGATTACGACGATATGCTCCCCGTTAAATTCTCTTATCAAATTCGCCGCAGGGTACACCACCAACGAAGTGCCGCCAACAATCAACGTATTCGCCTTTCTCACAGCACCAAGAGCGCCCGCCCAAACGGCATTATCCAACGGCTCTTCGTACAGCACGACGTCGGGCTTTATCACCCCGCCGCAATCGCACGTAGGAACGCCGTTTTTTGCAATAACCTCGTACATGGTATGGGGCTTTTTACATTTCAGACAATAATTCCGCCATACGCTACCGTGCAATTCAAACACTTTTTTACTGCCTGCTTTTTGATGCAAACCGTCAATATTTTGCGTAAGCACGGCGGACAAATTCCCCTCTTTCTCCAGTTGCGACAGCGCCAAATGACAAGCGTTGGGTTCTGCATTAGGAAAGAGCATTTTATTCTTATAAAAACGAAAAAATTCAGCCGTTTTTAAGGTAAAAAAGGTATGCGATACCATAGTTTCGGGCGGATAATCGTATTCTTGCGCATACAAACCGTCCGTCGAACGAAAATCGGGAATACCGCTCTCCGTGCTGACGCCTGCGCCGCCAAAAAACACCGCGTTTCCCTCTTTTAAAATCTCTCTAAAACGTTCTATTCTTCGTCCATATTCCTCGTTCATCAAACACCTGCCCCCTTCGTTTGATAAAAAAGGCAGGAACAATGCCCTGCCCTTTTATATTCTTTTTTAGTCTTCCAAACCTTCGTTGAGCTTTGCAAGCAACGCGTCCAAATCTTCACCGTGAACTGCAACAGCCTCTGCAACCGATTCACCGTGCGCCATTGCGCAACCAAAGCAATGCATACCTGCACCCATCAAGATTTCCGCTGCGTTGGGATTGATTTCCAAGCAATCTGCAATCAAGGTATCCGCCGTAATTTTAGCCATTTTTATTTTCTCCTTTTTATTTATTTTTCTATTATTATTGTAACACTTTTTTCTGTTTGTCAAACAAAAAAAACTGCTATTTCTTAAATATATACGCCAAAAATCTTCTTTACGGGTTTCGTTTCAAACAATTCCACATATTCGTCCACGAGGATTTTTTGCATATTTTCCTGTATTTCGTTCCAGCTTTCGCCAAGCCCTGCCTCTTCCACTACCGCTTTCGCCGCCGCATAATCGGGCGCGCGCTCCCCTGCGTTATGAGTATCCGTACCCAAACAATGCACTAGGCTGTGTTTTAACAACGCCAAAGCGAACTTTTTAGTGGGCTTTTCCAAAAACGCGCTCGTATTCACTTGTATCAGACAGCCCATATGCACCAAATCGGATACAAGTGCGGGATTTTTCAGCACTTCATGATACCGTTCGACGTGGGCGATAATGGGCGTGTAACCCGTATCGTAGATAAAATCCCCCACTTTGTCAAACAAATCCCTCGTCCACAGCGTCGTAAAAGGAAACTCAAACAAAATATATTTGGTGTCCTCTATCGCGAGCTGACAAAGCTCTTCTGCCTTCGGCATATTCAAGCCCGTAAAATGCACCTCTGCGCCCAGCCGTACGGAAAGCCCCTCGGGCAGTTTTTCACGCAACCGTTCAAAACATTCAGCTCGCTTTTCCAAAAACTGCTGCGGACTGCGCTTTTTACCGTAATAATGGGGCGTGAGCACAATGGTATCAACGCCTTGTGCTAGCTCAGCGAGGCAAATTTCCAGTGAAGTTTGGCTGTCCTTTGCGCCGTCGTCGATATGTGGTAAAATATGCGTATGAATATCAATCATAGTATTTTCCCGCTGAAATTTAACGATTTTTTAGATATTATTTGAAATACTGAACGCCGCTTTCAAAAATCTTCATATCGAAGTTGCCCTCGACGTTCTTATACAGATTTTCGCCGATACGTTCGCTGTGTCCCATCTTACCGAGCACTCTGCCGTCGGGCGACGTGATACCCTCGATAGCCCACATCGAGCCGTTGGGATTGAACGGCGACGTCATGGTAGGCGCGCCCGAAAGGTCTGCATACTGCGTTGCCACCTGACCGTTTGCTTTCATTTTTTCAAGCTCTGCCATCGGCGCAACGATTTTGCCTTCGCCGTGGGATACAGGCACTTTGTATACCTCACCCACTTTACAAGCGGACAGCCAAGGCGACAGATTGGACGCAACGCGAACGTCCACCACCGTCGAAACGTGACGGGAAATGTTATTGAACGTAAGCGTAGGCGAATTCGCCGTCATTTCCGTTACGTGGCCGTAAGGCACAAGACCAAGCTTGATAAGCGCCTGGAAGCCGTTACAAATACCCAGCGCCAAGCCATCGCGATTGTTCAACAATTCTTCCACCTGCTCAGCAATATACGGATTACGGAAGGTCGTTGCGATAAATTTACCACTGCCGTCTGGTTCGTCACCGCCCGAGAAGCCGCCGGGGAACGCGATAATATTCGCGTTCTTAATCGCCTTAACGATGCGTTCAACGCTCTCTTCGATATCCTGCGCGCTGCGGTTGCGTACGACTACCGTTTCTACGTCCGCGCCGGCAAGAATAAACTTTCTCGCGGTATCCAGCTCGCAATTCGTGCCGGGGAACACGGGAATAAACACGCGCGGCTTTGCGAGTTTCGTCGCAATATTCGTATACTTCGCGCCCGACGTATAATCGCAATTTTCCGCAACGCCGTCCGCGGGTGCGGTGACTGCGAACACGCTCGACAAAGCGCCGATATACGCGCTCTCAACGCCGTCGATAGCAACGCTGTCGTTGCCGCAAACGAACGCTTCGCCGCATACCTGCCCTACGTATTTCTTATTTATACAGCTGCAAATCGCGCTGTCGTCCTTCAACGAAACGACGAGATCGCCGTAGCCCTCGGTATACAATTCGTCTGCGCTCATTGCAAATTGCACGCCAACGCCGTTGCCGAGCGCCGATTTGATAACCGCCGCACCAACACCGCCGTTTTCCACGACCGTGGCAAACGTAATATTGCCGCTCTTGATGTTTTTATAGACTTCTTCGTAAACTTTCTTCAAACCCTCGAAATCGGGAACGGAATTTTCATCCTTGGGCACGGGGATATAATAGAGCTTTTCGCCTCCTTTCAAGACGTTTGTAATCAGCTCGCTTGCCTTTGCAGGCGCAAGCGCGAACGAGATGAGCGTAGGAGGTACGTGGATATTTTCAAACGTACCGCTCATGCTGTCCTTGCCGCCGATTGCACCAAGCCCCAAGCCCATCTGCGCGTATACCGCGCCAAGGAGCGCGGACGTGGGAACGCCCCACACCTTTGCTTCTCTGGTCATTCTTTGGAAGAATTCCTGCAACGTCAAACGCACGTCGCTATATTTCGCTCCCGTCACGACGACCTTGGACACTGACGCCACGATGGAATAGATAGCGCCGATAAACGGGCTAGTTTCCATAAGATAAGGCGAATAGCCGTACGCGGATACCGTACAAACGTCCGTTTCACCGCCACAAATTTTCGCCGCCATAGCGATTGCCGGAGTCAACTGCTTCTTACCGCCCCAAGGCATATACACCGTACGCGCGCCAATCGTCGAGTCGAACGTTTCGCTAAGGCCTTTCTTCGCGCAAACGTTGAGGTCGGAAATAATCTTCTTCGTTTCTTCGGCAAATTTCACGCCGCTCTTTTTATCAAACCACGTCGTCTTTTTATCGTCGATTTCTACGTTCGTTTCCTGCTTTACGCCGTTGGTATTCAGGAAGTCACGGGAAATGTCCACGATTGCCTCGCCTTTGAGGAACATCTTCATTCTGCCCGTATCGGTGACGACGGCAACGGGCGTAGCCGCGAGGTTTTCTTCCGCCGCAAGCGCGATAAACGCATCGACGTCTTTCGCGTCTACAACGACTGCCATACGTTCTTGCGATTCAGAAATCGCCAATTCCGTACCGTTCAAGCCCTCGTATTTTTTAGGCACTTTGTCCAAATCGATATTCAAGCCGTCTGCCAGCTCGCCAATGGCAACGGAAACACCGCCCGCGCCAAAGTCGTTACATTTCTTAATTTTACGCGTTGCTTCTTTATTCAAGAACAAACGCTGTAATTTTCTTTCCGTCAAAGCGTTACCTTTCTGCACTTCCGCGCCGCAGGTCTCTACCGAGTGCGAATCGTGCGCCTTGGACGAACCCGTTGCGCCGCCACAGCCGTCGCGCCCCGTTTCACCGCCGAGCAGAATAATCACGTCGCCTGCCTTGGGCGCTTCGCGGTATACCATTTCCTTACGTGCGCCGCCAACGACGAAGCCCGTTTCCAAACGCTTTGCCTTATACCCCTCGTGATATACTTCGTCAACGATACCCGTTGCAAGACCGATTTGGTTGCCGTACGAGGAGAACCCTGCCGCCGCACGCTGCGTAATCGCACGCTGAGGAAGCTTGCCTGCCAACGTGTCTTCCAGTTTTTCTCTGGGATCGGACGCGCCCGTGATACGCATAGCTTGGTATACGTACGTTCTACCCGACAGCGGATCGCGGATTGCGCCGCCAAGACAGGTAGCCGCGCCACCGAACGGCTCGATTTCCGTCGGGTGGTTGTGCGTTTCGTTCTTGAACATAACGAGATATTGTTCTTTCTTGCCGTCGATTTCCGCCTCAATTTGAATCGAACAAGCGTTGATTTCGTCGGAAATATCGAGATTGTCGAGTTTACCGTCCTTTTTCAGCTTTTTCGCCGCAATCGTCGCCAAATCCATAAGGCAAGGATATTTATCGGGACGGTGGCCGTTCAGCTCTTTATACAGTTCCTCGTACAGATGATATGCCTTTTCAATGCCCTTGTTTTCGGACGTAATCTTTACGTTTTTCAGCTCGGTAGCGAACGTCGTGTGACGGCAGTGATCCGACCAGTACGTATCGATTACTTTCAGCTCCGTTTCCTTGGGATCGCGCCCCTCTTTCTTGAAATAATCGCGCACGAAAGCGAGATCGGCAACGCTCATAGCAAAGCCGATATTCTTATGATACGCCGCGATTTCTTCGTCGGACATAGCGATAAAGCCTTTCACGTCCTCAATCGGCGCGCCTTCCACCGTTTCACGAACGAGGGTTTCGGGCTTTTCAAAGCCAACCTCTTCACTTTCTACGGGGTTGATGATATGTTTTTTAATCGCGTCGAGCTGCGCTTCCGTCACGCCTTTCGCCATATACACTTTCGCGCATTTAATCAGCGGGCGGGATTTTTTCGTCAACAGCTGTACGCATTGTGCCGCGCTGTCCGCGCGCTGGTCGTACTGTCCCGTCAGATAGCTAACGGCAAACGCCTTATAGCCGCAAGGGATTTCCAACGTTTCCAAATACACGTGATCGACGGGCGGTTCGGAAAACACCGAGGGAATCGCTGCGTTCAGTTCGTCCTCGTTAAGCCCCTCTACGTCGTAACGGAGCACCAAACGAAAATCTTCCGTATCAATACCGAGCAGCGTCTTGATATCCGCCGCCTCTTTTCTTGCCTGTACGTTATCTTTCTTTTCTACGAAAATTCTGTAAATCATATCCGTCCTCGCTTTCCTTACTCTTTTACTACGTCTTTATATTTAATGCCGATGTCCTTACGATAGAACATACCGTCAAAGCTAATCTTCTTCGCGTTCGCGTACACCTTTTGCCGCGCCGCCTCGATATCCGCGCCTTTCGCGCACACGCCGAGCACTCTGCCGCCGCTCGTCACGATTTTGCCGTCCTTTTCCGCCGTACCTGCATGGCACAACACAACGTCGCTATCCAAATCCCCAAACGTGATTTCTTTGCCTTTTTCATACTTTTCGGGATAACCGCCGCTTGCGAGCACCAAGCACACGCACGCGCCGTCTTCCCATTCCACGTTCACCTCGTCCAAGCGTTCGTCTACCACCGCCTCGAAAATTTCCATCAAGTCGGTTTTGAGCATAGGCAAGATGACCTGCGTTTCAGGATCGCCAAAACGGGAGTTGTATTCAATCACTTTATACCCGTCCTTCGTCTTCATCAGCCCGAAGTATAACACGCCTTTAAAGGTACGTCCTTCTGCGTTCATCGCGTACATGGTAGGCAGCATTATCTTTTCCATCACTTCCTTTGCCGATTTTTCGCCAAAGAACGGAGCGGGACAAAACGTACCCATACCACCCGTATTCAAGCCCTCGTCATTATCGAGTGCACGTTTGTGATCGCAGCTCGTAATCATAGGCTTTATCGTCTTGCCGTCCGTGAACGCCAAAGCGGACACCTCAGGCCCGACCAAAAATTCTTCCACGACGACTTTGTTGCCTGCCGAGCCGAATTTCTTATCGAGCATCATTTCCCGCAAGCCGTCCTGCGCCTCTTCGCGCGTCGTGCAGATAAGCACGCCTTTGCCCAGCGCAAGCCCGTCCGCCTTTAACACGACGGGGATATCGCAGGTATCCACGTACGCCTTTGCCGCTTCGTAATCGGAAAAGGTTTCGTATTTCGCCGTAGGGATATTATATTTTTTCATAAGTTCTTTGGAGAACGCTTTGCTCGCCTCAATAATCGCGGCGTTTTTACGCGGTCCGAAAGCGCGATGTCCACGGCTTTCGAGTTCGTCCACAAGCCCAAGCGCGAGCGGATCGTCGGGGGTGACGACGGTGAAATCCACGTCTTTATGCGCGTCTACCCAATCGCCCACCGCTTTCACGTCGCAATAATCGACGTTGACAAGCTCGGCAAGCTCCGCAATGCCTGCGTTGCCTTTCATAGCGTAAATTTTATTTACTTTTGGCGACTTTGCCAGTGCCTGTATTACGGCGTGTTCTCTGCCGCCGTTCCCTATTACTAAAACGTTCATTTTTCGTTCTCCGTTCTATTCTTAATCTCTTTTGTTTCTCTTAAAATACAAGATAATACCCGTCACTATTTGTGCAATCGACAAAACGATTACCCCTATCAGCGGCAACCAGCCCCACGGCGTTTTCTTATCCTCAATAAGATAACAACCCCAAATGAGCAATGCAAACAAACCGATTAACTCCACGATAGCAAGGATTCCTACGATTATTCGGTGCTTTCTTTTGCGTTTTTCTTCGGGTACGATTAGAAACATCAGCTCTAAGTATATCTCCAAAAAAATTTCTATGAGGATATCCATACGCTTATTCAGCCAAAATTCTTACCATTCTGCCCTCTTTTTGCACTCTGCCCTCGCACAAAAGGCGTACGCATTGCGGCAGCATTTGATGTTCCTCTTTCAATATTCTCTGTTGCAGTGTTTCGGGGGTGTCGTCTGGCTCTACGGGTACGGCGCGTTGCATAATGATTGCGCCACCGTCCACGTCCGCCTCAACGAAATGCACCGTCGCACCGCTGAGCTTTACGCCGTATTCGATTGCCTTTTCGTGTACGTGCAGGCCGTAATAACCCATACCGCAAAAGGAGGGAATCAGCGAGGGATGAATATTGATAATGCGCCCCTCGAATTGTTGAATAAACGCCGCAGGCACGACGAGAAGCCAACCTGCCAAAACGATATATTCCACGCCGCTCTCTTTCAGCGTCGCCGCTACGCGCGCGTAAAATTCGTCCTTGGTCTCTTTCGTTTTATCGTACACCAAAGGCTGTATGCCGTGCTTTTCAGCGCGCGCAATCGCGCCGATAGTCGGTTTTGAGGCTACCAAATACGCGATTTCACAAAAGTTTTCCCGTTCGTTTGCGTCGATAACGGACTGAAAATCCGTGCCGCCGCCCGATGCGAATACTGCTATTTTTTTCATTTTGCTTATATCCTTTTCAAGCGTGTGTTTTTAACGCCGCTCTTATTTCAAAATAACGCCTTTGCCTGCCACCGTCTTACCAACGACGACTACGTCTTCACCGCTCGCCGTCAACGCTGCCATTGCCGCGTCTACGTTTTCAGGCGCTACGCATACGATCATACCGATACCCATATTAAACGTATTGTAAATCTGTTCGTCGGTGATTTCCGCGCGCTTTTGCATTACTTTGAATACGGGCGGTACTTCGTACGAATTTTTATCGATTTCCGCCGCTACACCCTCGGGCAAAATTCTGGGAATATTTTCAATAAAGCCGCCGCCCGTGATATGCGCGATACCCTTTACGTCCACCTGTTCAATGAGCGAAAGAATACTCTTTACGTAAATCTTCGTGGGCTTTAACAGCACTTCCGCCGCCGTTGCACCCAGCTCTTCGTCGTATTTTTTAAGCGCCGCTTTGTCCTCGTCGCCAAACAACTTACGAACGAGCGAATAGCCGTTGGAGTGTACGCCCGTCGATTTCAAACCAATCAACACGTCCCCAGGCACGATATTTTTGCCGTTGATAACCTTTTTCTTGTCTACGATACCTACGGCAAAGCCGGCAAGGTCGTATTCACCGTCGGGATAGAAACCAGGCATTTCCGCCGTTTCACCCCCAATCAGCGCGCAGCCTGCCTGACGGCAGCCCTCTGCGATACCTTTTACCACTTCCGCTTCCGATTCGGGATACAGTCTGCCGCAAGCGTAATAGTCGAGGAAGAACAAAGGCTTTGCGCCCTGACATACGATATCGTTTACGCACATAGCTACGGCGTCAATACCGATCGTGTCGTGTTTTTCGAGCAAGAACGCATATTTCAGCTTCGTGCCAACGCCGTCCGTACCCGCAACGAGAACGGGTTCTTCCATCTTTTCTCCTGCGATTGAAAAGAAACCGCCAAACGAACCCAAATCCCCGATAACGTTTTCGTTATAGGTGGATTTTACGTGTTTTTTCATAAGGTCTACGGCTTTGTAACCTCTCGTTACGTCAACGCCGCTGTCTTTGTAGGAAATCGCCATAATATATCTTCTCCAAATTTTATTTTTCTTTTAGTTTTTATTTTTTGTAATCTTCTGATCGTACTTATCGTCCATAGGCGTAGGCTCTTCCGTGGGATAATCGCCGTTAAAGCACGCCGCGCAATAGCCTTTACAAGTACCCGACGCGCCCAGCTTGAACACGTCCTCCAAAGGCAAGAACCCTACCGAATCTGCGCCGAAAATACGCGCCATTTCTTCTGTCGTGTGATTGCAAGCAATCAAAACGTCCCTCGACGCGATATCCGTGCCATAGTAGCAAGGATTGAGGAAAGCGGGCGCGGACGAGCGGATATGTATTTCCGTAGCCCCTGCGTCGCGCAACAGCTTTACCACGCGCACCATCGTCGTACCTCTTACAATCGAGTCGTCTACGAGCACGACACGTTTACCTTTCACCGTTTCCACAACGGGGTTGAGCTTTATCTTCACCTTATCCTCGCGCACGTTTTGACCGGGATCGATAAACGTTCTGCCGATATATTTATTTTTAATCAGCCCCAAACCGTAGGGAATCTTCGATTCCTCTGCGTACCCGATTGCCGCGTCGATACCCGAATCGGGCGCGCCGATTACAACGTCCGCCTCGACGGGATGCGCCTTGGCAAGGAACGCGCCTGCACGTTTTCTAGCCAAATGTACCGAACAGCCGGCTATCTCCGAATCCGGTCTTGCCGTGTACAGATATTCAAACACGCAAAGACGTTCGCTCTCTTTATCGCAATGGTCTTTAATCGAACGAATCCCCTCTTTCGTAAAGACGATTACTTCCCCTGGCGCAATATCACGAATATACGTTGCGCCAACAGAGTTCAACGCGCACGTTTCGCTGGATATAACGTATTCGCCGTCGTCACGCTGACCGTAGCAAAGCGGATGCATACCGCGAGGATCTCGCACGGCAATCAGCTTTTGCGGGGACATAATTATAATCGAATACGCGCCTTTGAGTTTGTTCATTGCGCGCCCCACCGCCTCTTCTATCGAGGACGAAGTAATACGTTCTTTGATGATGACGGCGGAAATGATTTCAGCGTCGTTGCCCGTATGGAAAATCAAGCCTTGCATTTCCATTTCCCGTTTCAAGTCCGCCGCGTTGACGAGCTTACCGTCCAACGAAATCGCCAATTTGCCTTTGCTGTGATTGACGACAATAGGCTCGGCATTGATACGGTCTTTGGTGTCGGACGTACCGTAACGCACGTTCCCCACAGCAATTTGACCAAGCCCCAAGCCCTTTAAAACGTTCGGCGTGAATACTTCGTTGACCAGTCCCGAATCTTTATAGGCGTGGAATACGCCGTCGTCGTTCACCACGATACCCGTGGACGCCTGACCGCGATGTTGCAGGGCATACAGCCCGTAATAAACGCTGGACGCAACGTTTGCCGTTTCCGTTCCGAAAATACCAAATACTGCCATTTTACTAAAACCCTCCGCTCCTTAGAGCAATTCTTGCAGCGCTTTGTCGTCTGCGTTGATTTTATCTTGCATTGCTTTTTTATAATCGTCGAGCTGCGCCGCAATTTCGGGGTATTTGATACCCAAAATTTGCAAAGCGAGCAGACCTGCGTTTTCGCCGCCGTTCACGCCCACCGTTGCCACGGGAATCCCCGAGGGCATTTGCACGATAGACAACAGACTATCCAAGCCACCCATCATATCCGTCTTTACGGGCAACCCGATTACGGGAAGCGTAGTGAGCGCCGCAATCACGCCGCCCAAATGTGCCGCTTTACCTGCCGCGCAAATAATAACTTCCATACCGTTCTTTTTTGCGTTCGCCGCAAATTCGTGTGCCTCGTCAGGCGTACGGTGCGCGGAAATGACACGGACCTCCGTTTCTACGCCAAATTTTTTCAAAATGGACACGGCGGGTTTTACCACGTCGAAATCCGATTTGCTACCCATTAAAATACCGACTTTGCTCATATGTATACTCTCCTTAAAATTTTTACCGTAAAGAAAAGAGTGCAACGACAGGTTGCACTCCTCGTATTTATCCTATTTTAACGGAAAAAACCGCGTTTTTCTCCGTGACAAAACCCAGCCCGTTCAGGGCGTTGCGCGTCAAAACCGCCTGCGACAGGCTGGTTCTTTTTCTGCTAGCAACGTGTTTCATACAGCGACCTCTCCGTTTTTTCTTTCGTCCTTTTCGCCTAATCCCTCATCACTTATCGTTTCTATTATACCAAAATAAAACGAAAAAAGCAATGGTCGAGCGAAAGTTTTCTCATCTTCTTTTCTTTGAACAGTTTTCACAAATAAGTGAAAATTTTATTATTTTTCATTCTTCCCCAAGCACTCATACCCCTTCAGTCACTATTTTATTATACTAAAAATCTTTAGCATAAGTCAAGCGTTTGGGCAAAAAAACTCAGCGATCTTACCATATTCTTATTCAATCATTTTTTATTGCTTGGCTAAAAACAGCGCTGGCGTACGCCGCGCAACCAACCCAAAGCGCATCTTCGTCAAAACGCGCTTTCGGATGATGCAGAGGGTAAACGTACCCTTTCGTCTTTTCCCCTGCCGACAACGCAATCAACGTCGTCGGCGTTTCGTGGCTGACGTATGCAAAATCCTCCGAGCCGCCCCCAACGGCGTTCGTTTGTAATACGCGGTCTTGTCCAAACGTTTCTTTTAGCCCTGCCACGAGCCGCGCGGAAAGCTCGGGATTGTTGATAAAAGTGGGACACCCCGTAGGAAATTCCGTTTTTGCGCTCGCGTTAAATGCCGCGCTTATCCGCTTGACTATCTCTGCGATACGCTTTTTTATTTTCTCGCGCGTAGGCTCGTCGTAGGCACGCACCGTGCCTTCTAACACCGCGCTATCGGCTATCGCGTTGCCCGTTTCTCCGCCCGTCAATCTCCCCACCGTGACGACGGCAGGCTGGGATAACGACAGCTCTTTCGACGGGATTTGTTGCAACGCAAGCAACACGTGCGCCGCTACGTTGAGCGCGTCTATCCCCTCGTGCGGCGTCGAGCCGTGACAACCCTTGCCCTTTATCGTGATTTGGAAATAGTCGGCGGCAGGCGCGCTGACTCCGCCCTTATGCACCACGAGCGTACCCGTCGGCAGCTCCACCCCCGTCGTCACATGTAGCATCACCGCGCCTATTACTTTCGGCGAACGCAACAAACCCGACTTTATCATATCTTTCGCGCCCTCTAATCGTTCTTCCGCAGGCTGAAAAGCAAGCTTTACCGCACACGGCAAGTCACGTTCCCGCCTTTTTAATAGCAAAGCCGCGCCTAGTAGCATTGCAGCGTGCATATCGTGACCGCAAGCGTGCATACAACCGTTATCGCACGCAAACGGCTCGTCGGAGCGTTCGGCAATCGGTAATGCGTCCATATCCGCGCGCAACAAAAACGCACCCTTTTTTAACGCCGCGTCCGCTTCCGACCTCTTTTCAGCGCCTCCAAGCGTCACCACCAACCCTGCCCTGCCGCAATCCTTCGCTTCACAGCCAATCGCCTCTATCTGCGCGCGGATATAGTTTGTCGTTCTTTTTAGGTCAAAGCCCGTTTCCGCACACGCGTGCAACGTGCGCCTATGCCGCAGCAAGGTTTTTTGCAACGCCTGCGCTTCTTTTATTAGTTCTTTCATTATTTATCTTTCTCCTTCTGCAAACAGTATGTCGCAAAAAAGAAAAATCAAACGAAATTTATCCTTAAAAAAAGCAAAAATCCCCCTACCATGTACGCGACGAACGCATTTTTCGACATTTGCGAGCGTATAAAAAACAACCCGTCGGCTGTTACGCCGACGGGTGCTTTTACCCAATCGATTTTATTCGATTTATGTTTGTTTTATACGTCCGTTACCCCAAAATGACCTTACCGAAGTAAACCGTCATAGGGTTTTCAGCCATACCGTCAAGCAGTAATGTCGTTGCCGAACGTTACGTCACCGAAGTAGAGCTTACCAGCATTGGTAGACGTGATTTGGAAGTTGTTGATACCGTCGCCGTTTGCCGCAACCATATATACACGCATTGTATACATCTTGTTTGCTTCAAGGGCCGAAACTATATCGCCATTAGCGTCAAAAATCTGAATCGTTCTTGCCGACTCTACCTTAGACGGAGTAACCGTCGTCGCCGTAACGCTATAACTTGCGTTAACGCCATCCCAAACCGTGAAACTTGCGCCTGCTTTGGTTGCCGAGAACTGAATATCCATATAGTCGTAGCTAGTATCAACGTAGCCTACTTTTGCACGGGTCGCATAAGCAGGATCCCAACCAGACGCCGTATCAATACCAGATTCGATAACGCGCGTACCCTCAGCAAAACCAAGCGCCGTTACGTCACCTTGGTAAACCACGTAATCCGATGCATAGCCATTGTTTTGTGCAACCAAACCGTTTGCAAATTCAAAGGATACGCCTGCAGGGAATTCCGTCAGCATTGCCGCCGTATTCTGTACGCCGCCCGCACCGTAGGAGTCGCCCGTATAACCGATTGCCACGTAGCCCGTTGCCTTGAAGACAACATTTTCGAATACGTTACTATCCGAATAATCGATACCCAAAAGCGTTCTCAGTTAAATACCGCTCGCGTCTACCGTAATGTTACGATAGGTTGCTGCGCCCCAACTACTTGTGTTGACCAGCACACCGTCTCTCTTCCAATCCCAAGTATCAGACGTATATACAACTTGAACGTAGATATTTTCGAAAGTAGAGCTAGGTGCTGCATACGCGAACAATGCTCTATAACCACCTTGCTGGTTGGTAACCGTCGCAGGAGCGTCGTGACGATACTGTACGCCAGTGAGGTTAAGATTCTTCACCGTAGCATTACGCATCATACCGAAGATACCGCCGTCGGCTACGCGAACACCGTGAATGGTATGATCAAGACCGTCGAACGTGCCGCTGAAGTAGAACGTACCCGATTTAGGATAGCCTGCCGCAAATACGTCGGTAAAATCGTCCTGATGCACAATTTCGATGTCGTTACCAAGTACGTAGTACCCAGTAATATTTGCCGTAATATCCGTGTTCACCATGCCGCCCACACCGAGCGCTCTGAGTTCGTCTGCCGTCGTAATAATCTCGTTAGCAGCGATCGTGTTAAAGAAATAGATGTTGTTTTCTTCGGTATAGATTACCATTTCGTATACGGTACCAACCGTGATATCTACGTCGTACGTACCATCCTTGCCGCTAAGGCTGCCGGTATTTTCGTCGTAAATCGTAACGCCGTTTACAACGATCTTCTTAACATTACCCTCAACAACGTCAGGCAACGTATAGGAAGCCGTTTTCGTTTCAAGGATGACGTATTCATCCGATTCGTATGCGTTACCGAAAGTGATATCGCCGAAGTTCAAGATTGCCGAGTTGTCTGCACTGGTATCAAACGTACTTACCGCAATCGAAGATGCGTTGCCGTCGAGATATACACGCAAGATGTATACCGTATCTTTTTCAAACGAGCCAACCGCATTGTAATTCGTATCGAAAATCTGAATCGTTCTTTCTGTCGCATTATTTGCAGGCGTACCGCCGTTAGCAGTAACGTTGTAGTTACCAGTGATAACGGCGCCATTCGTACCGTAAATCCATACGCAAAGCGAACCGATTCCACGGTTACCCGTGAACGACCATTCAACGTCTACGTAGTCGTACTTAATGTTGGCGTTTACTCTTACACGGCTGTTCCAACCATCTGTAATCGTTGCCTGCGTCACAACAGAGCCTGCGTCGAAGCCAAGCGCCGTTACGTCGCCTTCGTATTTAGGAAGAAGCGCGCCAGTTGCCCCCGTGTATACGTCGTTTTCTACGGCTACCTTGCCCCATCTTGCGCTGGAGAGATAGTAGGTCTGTGCCGTGTTCGGAGCGAAGTGAACGTATTTCACCGTTTCGCCTTCTACGAAGTAGATACGAATCGTATAGAACGTGTTCGCTTCAAGACCACCAGTATATTGATCTACGAAGGCATTGCCGTTTGCATCCCATACCCGAACCGTTCTTACCAACCCGTCAGCTGTGTTCATCTGCGCACCGTAGATACTCATACTACCTTGCGTGCCGTCCCCGTTAGAAGGCCAAGCCGTAAAGCAAGGTATCCTCGTGCTAAGATATACGTCGAATTCTACGTAGTCGTAAACATCCGAATCTGCAGGGATAAGAATTCTATCCGACCAAAGGTCAGCAGACGTGATTTCGTAAACTTTATCGCCAGATTTGAATCCCATCGCCGTCGTATCACCGTCGTATGCGGTCAAATCTAACTTGCTGGTGTTTTGAATTGCAACACCCGTAACGTCGGGAACTTTAACAGTTGCCGACATAACGTAGGTATCACTGTCCGTGATAACGGTGAGGACTTTACCTACACCCGCCGTCAATGCAACGTCGATTGCAACGTCCTTGCCGTTGAGGCTGCCGGTATTGCTGTCATAGACAACAACACCGTCAACCATAATAGATTTAATCGTGCCTTCGATTGCGTCGGGCAACGTGAACGTGCCGTCTTCAACCGAAATTACTACCGTGTCGCTAAGCGCAACTTCGTTACCGAAAGTGATATCGCCAATGCAAAGAACCGAAGTAGATGCTTCCGAAGCGCCACTAGTACTTACCGCAAACGTGGACGCGTCACCGTTGAGATATACGCGCAATACGTATACTTTATTGGTAACGAACGTCGATTCCGTAACTGCACTGCCGTCTACGTTGAATACCTGAATCGTTCTTTCAGATGCGTTGGAGGTTGTACCGCCAGCCGTCGTTGCAATGTAGTTACCAGTAAGAATCGTTGAGTCAGTGCCGTACATCCACAGGCAGAGGTTGCGTGCAACGCCTGCACTGCTAAATGCAAATTCTACGTCTACGAAGTCGTACTTGATATTGCCGTTGATACCGATGCGGTCGGACCAATCGTTATCAATCGTTACCGACGTTACGACAGAACCTGCGTCAAAGCCAAGCGCCGTTACGTCGCCTTCGTATTTAGGAAGGAGCGTACCCGTCGTATTGTCGTATACGTCGTTTTCTACGTCAACAGTACCCCATCTTGCATTGGATACGTAGTAGGTCTGCAGCGTACCCGTACCGAAGTGAACGTATTTCACCGTTTCGCCTTCTACGAAGCAGATACGAATCGTATAGAACGTATTTGCTGCAAAACCACCCCTGTCTTGCGCCGCAAACGTATTGCCGTTTGCATCCCATACCTGAATCGTTCTTACCAACCCGTCAGCTGTGTTCATCTGCGCACCGTAGATACCCATACTACCTTGCGTGCCGTTCCCGTTAGAAGGCCAAGCCGTAAACGCAGCCGTTTTAGCACCAGGTACAACGTCGAATTCTACGTAGTCGTAAGTATCCGAATCTGCAGGGAAGACGATTCTATCGTTCCATTGATTCGAGTTAACGACTTCGAATACGTTAGCGCCTTCTGCAAAGCCGAGTGCCGTTTCGTCGCCCGTATATGCCGAGAGTTTTTCCATGCTTGCATTCATAGGTTGATTAGGAATTTCTACGTGCACTACCTTTTCAAAGGTTACGCCTGCAGGGAATTCCGTCAGCATTGCCTCCGTATTCTGAACGCCGTTCAAATAGGAGTCAGCCGTATAACCGATTGCCGCGTAGTTCGCCGCCTTAATAAGAACGTTTTCATATACGCTGTTTTCAGTATAGTGGGTACCCAACAAGGTCTTCAATTCGATATAGCTTGCGTCTACCGTGATATTACGGAAGGTCGCCCCAGCACTACTGTTGCTACATACGAACAAACCGTCTCTCTTCCACGTCCATACGCTTGCGGGAGAGCTTGCAATGGTCATTTGGATATCTTCGAACGTAGATCTGGGAGCCGTATACGCCAAGATTGCCGCATAGCCACCGTTCTGCGCCGAAATACCCGCAGGAATCGTATCAAGTAAGTGTACGTTCGTCAAGATAACGTTTCTAATCGTTGCGCCGTCTGCATAACCGAAGATACCGCCGTCAGATACGCGCATATTGTCAATCGTGAAGCCGTTACCGTCGAATACACCCTTAAAGTAGAACTTGTGTGCATTTTCGCCAGAACCTGCGGCGTGATAACCTGCCGCAATGATATCAGAGCCATCACCTACGTGTTCAAACGTGATGTTGTTTGCAAGCATGTAATTACCATAACGGTGTGAGGTTGCCGTGGTGTTGTTTCCACCCATAGCGATTGCTTTGATGTCTGCCATCGTCTTGATATACGTAACGATGTGAACGTTGGTAAAGATGAGCACCGTCGTACCAGACGTGAAGTTGACTACCGTCGTCTCAGCATTGATTGCCATCGTGTCAAGCGTAACCGTCAATTCGCCTGCCGCTTGAACCGTAACTTCGGATTCAACGCCTTCTACGCTCATCGTCCAAACACTGCCTTCCGTGAACGCTTCGTTTTCGAACGTGATCTGGTGGTTGACATCGTTCACGTATTCGGTGTCATCGAATACCTTTGCGGCCGCTTCGATGATTTCGACGTCACCGAAGTACAATCTGCCGTCTACTACGCTCCAGTAGCCGCCGAGCGAAGATACGACTGCGCCGTGCGTTGCGTCTGCAAGCAAATCGCCTACCGTTGCGAACTTGCCGCCCTTGTCGTTGTTCATGTCGAAATTCAAGAACGCAGAAGGAGCCGTGCTCGTTGTAAAGTTTGCTTTCTGGAACTCAAGAACGTCTCTATCGATTACGTATACGTTTTCAGCGCTTACGTGAGCAAGGTTCATCGTATAGAGATATTCAGACGTCGAGAAATCGCAATTCGTTACGTTGACGATAATGTTCTTCACGTTCGTATGGCCATGACCTTGCATACTAATCAACTTCGTTGCGTTATTAGAAACGCCGTTGCCCATTGCTTTCAATTCGATATATACGTTTTCAACAAGACCGCCGTTGCCGCCACGTTCAAACAAACCAGCCTCGGAGCCAACCGTCAAATTCGTAAACGCTACGTTCTTCGCGATACCGTTAACGCCCATCGTAATAATGAAACCGCTGTACTGACCGTTAATCGTCATACCGTCAATGCTATGACCTTTACCGTCGAATACGCCTTGGAAACCAGCCGCTTTACCAGCACCCCAATCTTCAAAGATTGCCTTAGGATTGTCTACTACCGTGCTGCCGATACCGCCAGACTTATCCAATACGTTCCAGATGCCGCCAAAGTTAAGAATAGGCGTCCAAGCCTTGTTGTACGCGATATCGTCACCGAGTACGATATAGCCCGAAAGCACTGCTTTCTTTTGTTCTTCTAAACAAAGCTCTGCCTTTACAGAGTTATCTGCCGCAACGCTCTGCCACATATCGAGTTCTTCTACCGTGTTAATGATGAACGTGTAAACGTTCGCCGTTGCCTTATAGATGCCCTTAGTGGTATCGATGATGAAATCTTTACCTTCGCCAAGGTCAGCCTGTTTTGCAGGCATAGCGTCTACCGTAAGCACGCCGTTTTCAATGCTACCGACGTTGTTCACTCTGCTATACAGTAAGAAATCGCCTACCACAATCGCGTTGACGTCACCTTCATAACCAGCGGGCAACGTGATTGTCGTATTGTTATACGTTTCAATCGTAAGCTCGGTGTTCAAATTGATAGCCGACTTAACCACCGTAAGCACGATTTCTTGCGTCCAACCAGACGTATTTTCCGTAACGCGTACCGTAATCTTCGTATCCGTCAATACCGATGCGTCAACACATACGTTATTGCCTTCAATCGTTACACCGCCTACGTATTCCGCCAAAGCGTAGGTATAGCTCATAGCATCGTTGCTCGTCGTAATCGCAATCGAATCCCCTGCACCAACCGTCGTTACTTCGTTCGTGATGGTGAACTTCTTAGCAGCCGTAGTCTGTTCATACGTAACGCCTGCAGGCCATGCCGTCATCAAGTCCGTCGTATTCTGAATACATTGATTTTTTTCATCTCTAATAGCACTGTTCTTCTCGTCCACCGCGTATTCGCTACTCGTATAGCCGATTGCCGCAACGCTGTTTGCTCTAATAATAACGTTTCTATAAATAGGCGAAACGTGGTTGCTACCAAGCGCCGTTACAAGGTCGAGACCGTGTGCGTTTACAACGATATTATCGAATACGTTGTTTTGGTTTGTACTTGCAACGAACAAACCTTCTAACAATTCGTAATTCGTCGTATACGTGATAGCTTTCTTCACGCTAATTTCGATATTCTTAAACGTCGAATTGATTGCTTGATGTGCAAAGAGTGCCGTGTAGTTACTCCAGCTTTCACCATAAGTCTGACCAGTGGTATCGTCGTAAGACAAGTCTTCAAACTTCATATTCTGAACGGTCGCACCTCTCATACCACCGAAGAGACCGCCTTCGTTTACGGTTACGTTATACAGCGTATAGCCGTTACCGTCAATCGTTGCCTTGAAGAAGGATTGACTTCTATTGTAACCAGCCGCAAATACTACGCCCGTACAATCGATATCGTTTGCAAGCGCATAGTAGCCTGTTACGTCGTTGCCTACGGTATCAGAGTTACCATTACCCCATACCGTTTCACCTACTACTCTACCGCCGACGCCGAGATCTTTCAACTCTTGCGCCGTTCTAATAAATCTCGCACAAACTACGGTGAAGACGTACGTATTATTATCTTCGTCAACAACGGTAACTTGACACGTTTCACCAACGTTCATTGCGCCAACGTTCACCGCCATCTTACCAGCCACGAAGAGCGTCGCTGCCGTATCAATACCATTAGCCGTCGCCGTGTACGCACCCTTTTCAAATATGCCGTGCGCCAACGTTGCTTCCGTCTTGCCGTATTCAGCGAAATACAGCTTATCAATCGTATAATAGCCGTTCTCACCGTCTACTGGACCAGCCGTGCCTGCAAGTACGTCGCTTACAACAACATTCGAGAACGTAACCGTCGAACCCGTTGCATCATTCGTGAACGTAATGGAATGCGTTACACCGGTAGCAAGCGTACTCGTATTCAGCGTTACAACGCCGTTCGTTGCCGTTACCGTGCCGCTCAGCGCGCCCGACAGCGTATACGTGCCGTCTGCCAATAATACGTTAGAAAGCGTAGTAGCAGCGCTCTTATTCAAGCTCTGTTTTTCTTCAACCAATTTATTGGTAGAAATCGTTCCTTTATCCACGTACGAGTCAATCGCCTTCAAGAAAGGATCCAAAACACGCGAAGTACCTTCGCCGTCGTAGGGAATACCCCAATTTTCTATCCAAGCCAAGAATTCCGCGCCGTATTTTTGTACGTACGTAGTAGAAGCAAACGTACCAACTTGATTAGGATCAATCAACCAATCATAGTTCTCATCTATTACGGGCGTATAGCCGTCATGCATCCACATAAGAAGATACATCGGCGTCAGCTTTTCCAACATAATATTTTTACGATACGTTTCGTATTTCGGATCGTTCTTATCCAAAGCCGCAATAGCCGCATCCATACAAGAAATCCAGCTTTCTAACGTCGTTGCTTTAAGACCTTTGCTATCCGTGGTGGTAGACCAATCTCTCACGTCGACGGCAATGGATGCAGTTCCTTCAGCCGTGGTACTCCAATCATCATCTCTACGATAATTATCGATATTATTATCCGTCCAGGTGTTCCATTCATTGAAATAGTTACGCATTTGCGTTGCGCCTTGACCGTATGCGCCTGCGAAATATTCATCATACCAACCGTTCCATACATCATCCGTCGGATTTGCGTTCCAAGCCAATTTGGACATCAAATACTGCTTGAAACGAGCCCACGTCTGACGGGAACCCATCATTTGGTTGAATACGTAATCTACGCCCCAATCCGCAGCAGCAGCATAGTTCCCGCGGATTGCGTCAAACGTGTCAAGAGGAATAAAGAAGCTGGTCGTGTTCGCATAATATACCCAAAGGAGCACATCCGAACCATAATTATTAGCAAGCTCACCCCAAGTCTTATTGTAACCGTAAACAGTTGTATTCCAGTTGTTTTGGCTATTATTGTTCAACGTTTCAGCCAAAGGATCTACGTAGTCTACCGCCGTTTCAGCAAGCCACGGTTCGATATGTTTCATATATGCGGAAAGTTTCGTCGCGTAGTTTGCCGTATTCTTAGGCGGCTGATGCGTCATATGGTAGAACAGCGTGCTGATTTTAAAGGCATCCTTACGAGCGTCCCCTGCATCAGTAAGCTTGGTTTTCAACGATGCCGCTACGTCGAGCAAGAATTCCAACAAGTTATCCGAAGGATTACCTTGCTCCTTACAAGAATCACATTCACACCAAATACGGTGGTCTGCTTGCGAGAACCCAATGCGAGTCAACGTAGGGAATTTCAGCATCTTGGCATACATAGCCGATGCTACTTTCTCAATCATAGCAGGTCTGCCCGTCGTTGCGTCGGTGCTACCGTGCGCCGTATAACAAAGCTCTGCCGCAACCGTTTCTGCGGTTGTATTTGCAAAGCCCGGAACGTTCTGATTTTCCCCACTGTTTACGCCACCATAATATACGTTAGGTATCGTATGGTAATAAGTCAAAAAACCATACTTCTTATACGTTGCATACCACTCTTTATAGCTTGCCGAACCACTATAACCGGCAGTCGCCTTATACGTACCGTCGTTCACAACCCACGTGGAGTTGTGCGCAATACCAGCGTATGCGTAAGGACCTTCGTCGTCTGCATCCGTCGTACCAACGGGAATAATATCTTTATTATAGAGCTGCATCGAATAATCGTCCATAACGCCGTACGTTTCTTCATAGCCCTGCGTTACGTTGGCTTCGATATCGGGAATAAACGATTTTTCCGCTTTCAAAACAACTTCCACCTGTTCGTTTACCGAATAGGTGTTTTCCATAAAGAATTCGTAGCCTACTAAATCGTACAGCAATTCCTGCACGCCAAAGAGCGTACCAACCGGCGTCGCACCAACGATAATTACGTTGCCGTCTACAATCTTCACCGTAGACGCCGTTTCTTTATCGCTACCTACCGCAATGCCGTCAGCGAGCGTCGTAGCACCGATAGAAACGTACTTGCCACCAGCCGTCGTTTCGGTAACGATAGGCAATTCAATGCCCGTCGACTCTCTTACCATCTGTTGGAATTTGTACGCAGCCGTCTTTTCATACGCGTTATAATATGCATTAAATGCGTCTGCACTCTTCGCAGGGTTATAAACCGTCTGCGAGTTGAGCTTAGCAGCCGCCGCAGCTTCGCTGATTAAGATTTTATAATCCGAAACAGGCGCAGCAGCGTCCGTGCTCATCGTTTTGCTCACGGTCTGTTCGTATTCTTTGCCTTGGAATTCCCAAGTAACCGTAGCGCCAATCGTCGCCGAACCGCTCGATACTGCCGTCAACGTCGAAGTTGCGTTGTCAACGGAAATAACGTTGGGCGAGGACGTCGTATATTCTATGGAAATATTTTTACAATATTTGGAAACTTCTTCCAAAGAAGCGACAACGCCACCGATTTTAAACGCGATAGCTTTATCCGTCGATTTTTTAACGTTATTATAAACGATTGCAACGCCGCTACCTACGTCTTCCGTGTACGCAATCTGCTGCGTTGTGTCGAATACGACTTCTACGTCCGTACCGTTCGTTTCGTTCGTGCCGTTTACAATCTTGGAAAGCAGGTCACTCGTACTACCGTTCATCATTGCCATATACGCAACGTAACCGATACTTCTTACAGCCGTATTTTCGGTGTAATAGGTGACGGTGTTCCCCGAGCCGTCTTTGCCCGTTACGTAGCTACGAGCCACCAATGGACGGTTGTAGTACGATTCGGACAGATTGCTAAACGTGCCGTCTACGTGCTTCTTACCAGCCAAAACGCTGGTGTACGAAATCGAGCCGTCCGAAATATCGTCGTCCTGCCAGTTCTTCGTCTTGATATCCAAAATCATCGACGTTTCGTGCGTCAATTCAGCCGCACCCAACATGTCAGCAGGAATCAGCAACGTACCGTAGGATGCGTTGCTAATAAGACCGTCAATCTTCGTTTTCGTTGCAGAATCAATCTGCGTTTCAAAACGAATACCGTTCGGTTCCGTCGAACGAACAGATGCAGTATACTCGATCGTAAAGCCGTCAAGCGTTTCATAAATCTGCGTCGTTTCCGCGCGCGCTACGCTCGGCTGAATCAAAGTCGCCGCGCCGAAAATAGCGCTACACAACATTGCAACCAGTGATAACGCTGTTAAGTTTCTTTTAGTGTTTTTCTTCATAACTTAAACACCTCCCCAACCGTCAGGAGCACCCTCGACGTTGTCACTAGTCGACGTCGTAATTACGTCTGCATTTTCAAACATAATTATCGACATCTCAAGAGTTTCATAATTTTTCATCATCATACCTCCGTTGATGTGTAAAATTTTTTTAGTTTATCTATATCCAATATACGAAAAGCGTATATATTTTCTTCTGTTTTTTATCCTAATAAACGTTTTTTCGTTTGTGAGTAACAAACGAAAGGGACGCGTCCCTTTTTTTGCTTTTTATTCGATTTTTTCTGAAAAAATAGATGTTTTTCAATGAAAAATCTATATTTTGGTACAAAAAACCACAATAAAACTATTTTACAACATTATATCACGTTTTTTTTGTTTTGCAATACTTTAAAATTGCAAATAAACGCTTTAAAATTTCATCTTTTTAGGGTGTTTATTTTTTTTAACGCCGCTTTTGCGCTAAAAAACGAAAAACGAGCCGTTTATGGCTCGTTTTTCGTACCAAGTTTCAATTTTTTTGTGTTTTTTTATCCGTTTTAGCTTTAAACGCACTCTTCTTTGATGAACTGTATAACGCCTGCCGACCAGCCGTGACATAAGCTGTGGCGGAAGCCTATATAGCAGAACGCGCCGTAATCGCCGTGGATATTCTTTTCGCCCGATTTCGGGAACTCGTCTATACGGCAACTGCCCTCTATCCAAGACATATCGAAATCTTCCCAAAACGTCGTTGCGCCTTTATCCAGCATCGCTCCATAATATTCTTTCATCATTGCAATCGCCGCCGCCTTATCAAACGAAGCCACCGCTTTGAGAATATAATAGCTCATGAACGTGGACATACCTTTCGCGCCGCCCTTTACCAACGCTTTTTTATCCGCCTCAGTCAAACCCACCGCAAAATATTTCAAACCCAACACCTGCTTGCTGTTTTGCGGCTGAATTTCTATCTGCAACAAACGCTCTAAAATAGACTTCGCCGTTGCCGTATTCCCGTTGAACGCCTCCAACAGCTCGATAGCTTTTTTCATAGCGAGAATATGTATCGCGCGAACGCCGTGCAGCTCGTCGGGCTGGTCGTGCGTGGGCCAATCGACGAAATAGAACGGATAGCACATCTCGCCGTTCTCTTTTACGTATTTGCTCATCTGCTCGATAAGTTTTTCTAAATAAGAAATCTGTTTTGCGATATACGCCCTTGCGTTCGTCTTTTGATAATAATCCGCAATGATGATAATCCACCACATCGAATACGTGGGAAATCCGTTCATCCAACTGGGCAACGGCGTTTGTTCTTTTACAAAATCTAACGAACGCTCCAACATGGGGAAACGCCCGTACAAACCCGTCAACGCCAACATTTCAGGGTACATATCCCCTATCCAAACGAGTCTGTCGCGCTTTACGCCGTCCCAAACGTAGCCGCTCGACACGCAAAGATCGACGGTGCGTTTCGCCGTGGCAAAAATACGCTTGATTTGCTCGTCCTTGCCTTGGTAGGTGTATATCGCGGACTTTTTCAAAATATTGTTTACCGCAACGATACTCTTGATTTCCGCTTTGCCGTAAAAATCTATACGCACGAAACGGAAACCCGTATTCGCAAAGGTCTGATCAGAATACGAGGGCAATTCCGCCGTAAAATCCCGCAAAGCGTGGTCGTTCGTGGCGTTCTGCGTGCCTCCCAGCTCGCTACACGTTTCCGTAACGCTCTCGCCAAAGCGGATTCGGATTTTCGTATTCTCACCGAAAAACGCCAAAATACGCACACTGCCGCACAATTCCTGCCCGTAGTCTAAAATGATGAAATCGTCCTTTTCAAACACCGTCGTGCAGCGTTCGTTTAAACCGATTTGCAAGCTCTGCTTCTTTAAAAGTTTTTTCGTGTCGTTCGCACAATGCAGTTTTACAATTTTTTTAGGAAAAATAAATTCTTTCATATCCCTCGTTCTTTGTTCCTTTATATTTTATGTTTTTTAAGACTACGTATAGTATAACAAACCGTCAAAATTTTGTCAACGGTTGGAATTTAATAGGTAAAAATTCCTTATAGCGCGCCTTATAGTATGCCTATTTTATAATGGTATTTTTATAATTGTATTTCGATAAACGCCGCCTGCTGTACGCCGTTAAACGTCACCTGCAATTCCCCGTCTTCCACGCTTGCGCGCGTAGACGTATGGGACGGATAGGCTATTTTTACCCCTTTGACGGGTTCTTTTATAGCCGTCGTCACCGTACTATCGCCGCCCAAACACCACACGGCAAGATATATCTTTTCCGCCGTCTTAAAGCCTGCAACGATATGCTCTTCGCCAAAACTCGTAAAGCCGTTCGGGAAATAGGGCAATGCCGTTTTCTTAGGCGCGGTGAGGGAGTTGTAATATTCCACCCCTTCTTTCACGAGCGCGAGCTGGTGTTCGCTCAGCAGTTCTAAATGGCTGGCAAGGTGCATACGCCCCAAAAACGCGTTAATCATATTCATCGCAATTCTCTCATCCGTGATATGCTCCAACACCCATTTTTTATCGTATTTGCTATCGAGCGGCAGACCTATCTCTCCAACGCCTACGGGATAGCTCCACACCGCCGCCTGCTCGGGGAGTACCGCCGATAAAATATTGCCTGCGATATAGGGATATTTTAAATAATCCGTCTGGTCGGACGTGGAGAGCAACGGATACGCCGACAGCATTTTATAATCCATACGCATACCGCCCGAAGCGCAGCCCTCAAAGACGACCTGCGGATATTTTCCCGTCATTTCCTTTATCCACGAATAGAACGCATCGGCGCACGCCTCCAAGCCCTCACCCGCGCAAAAAGCTCTGTAATCCGTACCCACGCCGCAGTCCTCATTATAATCGCACTTGATATAATCCGCGCCGTAGTCCTCCACCATACGACGAATCGTTTCACTCATATACGCGCGCACTTTTCCATTGCGATAATCGAGGAAATATCTGTTCATAACGGCTATCTTACGTCCGTTTCTTTGCAAAAAACAGCTATCGTCGTAATAATCGAGCATTTCTTGGCATTGTATGCCGATAATTTCCGGCTCTATCCAAAGCCCCGCTTTCATACCGAGCGAACGGATAAAATCCGTCGTTTTTCTAACACCCTCAGGAAAACGCGCTTTGCTTTCTTTCCATTGACCAACGAAAGGATATACGATATTGCCCGGTTCTTCGTTGTGCCAGCCGCAATCAATGACGTAATATTTGACGCCCGTTTGCGCCACGATAGGTGCAATTTTCGCCGTTTGTTCTGCCGTCGGGCTGTCCCACGACAAGTGCATATATTCGTTAAAGATGGCAGGCAGGTACGCGTCGAACGTATTTTTTGCCGATATTTGACGACGGAATTTCGTCATTTCCCCTATCACGCCGTCAACGCTATCCGACGTCGCCAACGCCACGTACGGCGTACGGTAGCTTTCCTGCGGCTGTAACGCTTTGCTCCAACCGCCAAAAGGCAAATTCGCGCCGCCAAGATATACGTAATATTCGCCGCCTTTATCCGCGATTTCGTAATACCAAGACGCATTGCTCTCGATTTGAAACATAAGGCACGCGCCCGTTTGCGCGTTCTCTATAATGCCTTGCGGCAATTCCTCTTTCGTCGACCAACTACCGATATTTGCAAAGGCGATACGCTTTTGCGATTCAATATTGCCTTTATGCAAACCGTATTCGTAAAAGGACGCCTTACGAGGCTGACACTCTGCGTGGTGGCTCTGTAAAAACTTATAAAAATGCAACTTTTTAGAATTTTCCACTTCGTTCGAGCCAAGACACGCGCCAACGAACGCCGACGACTCTTCCAACACGATTTCTTGAGAAGAAATATTCTTTATTTCCGTATAAATTCGTACAGACGACGTACCCATGTACGCGACGAACGTAGTTTTCACCTCCACGAGCGGTGAACGCTGCACTATCTCCAAGCGTTCGTCCGATTGCGTGTGCGAAAGGTATTTTAAACGGTTTCCCTCCGAAGAATTTACCATTTTTACGCCCATATGGGTGTCTTTATTTTCGCCGCTAATTTGCACCTCGGCAAATTGTCCTCCCACGCCCTTAAAACCGCCAAAGCTCAAAAGACATATTTGCTGTTCACGGACTTCAAAAAGAAAATCCTTAAATTGAAATTGCCCCATAGCGTCTCCTCGCGTTTTTTCTATACCGTTGATGTGTTTTAATAAATATATCATACAACTTTACCGAATATTTGTCAAGGGACGCGAGGCATTTTTCTTAATTTTAATGGTTTCCAGCCGAATAAATGCCGCTCTTTTTAACGCGCTTTTTGGGCGTAAAAAAAGACGTACCGTTTGATACGTCTTTTATGTGAATAGATATACGTCTTATTATTTCTCAATCGGGCACACCGCGCCAGACAATCTCGATTCTTCCGCCGCAAAACTCATCAAATGGCTATCGATGGAAATGTCCAAAGCTGCAATTCTAGAACATCCACCCAACGATAGAAGTGGCACCATCGGGGATTATCACACTTGTCAAGCTACTGCAACTGCCGAACGCGCCCCAACCAATCCTCGTTACGCTGTCAGGGATTTCCACTTTCGTCAAGCTTGCCGTTTTCCCCAAAATACAAACTGAGTCTATTAAACAAATCCGCGTCATACGTAAGCAACGTAGGAGATTGCGCATGGGGCAAACCGTAATATTTCCCATTCGTTTTATAGTACTGCTTGTGAGAATCGTACAGCTTATCTTCGATTGTGCCCGATTCCCCAAATTCTGTCAATGGCTCTGTAACAACGTCCGTAATATCTAAGAAGTAGCCCTGTGCAATTGCGTCGTGATAATTCACTTTTTCAAGGAAATAAATATCTTCTTGTGCATTTTTAAGCTTGGAACCCAATTCAACCAAACCACTCTTATGAGGGGTTACCCATACCTGTACACCTTTGGCCCCAGGGACAAATACCGTTTCCGCATAGTCTTTTTGGAAACGTTCAATATGTGCGTCCAACCAATCTTGTCCTACACCGCCGTTGAAATTAGAAATATGTAACTGCGCTTTTGTCGAGTCAATTTGAGGCCGTCCTCATTATCACCGCAAGCAACAATCGGTAAAATCGAATATTTGTTTTTTATAACAAGGACAACCATCCACAAAGACTGCGTGGTTCATCACGTACCCGTCCCTTGTTTATTTATCTTCTGCTTGCACCATTTCGGGTAAATGCATCAGCTCCACAAAGCTAAGAACCAATGAAGTTTCACACCAACAACTGACCTTGAAGACACCGCCGATGCAACCTTGCATTTCCCAGTCGCTGGTATTTACCCGTTCGCAAATATAACCATCGGGCAATCTACCCTCCTCGTCACCGTGCTTATGATCCCAATCATAGATAGGTTTTTGCGGAGTAGATACACACTGCGGAATGAAATACGCAATATCTTTTATAAGCTCAAGGTAACGCTTGTCTTTCGTATAGCGATACAATCGATACAGCGTATCCCCCGAAAATGTACAAATCCCCGGTGCGGAATGTTTATTTTGCACATTGGCAAAAACGCTGCCCGTCGTGTTGATTTTTTGTATTTCAAATTCGCAACCTTTCGGAAACTGATAAGCGTACGTCATTACCCAAGAGGAAAACAAGTTCGCGCTGTCCTTTGCGTATTGTAACCATTTTTCCTCTTTCGTTGCTTCGTATAATAACACGCAGCTTTCTACCATCGCGTACGAACTCTCACTGTCAGGCGCCGTCAATATCTCCCCAGGACCGCCCGATGTCACGCCTTGCGCTACAAAATTTTGATAATAATATTCACAGGCTTGTTTGGCTACGTCTAAATACTTTTCGTCCTTGAAATATTCAAACGAACGAACAAGCCCACCAACCGCTGAGGCTCCCGCGCAGGATAATGCTACTTGCATTTCTCCCGTTTCAATATTAACAAATTGCCCAAACGTGCCATATTTTTTAAACAACGTTACAAAGGCATCAGCACAGCTTTTCGCCGCGTCTTCCCATTCCTTTTTCACAGGCATACATTCGAAATGCTTATATAAGAACAGCAATACATCACCGCTTTTCCGAACGAGATGAGAATCTTTCATAGCAAGATATTCCGTCTTTTCAATCCCATTTCTTTTCAAGGTATGATAATAGCTGTCATCTTCTATTTCACCGTTATATATTTGGCCGTAGAAAAAACCCGTAGGCGCAACATGTGCAACTAACCAATCTATCGTTTGTATCGCGCGCGTTTTTGTCTGTTCGTTACCCTTTAAATATAAGGGATACGTGGACATTGCGCCGCCGCACCAACCACATTGCCATTTTTCAAAAGGATTATTACCAATATATTTTCCGCTCCAATTATGGTCGTTAAAATGCGCTTCCATAACGTCCCAAAGCTCTTGCGTGTACCCATTTTCAGGACGTTCGCTACGCATTAAAATCTTTCTGTTATCGTGAAAAATATCGAAAAATTCGGAAATGTCCTCACACGGGAATACGCGCACGTATAATTTGGAAGAAAGCTCCTCACCAAATTGCACCGCTACCCCTTTATCCGCATTCGGTTCAGGCGGTAAAACGTAACGATACGCCAGACCTCTCATGGTAGGATATTGCACCGTAATTTTCCCTTTTTCAATACCAAAACCAATATTTTTTTCTTTAATTGCTTGTTCTGTGAACAGGAAAAAAGCTTGTTTGCTGTGTTTAAAGAAAATACCTACGCAGGGCACGGACATATCTCCTGCCGTTACTTCGATTTTTCCGCTACCGTCCACATTGAGTGCAGGGATTCCCTTCAACATAATCGGCTGCGCTTTTTCACCCATTTCCGACTGCAAATACATGGGAGGATATATTCTATTCACCTGCTGTATGCGATTCCCATCGTAAGCGCAGGCAGGTGCGAATACGTAACAATCCTCTTCCCATTCCTCAAAATCAACGGTTAGTTGCCAAGTCGCTTCTTCCGCGCAAATATTCGCACAAAAATGCACTTGCTCGTTTTCATATGTACACTCACCGAAGGCTGAGCCTGTTTTTATTACATAATTCATAATTTATTCTCTCCATTAAAGTTGAAGAAATATTTTCTCACACACGCGATGTTTTGTCAATATAAAATTTTTACATTTATAATGTAACTTATTACTAATTATTTCAATTTTTTCCTGAACCCCTCTAAAACCCTGCTTTATTGTGCTCTCTAAAACTATTGTGCAAATTTATTGCGCACTCAAAAGCGTCCATTCTTTCAATGCAGGATATAATTTTTGAAAACGTCTGTATTTTTCTTCGTAATTTTTCGTTAAACTTTTATCGGGAAATACAGCGTCTTTTGTCGTTACAAATTTTTCCACCGCTTCCTGCACCGTTGCGTATTCGTTTGCACCAACCATAGCCAATATCGCCGCGCCGTAAGCAGGACCTTCTTCTACGCTCAACGCGTACACGGGTATGCCTAATACGTTAGAAATTACCTTTTTCCAAACGTCACTCTTCGCTCCGCCGCCGCAAATTTTCGTGCTGTTTATCTCCAAGCCGTTTGCTTTAGCAACCTCTACACAATCACGAAGTGCAAACGCAACGCCCTCCATAACGGCAAGCGTCATTTGTTGTCTTGTCGTATCCATTCGCATACCAATAAAACAGCCCTTTGCGTTAACGTCGTTATGCGGACTTCGTTCCCCCATTAAATAGGGCAAAAAATACACGTCGTTATCGCCTAAATATTCCTCTAAACCTTCCTGTTCTTTGGCAAAGTCCGTCGTTTTTAAAATTTCTTCCGACCACCATTTATTACAGCTCGCTGCGGACAAAATGCAACCCATTAAATGATACTTCCCATTTGCATGCGCAAAGGAATGCAATGCGTTGTTTTTATCTACAGAAAAAGCATCCTGCGCAATAAATACCGTACCACTCGTACCAAGCGAAATATTACAATTGCCGTTTTTTATCGTTCCTGTGCCGATTGCTGCAGCCGCATTATCGCCTGCGCCAGCCGTTACGATTGCATTCGGCAAATTGTATTCATCGCGTACCTGCCCTATCCGTTCGTAGCTTTCAAACAGTTTCGGCAACCATTTTTCATCCACGGAACATATCTCGCACATTTCCTTCGACCAGCATTTGTTTTGCACGTCCAAAAGTAGCATCCCGCTTGCGTCCGAATAATCAGTGGAGTGAACCCCCGTCAGCTTGTATGCAAGGTAATCCTTTGGTAACATAATTTTCGCGATTCTTGCAAAATTTTCAGGTTCGTTTTCTTTCACCCAAAGAATTTTAGGAGCCGTAAAGCCTGCAAACGCAATATTTGCGGTATATCGCGATAACTTTTCTCGTCCGATGACCGTATTGAGATAATCCGTCTGCTTTTGCGTTCTGCCGTCGTTCCATAAAATAGCAGGACGAATGACGTTATCTTCCTCGTCAAGCAATACGAGTCCGTGCATCTGTCCGCCGAAGGAAACCCCCTTCACCTCATACCTGCTATGCCCGTTCAACAATTCTTCCATTCCGTCAACGGTTGCCTTTAACCAATCCTCCGGGTTTTGTTCGCTCCATCCACTTTGCGGATAATAGATGGGATATTCTTTTGTTACACTATTTAAAATACTGCCGTCTGCGGCTACTAAAAGCAATTTCACCGACGAAGTACCCAAATCAATTCCAATATACGTATTCATAAAATTATTAGCCAAACAATATACTGTTCACAATATTTTGAAGATTTTCTTGTTTTCCGCTACCAGGCAGCTCAGGCGCGCCAAGCTTTTCCGCATACGCAGACAATTCTTCCAAGCTCGTTTCATTCGACAAAATTTTCTTACCCATTTCCGTTTCGCGATAGCTTGCGTAACGTTTGGTAATAAATTCATCTATACGTCCGTCTTCAATAATTTCCGCAGCTTTGATAAGACCGAGCGCAAACGTGTCCATACCGAGAATATACCCCTCAAACATATCCTCTACCGTATAGGAAGGACGACGATTTTTCGCATCAAAGTTAAAACCGCCCGTCAGTCCGCCCGCTTTTAATACTTCATACATACACATGGTTGCCGTGTACACGTCAAACGGGAATTCATCCGTATCC
>JAFWBT010000005.1 GCA_017507005.1 Clostridia bacterium | reverse complement strand
CCGCGAAGGACGTTCATACGTTCTTCGTACATAACCATACGTTGCTTGTTCATGACGTCGTCGTATTGAAGGACGTTCTTACGGATACCGAAGTTCTTGCCCTCGATTGCGCGTTGTGCGTTTTCAATACCACGGGAAAGCATACGCGATTGCAAACACGTGTCTTCGTCGATTTTGAAGAAGGTGTACAACGATTTCATACGCTCGCCACCGAAGCGCATAACGAGTTCGTCTTCAAGCGAAAGATAGAATACCGACATACCGATATCCCCTTGACGACCTGCACGACCTCTAAGCTGGTTGTCGATACGACGGGATTCGTGACGCTCCGTACCGATGATACAAAGCCCACCCGCTTCGATAACTTGCTCCTTTTCCGCGTCCGTTTCTTTCTTGTAATATTCGTATACCTTTTTGTATCTTTCGCGGAGCGCTTTAATTTCGTCGCTTACGTCCGTGATGTACGTACTAATTGCAAGCTCGATATCCTCGTGCTCTGCACCCTCTTCACGAAGGCGTTTTTTCGCCAAATATTCGGGGTTGCCACCGAGCAGAATATCCGTACCACGACCAGCCATGTTGGTGGAGATGGTGACGGCGTTCAAACGACCTGCTTGCGCGACGATTTCCGCTTCGCGTTCGTGGTTCTTTGCGTTAAGAATATTGTGTTTTACCCCGTTTCTCTTCAAAAGACGGGAGATTTCTTCCGATTTATCTACCGACGAAGTACCAACCAAAATCGGTTGTCCGCTTTCGTGGCGTTTCATAATTTCTTCTACGATTGCGCGTTTCTTGCCGTTTACCGTGGAATAGACCATATCGGGCAAATCGACACGCTTGATGGGACGGTTAGTAGGAATCTCCACAACGTCGAGCGAATAAATCGTTCTAAATTCCGCTTCTTCCGTCTTTGCCGTACCAGTCATACCCGACAATTTCTTATACAGACGGAAATAGTTTTGGAAAGTAATTGTCGCGTACGTCTTGTTTTCACTGCGTACCTCTACGCCCTCTTTCGCCTCGATTGCCTGATGCAAACCGTCCGAATACCGACGCCCTATCATAAGACGTCCCGTGAATTCGTCAACGATTACCACTTCGCCGTCGTTTACGATATAGTCCTCGTCCAGCTTGAACAGCTTATGCGCTTTGAGTGCCTGCTGGATATGGTGGTTGAGGTCGGCGTGTTCAATCTCTGCAATGTTATCGATACGGAAAAATCTTTCCGCCTTTCTTGCGCCGCTGTCCGTCAATTCCACCGTCTTATCTTTACGGTTGATGATGTAGTCCCATTCCTTTGCCGCAGCCAACGAACGCTTGCCCTCGGGCGCAGCCAAAGCAGCCGCCGCGCGCTTTTCCGCAAGCTCTGCCTCGTAGTTCGCCTGTTCTTCCAAGGTCATCTTCGTATAGTCGACGTATTCTTCCTCTTCGTCCTCAACGTCCTCAACGACAATCTTTTTCTTCTTGTTCTTTTTTCTCTCCGCGCGTTGCAGGGCAAGATTCGTTTCCTGCTCCTCTTTCAAATCGTCGTCAAAGCCGCCCGACAACGTACGAACGAGCTTATCCACCTGCACGTACAAATCGGACGATTTTTCACCTTTACCCGAAATGATGAGCGGCGTTCTCGCTTCGTCGACCAAGATAGAGTCCACTTCGTCGACAATGGCGAACGTCAAATCGCGCTGCACCATTTTGTTCAAATCGGTTTTGAGATTGTCACGAAGATAGTCGAAACCAAATTCGTTGTTCGTACCGTACACGATGTCGCATTTGTACGCTTCGCGTTTTTCGTCGTCTTCCATACCAGGCACAACGACGCCGACGGTAAGCCCCATAAATTTGTGTACCTTACCCATCCACTCCGCGTCACGCTTTGCCAAATAATCGTTGACGGTGACGACGTGCACGCTCTTGCCCGTCAATGCGTTGAGATACGCGGGCAGCGTGGAAACGAGCGTCTTACCTTCACCCGTACGCATTTCTGCAATACGGCCTTGGTGCAAACAGATACCGCCGATAATCTGCACGCGGAAATGACGCATATTCAATACACGCTTTGCCGCTTCACGAAGCGCCGCAAACGCGTCGTATAAAATATCGTCCAACGTTTCGCCTTTTGCCAAACGCTCTTTCAATACCTGCGTCTGTGCTTTCAGCGTTTCGTCGTCCATCGCCTGATATTTCGGCTCGAGCGCCTCCACCTTGTCTGCCATCTGTTGCAACTGTTTGAGGCTCTTGCTCTCTTTGCCCTTAAAAAGTTTGAACAATCCCATAACTACTCCGAAAAATACATTTATTTTTTGCTAATTTTATTTATCCGCTATTCCTTAGCGGTGGTTTTTTCAACGGCGCAGCGTATCATTACCGCCGCTTTTTCGCATACCGCTCCATTTTATTGCTATATTATATTTTACAATATTTCCGCTGAAAATCAAAGCGTTTTCACGCCGTTTTTATAAAAAAACGAGGAATTTGCGGCGTTTCCTTAAAAAAGACCGCCCGTTCCCTGTTTTTTATAACCGTTTTTTAGTCCGTTTAGACAAAAAACAAAAATTTCTCCCTCCCTTTTTACGCTGTTTAGGCTGTTTTTATGATGATTTTTGTTGCTGTATTTATTTTTTCGATTGAAATTATATTTACAATTCGTTTTTTGTTGACAACGGCAGGGCGGGTATGCTACACTTGGAATACGCGAAGAAAAAGCGAGGTGTTTGGAATATGAGCAAAGTAATCGTGCCGAAAGGTTATCGCTCGGCGCTTGGAATGTACGATACGCAAACGGCAATCGGGCTGTTGAAGCGCACTTTTGAGGAGCGGCTGTGTCTTGCCCTCAATCTAAAACGCGTTTCCGCGCCCCTGTTCGTCGATCCCACGACGGGGCTTAACGACGACCTTAGCGGTGTCGAACGTCCCGTGCGGTTCGATTTAAAAGAAACGGGCAAGGACGCCGTCGTCGTGCACTCGCTCGCGAAATGGAAGCGTATGGCGCTCAGCGCGTACGGTTTTTCTGCAGGCGAGGGGCTGTATACGGATATGAACGCTATTCGCCGCGACGAGGAAATGGACAATCTCCACTCCGTCTACACCGACCAATGGGACTGGGAAAAGATTATCACTCGCGAAACGCGTAACGAGGAATATTTGAAGAAAGTGGTGCAAGGCATCGTCGGCGCGATATGCGACACCCTCGATTTCCTGAAATGCCGCTATCCGCAGCTGGACGTAGATCTGAAAAGAACGGTGCAGTTTGTCACCTCGCAAGAGCTGGAAGACCTCTACCCAACCCTTTCTTCCAAAGAGCGCGAAAACGCCTACGTGAAAGAGCATAAAACGGTGTTCATTATGCAAATCGGCGATAAACTCCGTTCAGGCAAACCGCACGATAACAGAGCGCCCGACTACGACGATTGGTCGCTCAACGGCGATATTTTGTTCTGGAACGAACTGCTCGGCTGCGCCTTTGAAATTTCGTCTATGGGTATCCGCGTAGACGAAAAATCTTTGGACGAACAGCTGAAAAAGGCGAACGCAGACGACCGCCGCGCCCTGCCTTTCCATAAGGCGCTTTTAAACGGCGAACTGCCCCTTACGATGGGCGGCGGCATCGGACAATCCCGTCTTTCTATGCTCCTTTTGAACAAGGCGCATATCGGTGAAGTGCAAGTGTCCTTATGGGACGAGGAAACCCGACGCATTTGCAAAGAGCACGATATCGTGCTGTTATAACCCCTTAAAACAAACGAAAACGGAGAGTGTTACGCTCTCCGTTTTTTATTACTGATTTTTAATTCAACGCGTACCTGCCCTATCCATTTTACATTTTTCGACAGATTTCCCCTCGTTTATTTTATAAAAATTTTCAAACGTTTGGTAAGGAATACCGCCGCAACGATTTTGGCGATATCGAAAGGCACGTAGGGCAAAACGCAAATCGCCACTCCCGACAACAAACCGACGAGGAGATTTTCAGGCGAAGTCAGCAGTACGAACCATATCGTACCAAAAAAGTAACAAATGAACAGCCCTATCAACATCCCAACGCCTATCATCATCACCGATTTCGCGCCCTTGCGATGCACGAATACATCGGAAAACGCACCGATGACGGGCTCTGCGAACAAAAAACCGATTATATAGCCACCCGTGGAAGACAGTAGCTTAGCAACGCCGCCCGTAAACCCCGCAAACACGGGCACGCCAACAAGCCCTAAAAGGATATAGGCGAGCATAGCAATCGTGGCGCGTTTCCAGCCCAACAATCCGCCGACAAGGCACACGCCGAGCGTCTGGAACGTGAGCGGAATACTGCCGATAAGCACCGACATCCACGAACACATCACGAGAATTGTCACCGCCACCGCCGAATAGCACAGCTCACGCGCGTCGTGTTTTTTACGGCGCTTTTGCTGTGTTTTTACAGCGAGGGAGTCGTTCATCTCGTACATACCCCCATCATTTCGTTGTTTTTCCCTTTTTTTCGACACTCGTTTTTCTCCTTGGTTTACGTGTTTCGTTTGCGCAGCCAAGCGGCGTTTTCAACGCTAGCGAGCAACCTACCTTACCATTTCTCCATCCCATTTTTTAAGGACAATTCTATTAAAACTATTAAAAAACCGCCGAACGGAAACCGCCGTTCGGCGATTTTCGCCGTTAAAGATACTTTTTCAGAGCCTCTACGCGGTCGGTCTGTTCCCACGTAAAGCCTTTATAGCCAAAATGCCCGTACGCCGCCGTCTTTTTAAACACCGGCTTGCGCAGGTCGAGATCGCGAATAATCGCGTAAGGACGCAGGTCGAACTCCGCCTTTACGATTTCCGCAAGACGTTCGTCGTCCAGCTTGCCCGTGCCGTGGCTATCCACGAACACGGAAACGGGGTTTGCCACGCCGATTGCGTACGCCACCTGAATTTCCAGCTCGTCTGCAAGCCCTGCCGCTACGAGGTTTTTCGCGATATAACGGCAATAATACGCCGCGCTTCTATCCACCTTCGTCGGGTCTTTGCCCGAGAACGCGCCGCCGCCGTGCGCGCATCTGCCACCGTAGGTGTCTACGATAATTTTTCTGCCCGTAAGCCCGCTATCTCCCTCGGGACCGCCAATTTCAAAACGCCCCGTGGGATTGATATAAATCTTCGTTTTCTCGTCCATCAACGCCGCAGGGATAATCTCGTCAATGACGTATTTTTTCATATCCTCACGGATTTGCTGTTGCGACACCTGACTATCGTGCTGCGTGGAAATAACCACCGTATCCACACGCTTTGCCACGCCGTCCACGTATTCCACCGTCACCTGCGTTTTTCCGTCGGGACGAAGATACTGCAAAAGCCCCTGCTTTCTCACGTCCGTCAAACGCTTTGCCAAACGATGCGAAAGTGACAGCGTCAACGGCATCAATTCTTTCGTTTCGCGACAAGCGTAGCCAAACATCATACCCTGATCGCCCGCGCCGAGCTGGTCTGCCTCGTCACCACCGTCCGTCTTTTTCTCCAAGGACGCGTTTACGCCCATAGCGATATCGGGCGACTGCTGATGAATCGCCACCGTAATCTTACATTTATCGTACGCAAACGTACCGAAATCATAGCCGATTTCTTTGATAATCTCACGCGCCTTCGCTTCGTAATCAATCTGCGCCGAAGTCGTCACTTCGCCCATAATCATCAAGCTATCGAACGCCGCCGCGCACTCAATCGCCGCCCTCGCCTGAGGGTCAGCCGCCAAAATTGCGTCCAAAATCCCGTCGGAAATGTTATCGCACACCTTGTCGGGATGTCCTTCCGTGACGCTTTCACTGGTAAAAAACTTTTTCATGTAAAAAATCCTCTTTTTAACATAGTTCGTCGTCGCGTTTGGGATTTGCGACGAAGTTCCCACTCAAAAAAAGCCGCGCAAAATCGCGTCTTTTCACACCTCGGGGATTCCATTATACCTCATTTTTTGCGCTTTGTCAACTTATTCCGACACACGCGCACACGCTTGCAAAAATTTTTTATCCGTGGTATAATAAAAGAACGGGTTATTTATTATGGAAAACTGGACGGAAGAATTAAAAAATTGCAGGCTGTGTCCTGTAAATTGCGGCGCAAACCGCATAACGGGCGTCGGCGCGTGCGGCGCGCAGGGCTTGCGGATAGCAAAATACTATCTGCACCCCTTTGAAGAGCCTTGCATTTCCTTTCAAAAGGGCAGCGGCACGATTTTTTTTGCGGGCTGTAATCTGCGTTGCGCTTTTTGTCAAAACTACGAAGTATCGCGCGCGCAGCGTGGTAAGGAAATCACGCTGCAAGAGCTGGCAGATATTTTCAAGGAGCTGGAAGATATGGGTGCAGAGAACGTTTCTCTCGTCACTCCGTCCCATCTCACCGCGTACCTGGTAGCCGCATTTGAAATTTATCAGCCGAAAATCCCCGTCGTTTATAATACGAGCAGTTATGAAAAAATCGACACGTTGCGGCGTATCGACCCCTTTGTGGATATCTATTTACCCGATATGAAATTCTATTCCCCTACCCTCTCTCGGCGATATTTGGGCAAGGACGATTATTTCGACGTGGCGAGCAAAGCGATTGCCTTTATGGCAAACGCAAAGCCCTTAAAAATGACAACCGAGGGCAAAATGCTGTCTGGCTGTATCGTACGCCACCTCGTTATGCCACTTTGCACGGCTGACTCCAAGTCGCTTATAAAATGGTTCCACGGCAATCTTCCTAAAGACACCTATCTCAGCCTTATGAGCCAGTACACTCCGTTTGGCAATATCGAGGGCATGAAAGAGCTATCCCGCCCCATCACCCAGCGCGAGTACGACGCCGTGCTGGATACGGCGTTTGCGCTTGGCATTGAAAACCTGTTCGTGCAAGAGAGAAAATCAAGCAATACGGGCTATATTCCCGAGTGGGATTTTTAAAAATATCGTTCATCAAATACATGGTGCTTCCATTTGACAATTTTCGCGGCTAATTTTGCCGCGCGCGGCGGCGACGCAACGGCGATTTCTGTTTCCGCTTTCCGTATCTTTTGCAGTAATTTTTTTTGTCTTTCCATCTCTCCTATCTTGTGTAAACGGGAGAACGACTATTCTTTTTATTGAGGTGTAATGATGTTAATTTCCTCTGAAAACGTACGCTTTGGCTTTAACGGCGGCACTCTTTTAGAAGACGTGTGCTTTGCCGTGAACGAGGGCGACAGAATCGGGCTTATCGGCGCGAACGGTGAGGGTAAAACCACCCTTATCCGACTTTTGCTCGGCGAACTGGACGTGGAAAGCGGCGTTTTATTTAGAAAAAACGGGATTCGTATCGGGTATCTCGCGCAAAACGGCGGTTACGATTCCGCAAACACCGTATTCGAGGAAATGCGCGACGTGTTCGCGGCGGATATCCGCGCCATCGACGCCTTGCGCGAAACGGAAGAAAAAATCTCGCGCGTGGAAGAAAATTCCGAAGAATATCGCGCTCTGTCCGCTAAATACGAATCGTTAAATAGACAAATCGCCGCCCGCGACAGCTACAATTTCGAGGTGCGTATCCGCACGGTGCTTGGCGGTATGGGCTTTGACAAAGTATACGATCAGCCTATCCACACTATGTCGGGCGGTGAGAAAACGCGTTTGAAATTGTGCCGATTGCTCCTTGAAGACCCCGAGCTGTTGATTTTGGACGAGCCGACCAACCACCTTGATATGAAGACGCTGTTTTGGCTGGAAGAATATCTTTCCACGTACAAGGGCGCAATCCTCACCGTCTCGCACGACCGTTATTTCTTGGACAAAATCGTGCGACAAATCTATGAAATCGAGAACAAAAAATTGTCCGTTTTCAAGGGCAATTACACGAAATATAAGGTGCTGAAAGCCGAAAAAACGGCACATCTTTTAAAGGAATATGAAAAACAACAGGAAGAGCGCGCGCATATGCAAGACTACGTCGACCGCAACCTCGTCCGCGCGTCCACGACGAAAATGGCGCAATCGCGCAGGCTCGCCTTGGAAAAAATGGAGCTGATTGAAAAGCCCCTTCTCCCCCCTACGCCGCCGCGGTTTGCCTTTTCCTACACGGAAAAACCGTACGAAAAGGTGCTGGAAGTGGCGAATTTGCGCCTTGTAGCAGGCGACAAAGTGCTACTTTCCAACGCGTCGTTCACGCTTATGCGCAGCGAAAAATGCGCGATTGTCGGCGACAACGGCACGGGAAAATCCACCCTCGTAAAAGAGATTGCAAAAAATAAAAACGCGGCGATACGTCTTGGGCGTTTCGTGCGGTTGGCTTGCTACGACCAAGAAAACGCCAACCTCGATCCCAACAATACTGTACTCAACGAGCTGTGGGGCAGACACGTGCTTTGGGATCAAACGCGCGTCCGTAATATCCTCGCGCAGGCAAAGCTCGAGGCGGAGGATATGGACAAGCAAGTGCGCATGCTTTCAGGCGGTGAACGGGCAAAGCTCGCCCTTGCCGTGTTTGAATGTGAGGGCGGTAACGTACTCGTCCTCGACGAACCGACCAACCACCTCGATTTGCCCGCCCGTGAGAGCCTAGAAGCGGCTCTGAAAGAATTTGACGGCACGGTGCTGTTCGTCTCACACGACCGTTACTTTATCCGCGCGTTGGCAGGGAAGATATTAGAGCTAGAAAACGGAGAAGCAATCGAATTTAAAGGCTCGTACGACGAGTACACGGCGTATAAAACCAAGCCGAAAGAGGACGAGACAAAACGCGCCGCCCTTCCCCAAAAAACGAGCGTTCATCACGTACCTGCCCCCTCCGTTTTGGAAAATTCCGACGAAAACAGCAAACAAAAAAACAGCTATTATCGCACGAAGGAAGACCGCGCGGCAGAGGCAAAACGCCGTACGCGTATCAAAAAAATCGAGGACGAAATCGCCGCGTTAGAAGCGGAAGACGCGCAGCTGAACACCGACCTCGCCGACCCCGCCGTCACGGGCAATTTCACCCTTTTGACGAAAAAATGCAATCGCCTCGACGAGATAAAAACTCTCCTCGATTCCCTCTACGAAGAATACGAAACGCTGATATAAAAGATTATACGGCGCTCCGACAACTTTTTTCATAAAACCCCTTGACAAAACCTTTGTGATATGATATCATTTTTATATCAAATCCATATGGAGGTTTTTGTTATGCAAGAAATTATCTTAACGAATAAAAAACACGGTATGCGTACGCTGCTCATCTGCGTTTTGGTGGAAATTCTCGCTTTGGCAGGGATTATCGTAGCGGCGGTGCTGGACGAAAGCGGATATGCCAACGCGTTGTGGATTCCCCTCGTTGTCGTATCCCTCATCGTTTTGTGTTTGGGTTGGATTCCCCTCGTAGGCTTGCGCGTGTTAAAGCCGCAAGAGGCACTCGCGCTCACTTTGTTCGGTAAATACGTAGGCACGCTCAAAGGCGAGGGCTTTTACGCAATCAATCCTTTCTGCGTAGCCATCAATCCCGCAGCACAGACCAAGCTCAACCAAAGCGGCGACGTTTCCAAATCGCACAGCGTCCTTAGCTCGGATAGCGATTTAAAGATTTCTTTAGACGTGCCCAGCAAAAAGATTTCGCTGAAAATTATGACGTTGAATAACAACCGTCAGAAAATCAACGATTGTTTGGGCAATCCCGTAGAAATCGGTATCGCGGTAATGTGGCGTATCGTAGACACGGCGAAAGCGGTGTTTAACGTGGACAATTATAAGGAATATCTTTCCTTGCAATGCGACAGCGCACTGCGTAACGTCGTGCGTATCTATCCTTATGACGTAGCCCCCGGCATTGACACGACGGGCGACGGCGTGGACGACGACGGTAGCCTTCGCGGCTCGTCCGACATAGTGGCGGCGCGTATCCGCGACGAGATACAGCAACGCGTGGACGAGGCAGGTATCGAGATCATCGAGGCGCGTATCACCTACCTTGCGTACGCACCCGAAATTGCGGCGGTGATGTTGCAACGCCAGCAGGCGTCCGCGATTATCGACGCGAGAAAAATGATTGTTGACGGCGCGGTGGGTATGGTAGAAATGGCGCTCGAACGCCTGAACGAAAACAAACTCGTTCAGCTCGACGACGAACGCAAAGCGGCAATGGTGTCCAATCTTTTGGTTGTGCTCTGTGGCAATCACGACGCGCAGCCAATCGTCAATACGGGCAGTCTGTATTAAGGCGCAAGGCATAGCGTAGCCCTTGCGAACACCGTATCGCACGCAAACCGTATACTTATCGCCCACAAGCGACCAACTTTTTGAAAAAATACTTCAAAGGCAGGTAGCACCTATGAGTGACTCTCCGAAAAAACAAGTCCCCTTACGCTTATCGCCAAAGCTCTACGACGACATTGCGGCGTGGGCAGAGGACGATTTTCGTTCGGTAAACGGACAAATCGAATATCTATTGTCGGAGTGCGTCCGTCAACGCAAGAAAAACGGCAAATACGTTTCGGATGAAATCGACGTCCCGCCCGATTTGGATATCAAATAAGAGCGTTTTTATTACTGTTTTAACAAATAAAATTTGACAAATAAAACGCAAGCTATTAAAAACGAAAACCCTCCCCCTCTCTTTTGATTGTGGGAAGGTTTTTTTATTTTTACTTTATTTTTACTTTATTTCAGGCGTTAAAAACTATTGACTTTTTTGTTTTCGCAATCTATAATAGAAAGGTAAGCAGTTAGCGACAACAAAAAAGCACAGCGTCCGTACGAGGCGAGATATGCAGGAATATCGAAGCGGTCATAACGAGGCGCGTCGTGTAAGGAGCGTCAGCGACGGAATAGCGAGCCTTTTGGCGAGCGTCAAACCGTTTGGACGGCGATATTCTCGCCGTAATAAAGTATAATTTAATAGTTTTATGTAAATACGAAAGCGGTTGTGCGAGGCGTGTCGTGTAAGGAGCGTCAGCGACGGAATAGCGAGCTTTTTGGCGAGCGTCAAACCGTTTGGACGGCGACGCGTTCGCCGTAATAAAGCACAATTTAATAATTTTATGCAGGAATATCGAAGCGGTCATAACGAGGCGGTCTTGAAAACCGTTTGGGTGAAAGCCCACGGGGGTTCGAATCCCTCTTCCTGCGCCAAAAGCCTTGGAATTTTAAACAAATTCCAAGGCTTTTTAATATCAAAAAAGCGATTACTTTCTTTTTTTATTCAATTCGCTCTATTGCATTGAAATTTTTTTTAATGTATGCTATACTTACGTAGAACGATTGATTTTTTTGAGGATTGTATGGACGAAAGAATTCAAAAACAACTCGCTTTTGCTTTGGAAATAGACAAAGTAAAAAACGTTTTTAGACAAACGCACCTCTCTAACGCTGGGCGCAGCGAAAACGATGCCGAACATTCTTGGCATTTGGCGGTGATGGCGTATCTGTTGAAAGAATACGCCAACGAGGATATCGACGTGGCGAAAACCATGATTTTGTGCCTTATCCACGATATCGTCGAGATTGACGCAGGCGACACGTACGCCTACGACGATACGCAGCTCCAAACGCAAAAGGCGCGCGAAGACCAAGCCAAACAACGCATTTTTTCTCTGCTCCCTAAAGAACAAGCCGACGAATTTATCGCTCTGTTCGACGAGTTTGAAGCGAACGAAACGGCAGAGGCAAGATTCGCGCACGCCTTGGATAATTTACAGCCGCTTATTCTCAACGACAGCAACGACGGCGCAGACTGGAAAGCCCACGACGTCACCGCCGAGCGTATCTATAAACGGCACAATCACACGAAATTAGGCTCGGAAAAGCTGTTTGCGGTCTCCGACGAAATCATACGGGAAAATATCCAAAAAGGCAATCTGAAAGTATAACGAAAAAGGAGCAAACGACAACGATTATGTCCCTCCAAAACACCTTAAAAACATACGCGAAAGAGCTGGGTGCAGACCTCGTTGGGTTCTGTGAACTCGACCATGCCCCCGTCCTTTCCCTGCCAAAGCTCCGTTTTGCGGTGTCTATCGCCGTAAAACTTTCCGACGCCGTCATCAACACGATTGACGACGCGCCCTCGTTCGTCTATTTCCAGCACTATCGCACGGCGAACGCTCTGCTCGACAATATCGCCTTTCGGCTCGCGCGGAAAATAGAAGAAAACGGCTATGCGGCTCTGCCCGTCGCGGCAAGCCAGAGCCAAGGCAAGAACAACCCCTATCGCGGCGTGATGCCACATAAAACTGCCGCCGTTTTATCGGGCTTGGGATTCGTTGGAAAGAGCGGTCTATTCTTATCCGAGGAATACGGCAGTACCGTCCGCCTTGCGACTATCCTCACCGACCTGCCCCTCACGCCCGAACGCCCCGTGATAGAAAACGGCTGCGGCGACTGCACGATTTGTCAAAAAGCCTGCCCTGCCGGCGCGATTTTTGGCGAGCTGCCTTTGACAAACGGCGAACGGAATTTCGATCCCGAAAAATGCTCGCGGTATATGAAAGAGCATTTTCAAGATATCGGCAGAGGGAGCGTCTGCGGCATTTGTATCAAAGTCTGCCCTCGTTCCGGTGGCAGAAAAAACAATCCCAACTCTTAACCCCCCTCAAAACAACCCATTAAAAAAAGAGAAACGGAAAGCCGTCAGCTTTCCGTTTTTTGTATTCATCGCATACCTGCCCTATCCGTTTTGCATTTTTATTCGTTTTCGCAACGTTCGATAGAGAGGATAAAATCGTTCTCCGACATAATTTGATTGAGGCGTGTAGACGAGAATTCCTTATCGGTATTCAGCGTCGCGCTATACGTCACTTTGTCGCTATCGCGCGTGATGATCAAATGATTAAATCGGTCCGTTCCAAAAATCTCTTTTATGCGTTTATTTTCATCACCCGTCTGCAAAAATTCAATCTTCACGGAATAATAACGCTTGGAATGGAACACCCGACAGCGCAGATGAAAAATACATTGCACGACGACGAGGATTGCCGTTGCGCCCACCGCCACAACGTACAGTCTGCCGCCGCAAGCCATACCCACGCCAGCCGTCGCCCAAACACCCGCCGCCGTCGTCAAGCCGCGTACCTCGTGCTGACGATACACAATCATACCTGCACCCAAAAAACCGACACCCGATACGATTTGCGCCGCCACACGCGCGGAATCCGCCGCACTACCAAAAGCGTATTTCGATACCACCATCATCAATGCCGAGCCAACGCACACAATCGTATGCGTACGAATCCCTGCCTCTTTAAAACGCAGTTTGCGTTCAAAGCCGATGATAAAGCCCAACAGCACGGACAAGCCTAAATCTAATAAAATTCGTAATTCTTGTGTCATATTACACCCCATATAGCGTACGCGCTTGTTATTCCGCGTATGCCCTTTATTAAGAAATATTTTCTTTCTTGTTTTTAATGCGTTCTATCAAAACGTACACGCCGCCACCGTCGTACCCATAACGACCACCGCTCGCGGCATATATTTTTGTCCAGCGTTTCGGATAACAGCCGCATAAGCGAGGGCCACAGCACGGACACCTTCGCGCCGTTTTAACGTTAGCCTAAAAAGAAAAACCGAGGAACAAGCTTTCCGTCCTTTTCCACCGTTTCGTTCCACATAGCCGCAGGGCGCACCCACACGGCCCTATCGCCGTACAACGCACGGTACACCACTAGCTCTTCCAACGTTTCCGAGTGTTTCGCCAAAGCAATCACCTCGTATTCCTTGCCCTTGAAATGACGATATTTGCCTAATTTTATCTCCATAGCCACCTCTCCTTTAAAAACGTATCCTATTTTAGCACACTCTACTGTAAATTTCAAGAGGAAACGTTAAAATAATAATAAGGAAGTAAAAAAATTCCGTAAAAAATAAAAATACTCCACAAAAACGAATGCTTTTTTACGAAAAATGTATTATAATAATTGCCGTACGCAAAACTGGCTCGTCCTACGGCGATAAACAAAGGAGAAAGTATGCATACACACGCAAAACGTCCACACTTCCATTTTCATTTGCCCTTACAGGGCGTAGGGCAAAAACTGACGGCTTTTTTGAAAAAGAACGTCGTTTTATGCGTTGCGGTGTGCGCGGCTCTTATCACCTCTTGCATCGTCCCGCCCGACCGCGCGTATTTAGACTATTTCGATTTAAAAACTCTCACCTGCCTTTTTTGTGTGTTGGCGGTGGTGTGCGCCCTGAAAAATATCCATTTCTTTTTCGTGTTAGCGGAAAAAATCGTGCAGGTGTTCAAAACGGCGCGTTCGTGTATTCTGGCGTTGACATACGTCACCTTTATCGGCTCGATGTTGATTGCCAACGATATGGCTCTGCTCACGTTTTTGCCCTTGGGCTATCTCGCCCTCACCTAGACGGGCAAACAAAAATATATGGCGTTCACGTTCATTATGCAAAATATCGCCGCGAACCTCGGCGGTATGCTAACGCCTTTTGGAAACCCGCAAAATTTGTATCTGTATCAAGCGTTTTCCATCCCCACGGGCGATTTCATCGCGACCATGCTACCCCCATTTTGCATTTCCGTTGCTCTTATCACCCTTTGCTGTCTTGTTTTCGTAAAGCGCGAGCCGTTGGAAATGCCCGATAAAAAAGTCACGTTGCCCAAAGGCAGAACGATTATTTATTCGATACTATTCACGCTGTCTATCGTTATCGTGTTCCGCGTGATTCCTTATTGGATTGGACTGATTGTAATCCCTGCCGTACTGTTTTTTATGGACAAAAAGGCGTTGAAAGACGTCGATTACGGCTTGTTGTTCACCTTCGTTGCGTTCTTTATTTTCGCAGGCAATATGGCGCGCATTAGCGCGGTGGAGCGGCTGTTTGGCTATCTTATGCAGAAAAATCCTCTGCTCGTATCCGTTTTATCCTGCCAAGTGATTAGCAACGTACCCTCGGCAATCCTGCTCTCGCAGTTTACGAGCAACTACGTTCCCCTGCTCCTCGGCGTGAATATCGGCGGCGTCGGCACGCTGATTTCCTCACTCGCTAGCCTGATTACTTTCCGCGAATACACTTCGCACAATCCTGGCAAAGCAGGCAAATACATCTTAGTATTCTCCGCGTTCAACTTCGGATTTTTGTTCCTTTTGACAGGCGCGCAGTATTTAATTTTGGCACTGTAACACGGCGCCTCCGACGCTTTATTGCATATAAAAATCGCAACCGAAAGGACACCTCTCCTTTCGGTCTTTTATTTTGCCAATATTTGCAAAAACGCATTTTTATGTTATACTGAAAAAAATTATAAATATCTGCAAAAAAATATAGTCTTTCGTTCGTCTTATAGATGAAAACACCTATAAGGAGGAAAGTTATGAAAACGAAAAAAGCACTCGCTGTGGCTCTCGCCGCAACGCTTTGCTCAACGTGCGCGCTGACGGCAGGCTGTGTAGACAAGGGCGAATACGTTGTCCTTGCCGAGCCGCCGAGCAAAATTGAAGCGCTGTCATACAGCGAACGCACCGACAAAAATTTTATTGCCTTTAAAGAAAAAACGGACGATTTTGCAACTACTTTCGCCGCGGCAACGTATGCCGCATACAAAAAAGAAAGTAATTTTACCGTTTCTCCCGCGTCCGTTTATATGGCGTTATCCCTCGCCGCCACCTGCGCAGCCAAGGATACGCAAACGGAAATTTTGAACGCGCTCAACGTATCATATAACGAACTCAACGCGTACCTACCCCTATTGTACCGCTCTTTAAACGTCAAACACACGACGTACGTTTCAGAAACCACGAAAAGGGAATCAGGGCGATTACAGCTGACAAATTCTATTTGGATTAGCAACGAAGCCATCGCAAAACAGCCCTGCTTGGACGTTTTGGCAAACAATTTTTACTGCCACGCACGCGCGGTTGATTTTGTCAACAAAAACGCCGAAGCCAACCAAGCGGTGCGGTATTTCGTCAATCAGCAAACACACGGGCTTATCGATAAAGATTTTATGTTCCCCACCGAAACGCTTTTCGTATTGTTAAATACGTTGTATTTGAAAGATATTTGGAACGAGGACGGTGATAATTTGTCTTTCACCGACCAAAAATATTCATTTGAAAACGAAAACGGCTCTGTTGTTGAGAAAAAACTGCTAAAAGGGTATTATCTCCTCGGCAGAGCGTTTGAAAGCGAGGAATACAGCGGCTTTTACGCCCAAACCCAGCACGGCTATAATATAAAATTTCTTTTACCCAAAGACGGATACAGCGCGACGAATATTTTCACACGAGAAAACCTCAAAGAATTCAATGCCGTCAAGGACTATAAAGGTGTAGACCACGAAAATCAACGCCGCTATTACACCCGTTGTCTATTCCCCGAATACAGCGCAGCATACGACGAAGACGTAAAAAATATCCTTAAAAATACGTTTGGAATCACGCAACTATTCAACCCCAAAACCTGTGATTGTTCCGCACTCACGGACGAGCCAATTTTTTGTGAATCGGTACAGCACGCAACTAAACTGACGGTGAATAAAAAAGGCATTGAAGGCGCGGCTGTCACCTCTCTTGGCCTTGGAGACACTGCTGTCCCTGAAGAATACGAAAAGGTATATCAAGATTTCATTATCGACCGAGCGTTCGGGTTTATCATCACCGATTCGCAAGACGTCACTCTGTTTTCCGGCGTAGTGAAAAGCGTATAATTTTTGCGTTCAACGCGTACATGGTAGCTATATTTTAATGAAAACTAGCAAAAAGCGAGGCTTTCAACGCCTCGCTTTTATCATTGTTTTTTTATATTATTTCGTGCCAAGACATTTCACGAGCACAGCCTTTTGCGCGTGCAGTCTATTTTCCGCCTCGTCGAAAATCTCGTTCGCGTGCGCTTCAAACACTTCCGAAGTGATTTCCTCTTCACGGTGCGCAGGCAAGCAATGCAACACCATCGCTTTGTCGTTCGCCACTTTCATTACGTCCGAGTTGATTTGATAGCCTTTAAAAATCTTCTTACGTTCTTCCGCTTCGCTTTCCTGCCCCATCGACGCCCAAACGTCGGTATACAGCACGTCCGCGCCTTTCGCCGCCTCTAACACGTCGTCCGTGCAGGTGAATTTACCGTTTTCTTTCGCCCAAGCCATCAGCTCGGCGTCAGGCTCGTACCCTTTCGGACAAGCCACCGACACTTCCATACCCATTTTAATACCGCCGACAATCAGCGAGTTCGTCATATTGTTCCCGTCGCCGATATAGCACAGCTTGTTGCCTGCAATCGCGCCCTTGTATTCGCGAATCGTCATAAGGTCAGCAAGCACTTGGCAAGGATGACAATAGTCCGTCAAACCGTTGATAATGGGAATCGATCCGTAGGTAGCGAGGTCTTCCACTTCCTTTTGCGCGAACGTACGAATCATAATCCCATCCAGATAGCGCGAAAGCACGCGCGCCGTATCCTGCACAGGCTCACCTCGGCCAATTTGCAAATCGCGCGAGCTTAAAAACAGTGCCTGACCGCCCAAATCATACATACCCACCTCAAAGGACACGCGCGTACGCGTGGACGATTTGGAGAAAATCAAACCGAGCGTTTTGCCTTTGAGCAAATGATGCGTAATGCCGTTTTTCTTTTCAAATTTCAGCTGATCGGCAAGATTTAACACTTCGTTGATTTCTTTTGCCGACCAATCCATAAGCTTTAATAAATGTTTCATTTTTCTATCTCCTCTTTCAATATCCGTATTGATTTTTTCAACGTTTCCCAAGGAATATTCAAGGCAGGCAGCAGCCGCACTTTATTTTTCGCCTTGATGACCAAAACGCCGCGTTGCATACAGCCCGCAATCACCGCCGAGGCGTCCTTTTCCGTTTCCACGCCAATCATCAAGCCCATACCCGACACGTTCTTAACTCCTTTCGCGTTTTGCAGGGTTTCAAAAATATACGCGCTCTTTTCACGCACTTCACCTAGCAATTTGTCGTCAATCCGCTCGATAACGCTCAATGCGCCTGCACACGCAACGGGGTTTCCACCGAACGTCGAGCCGTTAAGCCCGGGCGTAAACAGCGTTTCCGCGCGCTCGCCAAGCATCGTTGCACCAATGGGCAAACCGCCGCCCAAGCCTTTCGCCGTCGTCACGACGTCGGGCGTGATACCGTATTCCATAAACGCGTACAGCGCGCCCGTCCTGCCGTTGCCCGTCTGCACTTCGTCTACAACGAGCAGCATATCCTCTGCCCTTATCAAGCGTTCCACTTCCTCCACGTACGCTTTATCGAGTGCCGCCACGCCGCCCTCGCCCTGCACGAGTTCGAGCATTACCGCGCAACATTTATGCGTTTTTACAAGCGTTTTCAGCTCGTCAATATCGTTCGCGGTCGCGTGCACGAACCCAGGCGTCATGGGCGTAAAATGCTCGTGAAAGACGTCCTGACCAGTCGCGGAAAGCGTCGTAATCGTACGCCCGTGAAAGCTATTTTTTAAGGTGATAATCGTGTAATAATCTTTCCCTTTTTTCAGCTCGCCGTACTTTCTCGCCGCCTTAATAGCGCACTCGTTCGCCTCCGCGCCGGAGTTAGAAAAGAACACCTTTTTCAAACCCGTTTTTTCGCACAAAACCTGCGCTAAACGCGTACATGGTATGCTGTAATAGAGATTTGAGGTATGTTGAATTTTATCCAGCTGCGCTATCACAGCGTTCTTCCAAGCCTCATCCGCCACGCCGAACGCGTTGACGGCAATCCCCGTACCAAGATCGATATATTCCTTCCCGTTCTCGTCGTACACGAGCGAACCTTTCCCCTCTACGAGCTGCAAAGGAAACCGCGCGTACGTGTTCGCAATATACCGCTTATCCGTATCAATAACGTTCATATTTTTTACCTTCAATCGTTTTGGAAGTCGAGAAACTCAGTTTCTCGCGGGTGTGGGCAGAGCCCACGAACAGTAGCCGTTGAGAAAGCAAAACGCAGTTTTGCGTCCTTTATGCCTATAGCATTGACGCCAAAGGCGTAGACAGCGCAAGCAAAGCTTGCTTTTAAAAGGCTACAAGTACGCGAGGGCGCCGCCCTCAACCTCCCGCAAGGGACCTCGTCCCTTGACCCTTACCTTCGCCTTTTGAATCCAATCTTTATCGTATCTTATTCCCTGAAACGAACATAGTACCGAGCCCTTCGTCCGTCAGGATTTCGATTAGGATGGAGTGCGGTACGCGGCCATCGATGATGAATACCTTGTGCACGCCGCGACGAATCGCCTCGATACAGCAGTTGATTTTGGGTATCATACCGCCGCTGATAATCCCATCCCGAATCAGCTTGGGCGCGTCCGATACGCATACCTTGGAAATCAGCGTGGACGGATCGTCCTTGTCACGACAAAGCCCCACGATATCCGTCATCGAAATCAAACATTCCGCTTTCAGTTCCCCAGCAATGCGCGCCGCTACCGTGTCTGCGTTGATGTTGTACGTGTTCCCGTCTAAATCGTACCCCACCGTGGAAATAACGGGAATATACCCCTTTTCTAATACGTCCACGATAGGCGATACGTTTACGTCGGTGATTTCTCCAACGTAACCCAAACGTTCATCCACTTTCTTCGCCTTGATCATATGCCCGTCCATACCGCAAAGCCCAATCGCTTTGCCGCCCTTGCACTGCAAATGATTGACGAGGTTTTTATTCACCTTGCCCGCCAATACCATCTGCACGATATCCACCGTTTCTTGGTCGGTCACACGCAGTCCGTCGACAAACTCCGATTTTTTACCGATTTTGCCCAGCATTTCCGTGATTTCCGGACCGCCGCCGTGCACGAGCACGACTTTGATGCCGATAAGGGACAACAAAACGATATCCCCCATCACCGCCTCTTTCAGCTCGTCGTTAATCATGGCATTGCCACCGTATTTCACTACGATAATTTTATTGTAATATTTTTGTATATACGGCAACGCTTGCGTCAATATCTCCGCGCGTTGCGCCGTCGTCGTTTTCTGTACTTCCATACTCTTCTTCCTTAAAAATTTTCGCTCCGTTTAGGTTCTGTAATCGCCGTTAATCTTCACGTAATCGTAAGTAAGGTCGCACCCCCAAGCCGTCGCTTTGCCGTCGCCGTCGCCTAGCGCAATCAGCACTTCTATCTCGCTTTCCAGCAAAATTTCTTTGGCTTTTTCTTCCGAGAACGGTACACCCGCGCCGTTCTCACAAACGACGATAGAGCCTTTCCCCGAACGGAAACATACGCCCACCTTTTGCACGTCAACGTCCGCGCCTGAATACCCGATAGCGCACAGTACGCGCCCCCAGTTCGCGTCCGCGCCGAACATTGCCGCCTTGAACAGCGAAGAACAAATCACCGATTTCGCTACGATTTTCGCCGTAGCCGTATCCTTCGCGCCACATACCTTACATTCCAACAACTTCGTCGCGCCCTCGCCGTCACCTGCAATCATACGGCAAAGATAGGTCGTCACCGACGACAAAGCCTCGCAAAACGCCGCGTATTCCTCGTTTTCCGTCATAATTTCCGCGTTCCCTGCCGCGCCGTTTGCTAGCACCGTCACCATATCGTTCGTGGACGTGTCGCCGTCTACGCTCACCATATTAAACGAATCTTCCACGTCTTTCGAGAGCGCTTTTTGCAGCATTTGTGCCGAAATCGCGCAGTCCGTCGTCACAAACACGAGCATAGTCGCCATATTCGGGTGAATCATACCGCTGCCCTTGGCAATGCCGCCGATACGGCAGGTCTTTCCGCCCACGGTGAACTCGAACGCGATTTCCTTTTTACGGGTGTCCGTCGTCATAATCCCCTCGCAGGCAAAATCGCTGTGCTCGCCCAAGCCTTTCACGAGGGCGGGAATCCCGCTAGCAATCGGCGTGATATCGAGCGGCTGACCGATAACGCCCGTAGACGCCACCACGACGTTGTTCGCCGCAATCCCCAGCTCTTTTGCGAGCAGTTCACACGTTTGTTCCGCAATTTCAATGCCGTTCGCGTTGCAAGTGTTTGCGTTGCCGCTGTTGCAAATAATCGCCTGCGCCTTGCCGTCCGCGATATTGTTTTTCGTCACGGTGAGCGGCGCGCCTTTTACGAGGTTTTTGGTATACACCGACGCCGCCGTCGCTATCTTTTCACTATACACGAGCGCCAAATCACGCTTGGTCTTATTCTTACGAATACCGCAATGTACGCCGTTCGCCGTAAAGCCTTTCGCGGCGCATACGCCGCCTTGTATCTGTTTCATATTCCTTTTCCTTTTTGACGTTTTCTTCTATTTTGCTTTTAATAATACTTTTTCATCGACAAAATCATTACCGTATTTTATACGAGCTTGCCGCGCCTACGGCTCGCAATGACGTATAAATAGGCTCGTCGGCTCACAATTCCAAGCCCGTCGTTTTGTCTGCGCCGATTGCCAAATTCATACACTCTATCGCCGCGCCGCTCGCGCCCTTGCCAAGATTATCATAGCACGCAACGAGCAGTATTCTCTCGTCGTTGCCCGTCACCGTCACGCGCATACTATCTTTCCCCGAAAGCGCCGCGCCCGAGATAAAACCGCCCTCGTCCACGCTCTCTTGATACCGCACGATTTCACCGTTGTATTTTTTGGCAAAAACGTCCTTAATCTCGTACATGGTACCCTTTAATTGCTCTGCAAACAGAGGCACTGTCACCGTCATACCGCTATAAAAATCGGATACAATCGGGCAGAAGATAGGCGCTACGTCCAAGCCCGTAATCGCACGCATTTCTTTGAGATGCTTGTGTTGCTGCGTCAAGCCGTACTGGCGGGGCGCGTCCAACAACACGCTACGCTCCTTATCGCCGTATTCGGCTATCATTTTCTTGCCGCCGCCCGAATAGCCCGTAATCGAGTGGCAGGTAAGCAACGCATTTTTATCCAAAAGCCCTGCCTCTATCAATGGATACACGAGCGCGATAAAACCGCTCGCGTGGCACCCAGGGTTGGCGATACGTTTCGAGGCAACGATTTTCTCCTCGTGCGCCGCAGACAGCTCTGCAAAGCCGTACGCCCAGTCGGGCAACGTTCTATGCGCGGTGCTGGCGTCGATAATCACCGTATCGGGATTTTCCACCATCGCCACCGCTTCCCTTGCCGCGCCGTCGGGCAGGCATAAAAACGCCACGTCCGCGCTATTGAGCATATCCTTTCTCGCCGCAGGGTCCTTTCGCAATTCCTCCGACAGCGTCAGTATGCTTACATCACGGCGCGCAGACAATCTCTCGTATATTCTCAAACCCGTCGTGCCGGCGCTGCCGTCGATAAATACTTTTTTCATAATTCGTTCCTTAATACTTCTCTCACCCATTGCACCTGCGCGCGTACCGAACTAGGCGAAGCGCCGCCCTCGGAATTACGCTTGTTCACGCACGTTTCCAACGAAATTTCGTCGTACATATCCTCCGTAAACAGTTCGCTGTGCTTTTGATATTCCGCCAAGGGATAATTGTCCAAAACGTACCCCTTTTCAATACATTCCGCAACAATCGTCCCAACAATCTTGTACGCCGCGCGGAAAGGCATACCCTTTTTCGTTAAATAATCGGCAAGGTCGGTCGCGTTGATAAAGCCCTTTTGCGCCGCTTTGTACGTCACGTCGGCGTTCACCTTCATCGTCGCAATCATAGGCGTAAACACTTCCAAACACATCACCACGGTGTCTAGCGCGTCGAAAATCGCTTCCTTGTCCTCTTGCATATCCTTGTTATAGGCAAGAGGCAAGCCTTTGAGCGCCGTCAACAACGCCATCAAATCGCCGTAGACACGCCCCGTTTTACCACGCACCAGCTCCGCCATATCGGGATTTTTCTTCTGCGGCATAATCGACGAGCCAGTCGTGTACGAATCGTCCAAATCAATAAATTTGAACTCCCAGCTCGACCATAAAATAATCTCCTCGGAAAACCGCGACAAGTGCATCATCAAAATGGCAAACGCACTCGTCAATTCCACGCAAAAATCACGGTCGGACACGCCGTCAATGCTGTTTTTCGTCACGCCGTCAAAGCCGAGCTTTTCGGCTACGAACGCGCGGTCGGTCGGGTACGTCGTGCCTGCCAAGGCGCAGCTTCCAAGCGGCGAATAATTCATACGCTTCACCGCGTCCTCAATCCGTCCGATATCCCGCAGCAGCATCATTGCGTACGCCAACAACTGGTGTCCAAAAGCAATCGGCTGTGCGCGCTGTAAATGGGTGTACGCCGGCGCGATTACCTCGGCGTTTTCCTCCGCCTTGTCCGTCACGACCGCCACTAGCTCTTTCACGAGCGCAACGATTTTTTCCGCTTCGTCGCGAAGATACAGCCTAATATCGAGCGCCACCTGATCGTTACGGCTACGCGCGGTGTGCAATTTCTTGCCCGCGTCACCGATACGCTTGGTCAGCTCTGCCTCCACAAACATATGGATATCCTCCGCCGCCATATCAAACGCCAACGCGCCGCTATTCAAATCGTTCAAAATCCCTTCCAGCCCGTCGATAATACGTTCTGCGTCGGCGTCCGTTAAAATGCCCTGCTTTGCCAGCATTGCCGCGTGCGCCATCGATCCTTTAATATCTTGCGCGTACATTCTGCAATCGAACCGAATAGAAGAATTGAAATCGTCCGCTTTTTTATCCAGCGCCTTTTGAAAGCGCCCTGCCCACATTTTTTCCATACTTCAAAAAACACGCTTTGCCTACCGCTAAAAAACGCGGTAGGCAAACACTTTCCTTTTTTTCGTTGTGTTTCTCGTTCCCGAAAAACGATTATTTATTATTTTTTTGGTTGACTTCCGCCTGCACCTTGATAGGCAAACCAAACAGATTGATAAAGCCCGTCGCATCCGCCTGATTGTATACGTGGTCTTCGCCGAACGTTGCGATTTCTTCCGAATACAACGAATAGTCGCTCCACGCGCCCGCCTTGATGATATTGCCCTTATACAGCTTCAAACGTACCTTACCCGTCACGTTCTCCTGCGTCTTATCCACGAACGCCGTCAACGCCTCGCGAAGCGGGGTGAACCACTGTCCGTTGTATACGAGCTCTGCAAAGCATACCGAGAGTTCTTGCTTTTTATGCGCCGTGTATTTATCCAAGCACAACGTTTCCAAATAGCTGTGCGCCTTATACAAAATTTCGCCGCCCGGCGTTTCGTATACGCCGCGACACTTCATACCCACCAAACGGTTTTCTACGATATCCAACAGCCCGATGCCGTTCGCGCCGCCTACCTTGTTGAGAGCGAGAATAATATTCTTCGCGCTCATCTTCTTGCCGTCGAGCGCAACGGGCTTACCCTTTTCAAATTCAATCTCCACGTACGTGGGCTTGTCGGGTGCTTGCAAAGGCGATACACCCATTTCCAAAAAGCCTTCCTTTTCGTACAACGGCTCGTTCCCAGCGTCTTCCAAATCCAAACCCTCATGGCTCAAATGCCAAAGATTTTTGTCCTTGGAATAGTTGGTTTCGCGGTTGATTTTCAAAGGTACGTTATGCGCTTCTGCGTAATCGATTTCTTCCTCACGGGATTTAATCGACCATTCACGCCAAGGCGCGATAATGTGCATATCAGGCGCGAACGCCTTAATCGTCAATTCAAAACGTACTTGGTCGTTCCCTTTGCCCGTACAGCCGTGACAAATCGCGTCAGCGCCTTCCTTTTTGGCAATCTCTACGATACGCTTTGCGATAACGGGACGCGCAAACGACGTACCCAAAAGATATTCTTCGTATTTTGCGCCTGCCTGCATCGTCGGGATAACGTAATCGTCTACGAATTCATCCGTCAAATCTTCTACGTACAGCTTGGACGCGCCCGTTTTGAGCGCCTTTTCTTCCAAACCGTCCAGCTCGTCCGCCTGCCCTACGTTACCGCTCACCGCGATAACTTCGCAGTTGTTATAGTTTTCTTTCAGCCAAGGGATAATGATGGACGTATCCAAACCACCCGAATAGGCGAGTACCACTTTTTTGATGTCTTTTTTATCCATAATCGTTCTCCTAAAAAACTTTTAATTTTCTTTTTTATTTTCCGTCACAACCACTTCCGCTAACGCGTCCGTTTTTGACAGCGCTTTTTCTTTCTTTTGTTTTTCCAACGCGTCGCCCACCTCTGCAAGCAATATCGCCGCAAGCACGACCAAACCGCCTACAAGAAGATTCCACGTCAGCGTATCCATACCAATCAGCACCGAGCTAATACCCGTAATCACCGACGAGAACGGCATCACTACGGACACCACGACGACGGGGATATATTTAAAGCAATGCGTTCTCAGCGACCAGCAAAGCGCCGTGGAAACGAGCGCAAGCGTCAAGATACAAAGAACGGACTGCCACTCGAACGAAATCGCCATCGTGCCTTGAATTGCGCCCTCGACGATAAACGAATACGCAAACGCCACCACCGCCAAAATGCTCAGCTGTATGAATACGTACAACGCCGCGTCTAATTTTTTGGAATACAAGCCCGTGCCTGCAATATTCACGCCGTAGAACACGCCGGAAAGCATCGCGAGCAAGTCCCCCAGCCCAATCGACCAAAACCCGTCCGCGCCTCCTTTCAAGGCGATAATCCCCGAGCCGACGAAACAAACGCCGCAGGCAAGGATTTTCGTCCACGTGGGGCGCACCTTCGTACACACCAAGATAACGATGGGAATTACTATCACCGACACGTTCTCCAAAAAGGAGGATTTTGCAGGCGTGGTGTAAAGATAGCTGGTCATTTGACAGATATACCCTGCCGACATAAACAACCCCGTCGGCACGGCGACTTTCCAATACGAACGGTCAATCTTTTTCAGCTTCTTGACGTTCATCAACCCCAACGCGATTGCGGAAATCAATCCGCGCACCGCCGTCAGCATAGCAGGGGAATATTTCCCCTCTATCCATTTGGAATTTGATAAAATCGGCGCGAGCCCCCAAATCACCACCACAGCGATTAAAGCCACGTACGCCCAATTCTTCTTCGACGTTTTTTCCATTTCTTCCTCGTCCTTTCTCTTTCACATCTTTTTATTCAATTTATGCAAACATTATACAATGCGTTTTTTTGTTTGTCAAACGTTTTCACGCCTTTATTTTCAAAGTTTTATGAATATTTTACGAATAAAACGCATATATGCATAAATTATTGCATATTTTGCTTATTTTTGCATAAAATTTCGTATATTTCTTCGGCGTAGCGCACCGCCGCCATACCGTCTTTGCCATACGCATCCGCGCCGATTTTTTTCGCATACTCCGCGTTTAACACCGCGCCGCCGACCATAATTTTAACGCACGGCAGCTCTTTACGCAACAGTGCTATCGTCTTTTCCATGGAGGGCACAGTGGTGGTCATCAACGCCGACAGCCCCACGATAGGCGCGCCCGTTTCCTTTGCCGCCGCCAACACCTTTTCAGGCGATACGTCGCGTCCTAAATCAAGCACGTCAAAGCCGTAATTTTCGAGCAGCGTCTTGACGATATTCTTGCCGATATCGTGAATATCCCCCTGCACCGTCGCAAGCACGATTTTGCATTTTTTCTCCGACTCGCCGCCGTTTGCTAAAAGGTGCGTCTTTATCTTTTCAAAGGCTTTTTTCGCCGCCTCCGCGCTCATGAGAAGCGCGGGCAAAAAGGCGCGTTTTTCCTCGTACGCGCGCCCCACCTCGTCCAAGGCAGGCACTATCTCATCGCTCACAATCGTAAGGGCGGAAACGCGCTGCAAAGCCTCTTCGCAGGCGCGCTCGGCTTCCCCGTCAAGCCCTTTGATTATCGCCCGTTTTAAGGGCGTTATTTCGTCCATTACCGCGTCTTTCGTTTCGGTTTGCGGCTGCGTCGCCGTCACCGTTTTGAGGGTTTCATGTGTCAATTTGGGCAATATCTCGCTCGCAAAACGGATATAGCCACCGCAATTTTCATCCCCGCCGCCAAGCACCAAAAACGAGTAATACGTTTTCAGCATTTCCAAGGAATTTGGATTGATAATCGCCGCCGACAGTCCGTTTTCCAACGCGCGCGCAAAGAACGTCGCGTTCACGATTTCGCGCGAGGGCAAGCCAAAGGATACGTTAGACACTCCCAACGAGGTATGCACGCCTAACTCCCGTCTAACACGGCAAAGCGCTTCCAAAGTAACGTTCGCGGCGTTCGTATCCGTAGCGATGGTCATTGCCAGCGTGTCCACGATAATATCCTTTTTGGCTATGCCGTACGCCGCCGCCTCGGCGATAATCCGCCGCGCTATTGCCACTCTGCCCTCCGCCGTTTCAGGGATACCGTTTTCGTCCAACGTGAGCGCTACCACCACGCCGCCGTATTTTTTCACGAGCGGAAACACCGCCGCCATACTCTCTTTTTTACCGTTGACGGAATTGACGAGCGGTTTGCCGTTATAGCGGCGCATTGCCCGTTCCATAGCGACGGCATCCGACGTGTCGATTTGCAAAGGCAGGTCGATTACCGCCTGCAAGCGTTCCACGTACAAAGGCAGCTGTTCTTTTTCGTCAATATCGGGCAAACCAACGTTCACGTCAAGAACGTGCGCGCCCTTTTCCTGCTGCGCTATCCCCTCGGCTAATACGTATTCCACGTCCCCCTCAATAAGCGCTTGTTTGAAACGTTTTTTGCCCGTAGGATTGATACGCTCGCCTATTAAAATGGGCTGGGAAAATTCCACCGCGTGGGTATACGACGACACGCAGGTAATATTTTTTTTCGCAATCGGCATTGCCGAAAGGGTTTGCGTTTTTTCCACCGTTTTACGGATATATTCAGGCGTCGTACCGCAACAACCGCCGACACAACGCGCGCCAAGCCGTACAAATTCCGCCATACACTCGGCAAATTCTTCCGCCGTCACGTCGTAATACGCGTTCTCGCCGTCCGATACGGGCAGCCCTGCGTTGGGCTTTACCAAAACGGGCAAGGAAGATTTTTCCAACAACTCTTTCACAACGCCAAGCAGTTGTTTCGGCCCCAGCGAACAATTCACGCCGATAACGTCCGCGCCCATGCCTTCAAGCATTGCCACCATAGCGGCAGGGCTAGCCCCCGTCATCAGTTTTCCATCCGCGCCGTAGGCGTTCGACACCACGACGGGCAAATCGCTATTCTCTTTCGCCGCAAGCAAAGCCGCTTTCGTTTCGTAGCTGTCGCTCATCGTCTCAATCAAAATAAGGTCCGCGCCGTATTTCACACCAAGCCGCACCGTTTTCGCAAAGCACTCCACCGCGTCCTCAAAATCGAGGTCGCCGTAGGGCTTTAACAGCTTTCCCGTCGGACCGATATCCAAAGCAATGAATTTTTCGCCACGATTCGTAGAACGCTTTGCCGCATTGCGCGCGTTCGTTATCGCCGCGCGTACGATTTCGTCCAACTCCGTTTCCGTGAATTTTAAACTATTTGCTCCAAAGGTATTCGTCGCAACGACGTTACTGCCAGCGTTGAAATAGGCGGCGTGGACGTCTTCAATCACGTCCGCGTGCGTAATGTTCCAGCGTTCGGGCAATTCCCCCAAGGGCAACCCCGACGCCTGCAACAACGTACCCGTGCCGCCGTCAAAATATACGATTGCGTTTCGTAAAAATTCCTTTGCGTTCATACCTATCACCCATCTTTTTCGAGGTCTTTTGCTTGTTACGCGGTTGTCACGCGCCGCGTTTCGTCTATTTATCGTCCGTTTAATTTTCGTCTATTTTTTGCAATCCCACGATTGCCGTCACCGATTTCGTCGGCGTCATCAAAAGACTATCCGTCAGCGTCAGCCCGATTTTTCGCGCGCAGTCTAGCTGCGTAAAAATCGTCTTTTGCAACGTCATCGGCAAATCGCCATAGCCCGGGCTAAACCGCGACGTTACTTTATAACCACGCGCCCCGTATTCCCTTTCTAAATCCTCGCAAAAGCTATCGCAAAGCCGCTCGATACGCTCCGCGCCAATCGCCTGAAACAGCACCGCTTTCGCCGTGGCAACGCCTGCGTTTCGCTCGATAAAACGGTCTATACCCAAGCCCACCGTCGCCGCAAACACCGCCGCCTTTTCACAGCCTGCTAAACGTCTTGCAAGCGCCGCGCTATCTGTTTGCAGTTCTCCAAGCGCAATACCGCCCGTATTTCGTTTCACGTCGAACAAACGATAACTCACTCGATAGGAAAAAACACCTGCACTTTCGTTAAGACAATCGTTTAAAAGGGCGTGTATTTGCTCGTCTGCGCTATCCTTACAGCCTGCGTAGCGTAAAATTTCCGCGCGATCAAACGAGGGCATATTTTCGTAAGTTTTAATAAAAATTTTATCTTGCATCTTTGCCTAAAATATCCAACAAATTTGCCTGAATTTTTTGCGCGACGTCGGGTTTGTTCATCGAATACACGTGTACGTTCGTCACGCCGTTGGCAAAAAGGTCAATAATCTGGTCGGTCGCGTACGCAATCCCCGCCTGTTTCATCGCCAAAGGATCGCTGCCGAATTTATCCACAAGGCTCTTAAAACGCTGCGGCATAAACGAGCCGGATAAATGGATAGCGCGTTCCACCTGCTTTGCGTTGGTAATGGGCATAATGCCTGCCACCACGGGCACGTTGATACCTGCCTCAAGGATTTTGTAAAGGAAATTATACAATAGATTGTTGTCAAAAAACATCTGCGTCGTCAAAAAATCGCAACCAGCGTCGATTTTTTCTTTCAAGTGCAAAATGTCCTCTTTTTGATTGCCGCTTTCAGGATGCACCTCGGGATAACACGCGCCGCCGATACAAAAATCCGCGCCGCTTGCCTTGATTTCACGTATCAAATCAACCGCGTGCCGATACGCCCAGCCGCTACGGTCCGCCCCCAACATATCCGCAGGGATATCGCCGCGAAGCGCCATCACGTTTTCCACGCCTGCCGCGCGAAAATCTGCAATGCGCGCCAGCACCGTTTCGCGCGTAGACGAAACGCAGGTAAGGTGCGCCAACGATTCAACGCCGTGCTGTTTTTTGATATTTTTCGCAATGTCCAGCGTATACTTGCTCGTGCCGCCGCCTGCGCCGTACGTAACGCTCATAAAGGCAGGCTTTAACGCGGCGATTTCTTCCGTCGCCGTCTTTACGCTGTCGTATACGTCGTCCGTCTTGGGCGGAAACACCTCAAAGGACAAGGAATACTGTTTTTTCTCAAAAATTTCCGTCAGCTTCATAGCTTTTTCCTCTCAAAAACGTATTTCACCGCATTATGCTATTCTATATTATAATACAAACCTAAAAGAATTTCAATTCTTTTCATATAGAAACCCACACTTTTTTGCTTTTTTTACGCTTGACAAAGCCCCGAAAAAGCCCTATAATGGTGCTTACTATGGAAAACGAACTCATCATACGCCCTATCGCGCATATTCACGCCGATTTCAAGGAAAAATTCGGTATTCCTCGCCAGAGCGGCCGCGCGCCCTCCGTGCAGGCAAAAATCGTCTTTACCCCACCCTATCGCAACGCCGAGGCTTTGCGGGAAATTGAGGGTTTTTCACATCTTTGGCTGATTTTTGATTTTTCCAAAGCGCATAAAGAGAGCTGGTCACCCACCGTCCGTCCGCCGAGGCTCGGCGGCAATAAACGGGTAGGCGTGTTCGCCAGCCGCTCCCCGTTTCGCCCAAATCCGCTCGGCTTGTCCTGCGTAAAGCTCCTTCGCGTAGAGCATACGAAAGACGAGGGCGACGTGCTGATTGTTTCGGGCGCAGACCTGCTCGACGGAACGCCTATTTTCGACGTGAAGCCATACCTGCCCCTGTCCGATTGCCAAATCGAGGCGACGGGCGGCTATTCGGAAGAGGGGGAAAATCACCGTCTTAACGTCGTGTTTTTAGACGATTTGCAAGGCGTTATCCCTAGCGAAAAACAAGCGGGCTTGGTAGAGTGTCTTGCCGACGATCCCCGTCCCTCTTATCAGGATGACGCGACGCGGGTTTACGGTATGCGTTTTGCCGATTTTGAAATTAAATTTACCGTTGACGGCGACACGCTCACCGTCCAAGACGTATTAAAAGTACAGGAGTAAGCAATGAAAATTATCACCATCAGCCGTGAATTTGGTAGCGGCGGCAGAGAGCTTGGCAAACGGCTCGCCGATATTCTCGGCTTTGCGTATTACGACCGTGAAATCCTCACGGCGATTGCGGAAAAACGGCATTTGGACGCAACGTACGTAGAGAAAAAATTAGACGCACAGGCGTGGCAGGCTTTTCCTATTTCCTATCGCCGCACGTTTACGGCGCTCCCCTCTTTTTCCGCCTCTGCCGATTTATTAGCAGAGCAAAAACGGGTGTTAGAAGAAATCGCGCAAAAGGGCGACGATTGCGTAATCGTGGGCAGAAACGCCGACGTTTTATTGAAAGCGTATCAGCCCTTTAATATCTTCGTTTGTGCGGATAAAAATACAAAACTTCGCCGTTGTCAAGAACGCGCGGATGCAAACGAAACACTGACGGAAAAGGAACTGGAAAAACGTATGAAAAGCGTGGACAAGAGCCGCGCAAAAACGCGTGAAATGCTCTCGGGCGGCGCATGGGGACAGCGCGAGGAATACCACCTCGTCGTCAACACGTCCTCGTGGGAGATTAAGGCACTGAGCGAAGCCCTTGCACCCTTTATTCAGCAATGGTTTGGGAGAGAAAAATGAAAATACAGCTCTCCGAACATTTTACGTATAAAAAACTACTCCGTTTCACCCTGCCCTCGATTGTGATGATGGTGTTTTCCTCTATCTACGGCGTGGTGGACGGGTTGTTCGTCTCCAACTTCGCAGGCACGGATAAATTCACCACCGTAAACCTCATTATGCCCTTTTTGATGATTCTTGGCACAGTAGGTTTTATGTTCGGCGCAGGCGGCAGTGCGCTCATTGCCAAGACGCTCGGCGAGGGGGATAAAGGCAAAGCAAACCGCCTATTTTCCCTATTCGTCTACACTTCTATTATTATCGGCGCCGTGATTGCCGTGCTCGGTATCGTGTTTTTAGCACCCGTGTCAAGGCTGCTCGGCGCGAAAGGCGTTATGCTCGACGATTGCGTTACGTACGGCACGTATATCCTTATCGCCCTGCCTGCCTTTATCCTGCAAATGGAGTTTCAGACCTTTTTCGTCACCGCGGAAAATCCGAATTTAGGGCTTGCGTTCACCGTTGCCTCGGGCGTGACGAATATCGTCCTCGACGCGCTGTTCGTCGGCGTGTTTGGTTGGGGCATTATCGGCGCGGCAGTCGCTACGGGGTTGAGCCAAGCAGTGGGAGGTTTTGGGCCGTTGTTCTATTTTTTTAGTAAAAATTCTTCTTTGCTGCATTTGAGCAAAACGAATTTTGACGGCAAAGCGCTGTTAAAGGCGTGCGGAAACGGCTCGTCCGAGCTGATGGCGAACGTATCGATGTCGCTAGTGGGTATGCTGTATAATATCCAGCTGTTAAAATACGCAGGCGAAGACGGCGTTGCGGCGTACGGCGTATTGATGTACGTCACTATGCTTTTCCTTGCTATCTTTATCGGGTATTCCGTTGGCACGGCTCCTATCGTCGGCTACCATTACGGCGCGCAAAACCACGACGAGCTGAAAGGCTTGCTGAAAAAGAGCCTGCGTATTATTCTTCTTTCGTCGGTGGCAATGTGTATCTTAGCAGAACTCCTCGCCACCCCCCTTTCCCTCGTGTTCGTCAGTAAAAAAGCGGAACTTTTAAAAATGACGAAAGACGCGTTCCGTATCTATTCGTTTTCCTTCCTGTTCGCAGGGCTGGCGATATACGGCTCGTCCTTTTTCACGGCGCTTAACAACGGCTTGGTGTCGGCGATTATATCCTTTTTGCGAACGCTGGTATTTCAGGTGGCAGCGGTGTTGATATTGCCGCTTGTTATGAACGGCGTTGACGGGATATGGCTGTCGATTGTCGTCGCGGAATTGATGGCGGCGGTACTGACGGCGATATTCCTTGTCGCAAACAAGAAAAAATATCAATACTGAAATGAATTTATATGAAAAAAGAACGGCAAATTTCTGCCGTTCTTTTCTTTCTATTCATCTCGTACACGGTATACCCATAAGTATTTTCAACGCGTACACGGTATCGTCATTTTTCGCTGTTTTAAGACAAAAAATTATCTCTTTCTGCCCTTATTAAACAGCGCTACCGTGCCCGCACCCGAGTGCGATCCGATTACCGCGCCTACGTAATGCACTACAATTTCCGTGTTCGGGCGTTGCGCCAAAATCAAACTCTTGACGTATTCCACGTCCTCCATACAATCGCCGTGACTGATAAAAATAGGATCATTTTCGTCCATATCCGCGCTCTCGAAAAGATTGTCCACTAGCGTATGCAAGGATTTTTTTCTACCCATTGCTTTGCCGATTGCCACCAATCTCCCCTCGTTATCCACGTGCATAACGGGCTTTATTTTTAATATCGAGCCGATTACCGCCGTCGCGCCCGACACCCTGCCGCCGCGTTTTAAATGGAACAAATTATCCACTGTGAAATGGTGACAAATATGCAGTTTTAAATCCTCTGCATAGTTCACCACGTCCTCGATTTTTGCGCCTTCGTCCGCCTTTTTAATGACGTAATACAGCAAAAGCCCCTCGCCCATCGACGCGCACAGCGAATCCACCACGCACACCTTGCGTTTGGGGTATTTTTCCGACAGCTCCCGCGCCGCTACGATAAAGCTCCCCGCCGTGCCCGACAGCGCAGACGAAAACGCGACAACGAGTACGTCACGCCCGTTTTGCAGGCTCTTTTCCATATACTGTTTCGCCATTTCCCCCGTCACCTGATAGGTGGTGGGCATCGCGCCCTCGCGCAGTTTCGCATAAAAATCCTTAGGCGCAATCGCTTCGCCGCTCTCCCCCTCGTAATTGATGTTGTTCATAGTAAAGCCCAGCTTTACGCACGTAACGCCGTGTTCCTCGTAAAACGCCGTCGGCATATCACAAGTGGAATCGGTGATGATGTCAAATTGTCTTTCTTGCATACTTCTTGCTCCTTCGTAAACTATTTTAATACGTTAAATTTTTTAATACGTTCAGCCTCAAACGTCACGCCGATTGTGTAAATTCCGTTTTTTTGTGTCAATTCTATCCTTGGCAGCCCGATTAAATCGAAATATTCATTGAATTTTTCTGAAAAATCTTGCAGTACGAGCGCCTTGCAAGCGTCGCTCATCACCGACTTGTCCGCCTGTATTACGTTATATATCCGAGTATACTCGTCCGCCGTTCGTCGCATACCTGCCCCCTTCATTTTACTTTTTTCGACAAAATTCACGTTATAAATTCCGTTTTAAAACGCGTCGGATATTTCCGAAAAATCCCGTGTACTTTCTCGTCACGTCTTACAGTTTTTTCTTGTCCGTAAAAAGGTTGTTGGCTAGCGTCTTGAACGCCGCGTGCGGCTTGATCAGCCCGCCGTTGTATATCCCGTACTCCTCGGGCAACACTCCCAAAAGGGGCGTTTTTAATATTTCCGATATTTCTTTGGGCGATAAACTATCCCCTGAGGTGAGCAAATCGCCGCGCACCCGATTCACCACCACCGACAGCTCGTTCAAATGATAGCTTTTTAATACGGTAATCACTTTGTCCGCGTCGCGCAATGCGGAAATATGCGGCGTCGTCACCACAATCGCCTCATCCGCCGTCGCCACCGCGCGATGAAACCCGTCGTCAATCCCCGCAGGGCAATCGATAAAAATAAAATCGAACTGCGGCGCGAGTGCGTCTAACACCACCTTTACCGCTTGCGGTGAAACGTACCGCTCGGGCGCGGAATGACTACTCGTTAATAGATACAAATTCGCAAAATCGGGATGTTTCACGAGCGCTTGTTTCGCCCGACACCTGCCCTCGATCACGTCCACAATATCGTAGGTGACGAGATCTTCCACGCCTGCCGTGACGTCCACGTTATTCAGCCCGAAATCGGCGTCGCACAAAATCACTCGCTGACCGCGCCGAGCAAGCTGCGCCGATAAATGAGCCGCTATCGTGGTTTTCCCCACGCCGCCCTTACCTGACGTTACGACGATTTTCCTTGCCATCACCGCGCTCTCCTTGTCCGTATTTGCCGTGGAATTTTCAGCAAGGAAAATGTTACCATAATTATAAACACGGATTTTGTCGATTTGGTGATTTTTATTAGAAAGTTTGTCAAACACTTCGTGAAGTGACAGTTTTATATGCGTCTATATATACCGTCAACGCCGCAACATAGCTATGTTGCCGACAATCGTATTTATATACACAGTATATCATTTTTCCACAAAAAAAGCAAGTTTTGTCCAACAAAAACCGCTCTACCCATCCGCAAAGACACTCTACTGCGTCTTTTAACACACTCTACCCAAAGTAGAATTGCCACTCTACCGTGAGTAGACAAGCAAAAACGAGGCCATTTTCAGCCTCGTTTTATTTTTTATAGCTTAAATATTATTTACGTACCCAAGTTGTATCATCATAAATTTCTGCTAAATAATTAGCAGCTTTTGAAAAATCTTTTAGGTCTTCTTCTAAAATATTAACCGCACCTACAGTCCAACCCCTTGTATTTTTAAATATAACTGATTTTAAATTATCGCAATATAAAAATGCATACGCCTCAATATTTTGCACAGAGCTTCCTATTATTACATCGGTTAGTTTTTTACACGAGGCAAAAGCATATTCTCCAATACTTTGAACCGAATCCCCTATTTTTATACTACCTAACGCAAAACACCATTTGAAAGCACCTTTACCGATACTTATTAACGAATCGGGAAGTTCCACTTCAATTAAACTTTGACATGAAAAAAATGCTTCATCTCCTATATCTTTTACAGAACTTCCTACAACAAGTTCTTCCAACCTTCCACAAGCATAAAAAGCTTTATCCCCTATTATTGTTACATTATTTCCTATTATTGCTCTTTTTAAATTATCACATGAATAAAAAGCTTCTGTTCCAATTTCTACAATTGTATTTGGTATTGTAATACTTGTTATTTTGTCACAATCTTTAAAAGCCCTATAACTTATTTTTTTTACAGGTTTTCCCTCATATATAGGCAAAATCAGTACTTCTTCTCCTGCAAATGAACCTATACCCGTTACATTATAATAATCTCCCTCGGCAGAAATAGAATATTGCAACTCTCCATCTTTTTCTTTTTTGCAATCCGCACATATATTGTTTACCCAATTATGATTATTGCTATCGATTTCAATTTCTGCATAAGTTGTATATTGACAACCACTACGCTTGCACTCTTCATAAGGAGCACATCCTTTTTCTATACAAGTAGCCTCCTTACCTTGATACTCTTCAATTAAATGTCCCAACTTTTCTATTTTTACGGTATAATTCATTCCACAATAACAGCTATATGTTAAAATCCCCTCTGTTTCACATTTAGCCTCTTGCGTTACTGCTTCATTCCAATCATGGAAATGATTATTTGAAAAATCATTTGTGCTTTCCTCACTTTGCGATATTATCGAATTAGTGACAGCAAATAAATCATTACAACTTGTTATGCCCATTAGAAACAAAACAACAAATAAACCTATAAAAGTTGTCATTAAAATTTTTTTCATTTTCTTCATTTTTTGCCTCCTAGTTTTTATTTTTGACAAGAAAAAAGTGCCGCTTCGCAAAACGAAACGACACCTGTAAAAATGTCCTTCTCGCTTTGCTGCGACACAATTTCTATTACGAATCCCAAAAAGGTTTTTTGTAATGCGAAAAAGATACACCTCTACCAAAGAAGTATATGCCTTTTTGAGAACAATATGAAATTATGTCGCAACTTTATTTTACCACTTTTACACCCCTTTGTCAATATTTTTTATAAACTTTTAATTGTCCTTTGCTAGACAAGCAAAAACGAGGCCATTTTCAGCCTCGTTTTAGTTTCCTTTGAATATTTTGAATATTTTGAATATTTTTATTATCTATTCCGCTTGCACAGTTCTGCGCATACCTCGGAAATCTTTACGTCTTTCACGTTCAAAAGCACCATCATATGATACAGCAAATCTGCCGCCTCGCTAATCACGCCCGACTTCTCTTCATTTTTCGCCGCGATTACAAGCTCGACCGCCTCTTCGCCCACTTTCTTGCCGATACGATCCACCCCGCGCACGAACAAAAAGCTGGTATACGCGCCCTCTTCGGGGTTCTTTTTATATTCGGAAATGATACGTTGCAACCTGCCGAACATTTCACCACCGATATCGTTATACTGCCCTTGAATCTGCTGCGAGAAACACGTAAACGTATTCTTTTCCGCGTCCGCGTTCCCCTTTTGTTTCACCTTCAACAACAGCGTATCGCTGTCGTGGTCGATAAACGCCGTCATCACTTTTTGGGTATTTCCCAGCGTCGCGCCGTACTTCGTCACCGCTTTCTTCGAGCGGCTGTAATAATGTGCATAGCCGGTGGAAAAAGTCTTTTCAGCGGCTTCTTCGTTCATATATACGAGCATAAGCACTTCGCCACTCTCGTAATCCTGCACAACGACGGGCACAAGCCCATTTTTATCGAACTTCAAGTTCTTCCATTCCGCATTTTCTTTTTGCACTGCCATAACACACCTCCGTTTAGCATCCTTCATAAATTATTATACAACAAATTTTCTTATTCGTCAATACCCTCGGAAAAATTTTTTCTTATTTTCACGATTATTTAACAATATCCTTTAATTGAGCACGACGTCTTTGAGGCTCTCATATTTCTTGATAGCCGCCTCGCGCAGCCGCTCGTCATCGTACCTGCCCTCAAACGCGTCGTCCGAGAGCTTTTTCGCCGCAAAAATCACCTGCGTGGGATAGCGAAGATTTTTAATATCCGACAGCATTTTCCCCGATTGTCGCGTACCGAAGAAATCGCCGCTGCCGCGCATTTCGAGGTCCTTTTCCGCTATCTTAAATCCGTCGGTGTTATTCTTCAACGTCAGCAGTCTTTCCCTTGCCGTTTCGCCGTCCGCGCCCATCAGCAGGAAACAATAGCTCTTTTCCGCGCCCCTGCCCACGCGCCCTCGTAATTGATGCAGCTGGGACAGCCCAAACCGCTCGGCATTATAAATAATCATAATCGTCGCGTTGGGCACGTCCACGCCCACCTCGATGACCGTCGTCGATACCAAACAATCGTATTCCTTGTTCTTAAACGCCGTCATTACTTCGGCTTTTTCTTTATCTTTCATCCGCCCGTGTAACAGCGCAAACCTCACCGTCGGCAGACGGTTTTTCAGTTCCTCGTACAGCTCGGTAACGCTGATAATCGAGCCTTCTTCATCGTCGTCAATTTTCGCGCAGACGAAATACGCCTGCTTGCCCGCCGCCGTTTCCTTACGCACGTAATCGAGCATATCGTCGTATTTGGATTCGGGAATAATACTCGTGGAAATTTCCTGCCGCGCCTTGGGCTTGTCCGTAATCGTCGTGACGTCCAAATCCCCGTAAAATATGAGCGACAGCGTTCGAGGAATAGGCGTTGCGCTCATAACGAGCATATCCGCCCCCACGCCCTTTTCCGCCAAAGCGTTACGTTGCGCTACGCCGAAACGGTGTTGTTCGTCGCACACAACGAAAGACAGACGCGGGATTTCCACGTCCCCTTGAAAGATTGCGTGCGTACCGCAAAGAATATCAATCTCGCCGTTTTTCAAACGCGCTTTCATCTCCCGTTTCTCTTTCGCCGTCATGCCTCCTGCCAAATACCCCACTTCGTATTCAGGGAAATACTTTTTCAGTACGGCGTAATTTTGCGCGGCAAGCACCTCGGTAGGCGACAGATACGCCGCCGAAAAACCGCTCTTCACCGCCATATAAATACCGCACAACGCCACCGCCGTTTTACCGCTGCCTACGTCGCCTTGAATCAGCCGATTCATACGCGTCGGCGCGTAAACGTTCTCATAAATATCATTGACGGCGCGTTTTTGCCCGTCCGTGAATTCAAAACCAAACCGCGTGGAAAATTCCTTTACTTCCGCCGCCGTCACCGTGTATTCGTGTACGCGCGCCTCTTCCTTGCCACCTTTGATAATCTTGAACGCCGAAATGAGCGTAAAATATTCTTCCAAGGCGATACGCTCGGACGCGTTGTCCTTATTTTGATGGGAAGTCGGGTTATGGACTTCGTGATATGCACGCGTGAGGTCGGGCAGGTCGTACTTTTTCACAATCTGCCATGGGATTACGGTGGAAAGATCGCATTTTTGCAAAGCCTCTTTCACAGCGGCGCGCACCACCTTTTGGCTAAGGCTACCCTTTAAGGAATACACGGGAATAATGCCTTTGAGGCGATAATTTTTATCCAACGGCTCGTACGTGGGATTGACGAGGGAAATCTGCCCGAATTTGTTTTGCACTCTGCCGTAAAACAGATATTCCCCAGGCTTTAATTTCTGCGCGACGTAAGGCTGATTAAACCAAACGACGGTGAACGGAAACCCGTCCTGCGAACAAAAAGCGCGGACGATTTTTCTACGGCTGGAATAATTGATCGGCGCGAGCCGCGTCACTTCACAGGCAATCAGCACCATATCGTTATGATAGGCGTATTTAATCGTCGCGCGTTCGGTAAGGTCGAGATAGGCGCGCGGATAAAACCGCACGAGGTCTTCCACGTCGTTTATCCCCAACTTATTAAAATCCTTTTCACGCTTTTCACCAATCGAGCGTAACGTTGATAATTTCATGCCAAGCTCCCTTTATCGTTTGCCGCTTATAAACGAAAAGCGGAAAAAGCCGCCGCCCCTTCCGCTCATTGTTTTAGTATGTGTCCCTCGCCAAAAATTATTCCAACGAAAGAATATAATAGTATACCGACTGACCGCCATTGTGGTAATCAATATCGCAATCGGGATATTTTTCCGCAATCGTCGCGCACAGCGCCTGCGCTTCTTCTTCCTTCACGTCCTCGCCGTAATACAGCGTAATCACCTGATGGAAGTCTTCTTTCATTCTGTCAATCAGCTTCAACACCGTCTCTTCCAAAGACTGCGATTTCGCCAAAATCTTCTTATCGTCTAAGCCGATAATATCCCCTTCCTTGATAGAGAAACCGTTGAGCGTCGTGTTACGTACCGCGTACGTCACTTGCCCCACTTTCACGTTATCAAGGGCGTGAATCATATTCGTCTTATTCTCCACCGCGCTCGTTTCCGCATTGAATTCCAACGCCGCCGCAAAGCCCTGCGGTACGTTCTTCGTCGGGATAACGTGCAACGTCTTGTTCTCTACGAGGTTCTTCGCCTGTTCGGCTGCGAGAATAATATTCTTATTGTTCGGGAATATGAAAATATGCTCTGCGTTAATCTTCTGCGCCGCTTCTGCAATATCGCTCGCCGAAGGGTTCATCGTTTGTCCGCCCTCGATAATACGGTCTACGGACAAATCGCGGAAGATTTCCGAAAGCCCTGCGCCCGTACAAATCGCGAGCATACCCATTTCTTTCTTTTCCGCTTCCAGCTTCGCCTTCATCTGACGATTCTGCTCTAACATATTTTCAATCTTCGGACGTTCCAGCTCACCAAGCTCCAACGCATAGGTCAGCGCTTTGCCGGGCTGGTTGGTATGCACGTGCACCTTTACCAACTCCAAATCACCGATACAAATAACGCTGTCGCCGATGTTCATCAGCTTTTCACGCAAACGGTCGATAGCGGAAAGCGTCGTCGTTCTCTTCATATTGATAATGAAGAATTCCGTACAGTACGCATACTGAATATCGCCGATATCCATCGTCAGGATAGCCGAATTATCGCCAAATTCCGATTCGTCGCCGGAAGGAGCTTCCGCTTCCGTCACACTCTCGGGCAATTCTTCGCCCGTAAGCTCTGCGGCAAAGCCTTTGATAATCGTCATAAGGCCAACGCCGCCCGAATCGACTACGCCCGCCTTTTTCAATACGGGCAAAAGGGTAGGCGTCAGCGCGAGCGCTCTGTCACCCTCGTCAATAACGTCCTTGAAGAAATCTTCAAAATTCTTTTTCTTGGACGCAATCTTCACCGCGTGTTCGCTCATCATACGAATAACGGTGAGAATAGTACCTTCTTTGGGCACGGACACCGCGCCGTAAGCCACTTTTGTGCCTTGTTCCAACGCCTTTGCGAACGTCTTGGTGTCCACTTCTTTTTCCTGTTTTCCAACAACCGAGCAAATACCCTTCAAAATCTGCGAAAGGATAACGCCGGAGTTACCTCTTGCGCCTTTGAGCGCGCCTCTGGAAATGCTGTTACACACCTCCGAAAACGCGTTCGATTGACAAGCCGTCAACTCTTTCACGCACGACTGCATCGTGAGCGACATATTCGTACCCGTATCGCCGTCGGGAACGGGGAATACGTTCAATGCGTCCACTTTCGCGCGGTTAATCTCCAGCTGTTTCGCGCCTACGAGAATCATTTTACGAAACTCTGCGCTGTTTATCGTTTTATGCATTAGAAATGCTCCTTATTCTAATTTGTGTGTCGCTTGCCTCAGCCGACTGCCTATCGCAAACGAAAGCGCGTACCTTTATTGCGGCAATAAAAAACCAACGTTTTTTAGGGGGTAGTGCAAAAAGAAATTTAAAAAAGCCGCGTACGCCAAAACCGCAAGAAAAACCCCTTTTCCTTGCGTAGTTCGTGCATTATTACAATTTTACCCCGGCAACGTTTACGTTAACGGTGTCCACAATCATGCCTGTCGCATCCTCGACTCTGTATTTAATCGCCTCTTTCAACGATTCGGCAACGGCGCTAACAGAAACGCCGTATTTGATTGCAACGTATACGTCTACGTAAAGTCTGTTCCCGGAGGAGGTCACCTTGATACCTTTGCCGCCACAATCCAATTTAAAGAACTGGCGCAAATTGTCGGTAAAACGGCGGGCAACCATCTCCACAATCCCGTACGATTCCATCGCGGCGTGGGACGCCAACTTTGCAATCGCCAGATCGGATATGGATATACTGCCGTAAGCGTTATTCGTATTTACTGACATAATCTTTCTCCAAGTACTTTCTCATTGTACACTATTTCTGCGCATTTTGCAAGTACTTTTTCATTTTTTTCGGAAAATTTTTATTTTTTACCTTTTTTAGGCTCATTTTTGATTGCTTTTTCTAATTAAAAATGCTATATTATTTATGCTTGTTTTGTACCGAAGTTATTCGGGCGAAAAATCAACTTGCCGCTACGGCGGCTGAAATTAAGGAAAAATAACCCAAAACGGAGGTGTTTAATATGTCCAGAGTATGTAATATTTGCGGTAAAGGTCAGGCATCCGGCAACAACGTTAGCCACTCCAACCGTAAAACGAGAAGAAGTTTTAAAGTAAACGTACAGAAAATCGACTACGTAGAAAACGGCAAGGAAATGAACGGTTACGTTTGCGCAAGATGCATCAGAACTCTTAAAAAAGCAGACGCTGAATAATCTGTTTTTTACTTAACGCGCTAAAAAAGAGCCGATGTGGATACATCGGTTTTTTTGTGCTATAATCAACGCTATATATCATTATATATAATACGCATACGCGCGCGTAAGAATACTACAAAATACTATACTGTAAAATACAACGAGCCGAAAGGAGTCCCCTCTCGGCTCGTTTTTTCGTTTCGTGTTTTATTATTCGCGGTTTACCGCATATGCGGCTGTTTGCATTTCTTCTTTTTCACGGCTAAGCGCGCGTTTTAACAGCACTTGTATCATAATAAACGCCGTCAACGCCGTTATAATCCACGTTACGGAATAGGAAATAAAAATCGTTTGCAGCGTCTGCGAGCTAGGAAACACCGTCCACAGCCATATAATACGGAGCAAACACGCCCCGATAAGGGAAATGAGCATCGACGTCACCGACTTACCCATACCGCGCAGCACGCCCGTGCATATATCCATAATGCCGCACAAGAAATACGGTATACATATATATTCCAAACGCAACGTTGCGGCTTGCATTGCGATAGCGGCAATACTCCCCGCCCCGCCGTCTTTTACACCATACAGCCCTAACAACGGTTTTCTAAACAGTAACGCAACCCCCGACGTCAACACGCCTATCGCCGTTACCAGCACAAAACAGCAATACATAATTTTCTTTATACGCGAAATCTTTTTTGCCCCCATGTTTTGACTGGTGGCAGTGATTGCACCTTGATATACGGCGTTCATTGCCGTATAGACAAATCCCTCGATATTGGCTGCCGCCGCACTGCCGTTGACTATCGGTGCTACGTCATATTGCGTAGGCGGACAAACGTTATTGTTTACCGTTACGATAGACGATTGAATCAACACGTTCGACAGCGAGAACAATGCTCCTTGTATCCCTGCCGGTGCGCCGTTCGAGAAAATATCGAAAAACGCCGCTTTGTCCATCTTTAAACGCCTAAACGAAAACGTAGTGTAGTCTTGGTCTTTCCGCAGTTTTAATAACAATACCACGAACGACGCCGCGTTCGCAATCGACGTTGCTAAGGCTACGCCCTCCACCGACATATCCATCACCAACACGAAAAATAAATTCAGCCCCACGTTCAAAACGCCCGTACTCGTCAATACGACGAGCGGCGTTTTCGCGTCGCCCTTAGCGCGGAAAATCGCGATAAGGAAATTCGTCAACGCCAAAAACGGCACGCCAAGGAAATAGATATCGGTGTATTTAACGGCGAGCGTCAAGAGCTTTCCCTCGCCGCCCATAGCGTGCAGAACGGGACGAGACACACACAGCCCTATCGTCATACCCAACAACCCAAAAAGCCCTGCCATAAACAAGGAAGTATGTACGGCTTTTTGGGTTTTTTCTTTATTTTTCGAGCCGATTTCTCGCGCCACGACGATATTCGCGCCCACTGAAAAACCGATAAATATGTTTAATATCAAATGAATAAACGAGCCAGTCGTGCCGATTGCCCCGACGGCGTTCGCCTCGGACGACAAGCTGACGACCATCATATCCGCCGCGTTATAAAACATCTGCAACAAATTCGTTGCCACTATCGGCAGAATAAAACGGAGGAGCTTGAAAAAGATTTTCCCCTCCGTAAAATCTATTTTAGCTTTTACTTTTTGCATATCCACACCTGCTATGCCTACGTCCTCTTATGCTTTGAGCTTCGCAATGGTTGCAGCGCGGTCCTCCGCCTTGAATACGGCGCTGCCTGCAACGATTACGTTCGCGCCCGCCGCCTTAATCTCCTCTACGTTTTCCGCCGTTACGCCACCGTCGATTTCCAAATCGATAGCCTTGCCGCTCGCGTCGATAATCGCGCGAATTTCACGCAATTTGTCCAGCGCCGACGGTATAAATTTCTGACCGCCAAAGCCAGGGAATACGCTCATCACCAGCACCATATCGCAAAGGGTTATCACGTCGCGGATTTTGTCTACGGGGGTGTCGGGATTGATAACCGCACCGCATTTTACGCCCGTGGATTTGATAAGCTCGAGCACTTCTTTAAGATTGTCTTGACAAGCCTCCCAATGCACGGTGATAATGTCCGCGCCTGCCTTTGCAAAGCGTTCCACGTACTTTTCGGGATGCACGATCATAAGATGGCAATCAAGCGGCAGAGTGGTATGTTTGCGGATATCCTCCACCATTTTAATACCGAACGTGATGTTATTGACGAACACGCCGTCCATAACGTCGCAATGCACGACGTCCGCGCCGCACGTTTCGAGGGAGCGCACTTCCTCGCCCATTTTCGAGAAGTCAGCCGACAGTATCGACGGCGCAATCTTTACGTTTTTCATATCCTTTATCTCCTGTTTATTTTTATTTGTTTCTCACCGCGATTGCTCGCTGTGGGATTTCTTGTCTTTCCCAAATACGTGATATTTTAATATAGAAACAATATTCGCGCCCAGTTCGAACACGTACGATATAATCACGAATACCGTCGCGCCAATTAAAACGTTATACAGCACCGACAACGCCGTGGGAATCGTCACCATATATCGCATCGTTTCCAAATCCCGTATGCGGAAAGTGAACGCATAAAAGGCGAGCGCCGTTAAATACACGATATCCTCAAATTTAACGCTATGTAAAATCCCAACGTTGACGATTAAATACACCACTATCGTCAAGCCTGTAAATATGAACGGCCAAAATAGCGGCGCTGTTTTATCCCGCTTTTCGTAGTAATAATACACCAACACGCGCGTCAGCCCCACCACTAGCCCTATCATTGCAAAATACGAGCCGTCGAATAAATAGGACGCCATCAAAAACACAATGCCTATCGACTGAAACAATAAATACAAGCTTTTCTTTTTATGAAAATAGCTAGACGCAATTAAGACCATTGCCACGAAGCTGACAATCAGCGACCATTCATGATTCGTCATGGTTTTCCGTTTCCTCCAAATAGCTTGCACGGAGCTGACCGCACGCGCCGCCGATATCCACGCCGATTTGACGGCGCAACGTTGCAGACAAGCCGCCCTTTTCCAACATACCCAAAAACCGATACGCTTCTTTATCCCCGAGCGCTTTTAGAGAGCGTTCTTTCACTTCGTTCAGACGAATCAAATTCACGTGACAAGGCTTGCCTTTTAACAGCGTTATCAACGCTTTTGCGTGTTCCTCGTCGCAATTTTCGCCCTCGATAAGGGTATATTCAAAATAATATCTTCTGCCCGTTTTTTTGAAATAATGCTCGCACGCCTTTAAGATTTCGTCTATCTTATACGCCTTAGCAACGGGCATTGTCCGCGCCCTATCCACGTCGTTCGTTGCGTGCAACGACACGGTGAGATTCAAGGGCAAACCCTCCGCCGCTAGCTCGTACATCTTCGGCACGATACCGCAGGTGGAAAGGGATATATTCCGCGCGCTGATACACACGCCACCCTCTGCCGTGACGTTACGTAAAAATTTTATCACTTCGTCGTAATTATCCAGCGGCTCGCCGCTGCCCATCAACACAACGTTGGTGACGGCACGCGCCTCTTTGCCTTGCCCGACAACGTCCTTTTTATGCAACGCGTTGACGATAAGGATTTGCGACAAAATCTCCCCTGCCGTCAAATTCCGAATCAAGCCGTTCAACGTAGAGGCGCAAAATTTACAGCCCATACGGCAACCCACCTGCGTGGAAACGCATTGCGTATAGCCGTATTTATATTTCATCAGCACGCCCTCGACGAGGTTTCCGTCGGCGTATTCAAAGAGATATTTTTCCGTTCCGTCCGAGGAAAAAAACGTTTCCTTTATCCGCACCGTTTCGTCCTCGTATTCCTCTAACAGCCGTTCTTTAAACGCCTTGGACAGCGAGGAAATCTGTGAAATCGTTTTCCCTTGCATCAAGCCCTCGTACAGCTGTTTCGCGCGGAACTTTTTCTCGCCAAGCGACAAAACGAGCGTTTCCAGCTCTGCATACGATAAATCTTGTAATATCTTTTTCATACTCGTTTTGCACTCCTTTTTAGGAACGTTCTTCTTTGTAGACTTTTTGTAGCCTTGCCTTTCTCTGCCTTAACGTTTTATCAGTTTGCACACGTAAAAGCCTGCGCCGTACGCGGTATCGGGCAGAAATTGCAAGCCGTATCGTTTTTTCTCGTGACACAACGGACTGTCTAACGGCTCCACCGTGAACTCCGCGTGGGTGTTTAAGAACTTTTCCACCGTTTTATCGTTCTCTCTTTCAAACAGCGAGCAGGTGGAATAATACAGCGCGCCGCCCTTTTTTACGTAGCGGCTGACGTTGGACAATATATCCATTTGCATTTTTTCTAGCGCCGCAAAATCGCTCTCCTTTCTAAACAGCTTTATGTCGGGATTTTCGCTCACCGTGCCATACCCCGAACAAGGCGCGTCGCACAGCACCGCGTCGAATTTTTCCTCGTACGCGCTATCGAACAGCGCGCTGTCTTTTTGGTATTCGCGTACGTTCGTTACGCCCATACGCTCTTTGTATTGCCGTATCAGCTCTACGCGGTGCGCGTGCAGCTCGAACGACGTCACGTTCTTGCATTTTTTCGCAAGCAACACCGATTTACCGCCCGGCGCGGCGCAGCTATCTAGCAGTTCTTCACACGGCGCAACGCAATCGCATATCGCGATACTGCCCACCGATTGAAAGGTGTATTCGCCCTCGTCAAAGCCCTCGTCACGCACGAAGTTTTCAAAGATATAATTATTCGCAAACGGCGTTTTGATATGCGGCTTTTCCTCATACTTTTCTTCGCCTCGTTCAAAGCGTACGGACACCCCTGCCGAGCGCGCCGCCGCGATTTGTTCCGCTCTGTCGCCGTATTCCTTTTTCAGCCATTTATACGCATACAAGGGATAGGACAGCCTTATTGCCGTTCCCTCTGCGCCCTTGGGCAACGCCTCGTCCACCGCCGCCTTGTCAAACCGCCGCAAAAACGCGTTGACAAAACCGCTGACGCCGCTTTTGCCTAATTTTTTACAAAGATCGACGGCGCAATCGGTGATCATATACCGCTTTTTCTCCATAAACAGCAACATATACAGCGATATTTTTAAAATCGTACGCACGGCAAGCTTTGGCGCTTTGGGCGCGTAATGGCGAATACAAAAATCGAAATAACCGTCGTTTTCCAGCACGCCGTAGACGATACGCACCGTCCGCGCGCGGTATTGTTCTTCGATATAGGTATCCGCAATCGCCTGCTTTACGTGCGCGCCGTCTGAATATATTTTCGTTAGGATTTGAAAGGGATCGTATACGGGATTGCTCAGCATGTGAACACCTGACCTTTTTCCGCTTTTCTGCCGTTGAGGAAATCGCCGCCGCTAATGCGTTTGCCGCCCGCCGCCTGCACCTGCGTCAGTTTCACCGCGCCGTCCGCGCATTTGACGAGCAAACCGCGCTTGGGCTTATCCGAAAGCACTTCGCCGATTTTTGCCCCTTGCCACGACGATTGTTCTTCGTCATTAAGCGTTGCCGCTTCCGCAAGATATACGTTGATTTTATTGCCGTCAAGCTCGGTATACGCCACGGGCGCAGGGTTCATCCCCCGAACGAGATTGACGATTTCGCTTTGGGTTTTGGAAAAATCGATTTTCGCGTGTTCTTTATTGATTTTTCTAACGACGTTCACGCCCGTATCGCCCTGCGGCGTGAGCGTGTACTCGCCTTTTTGTAAAATTTCATACGCCCGCACGATTAAATCCGCGCCTATTTGAGAAAGCCTATCGGACAGCTCGCCGTACGTTTCCGTTTGGGTAATCGGCGTCTTTTCCACGCATAAAACGTCGCCGCAATCAAGCCCTAATTCCGTTTTCATAATCGACACGCCCGTTTCCGTTTCACCGTTTAAAATACAGCTTTGGATAGGCGACGCGCCGCGGTATTTCGGCAACAGCCCCGCGTGGATATTCCATACGCCTTTGGGGAAACAATCAAGCACCGCTTGCGTTAAAATTTGCCCGTAAGCGCAGGTGATCATCATATCCGCGTTAAGCGCGCGCAACGTTTCCACGTCCTCTTTTATTTTTTCGGGCTGTAACACGGGAATACCCAACTCGATAGCAGCCATTTTGACAGGCGGCGGCGTCAACACGCCTTTTCTGCCCTGCGGCTTGTCGATTTGGGTGACGACGGCAACGATTTTCGCACCGATTTCGTGCAATTTTTTCAAAGGCAGCACCGCAAAATCGGGCGTGCCGGCAAAGATGATTTTCATAAATCCACCTCGCAATTTTTTGAGTGAAGTTCGCAGAGCGAGTGAAGTTTTGCTTTTTAGCAAAGTGAAGTTTTTATTTAAAAGTGAAAAACTTCACTGCGTAGCAATTTCACTTTTTATCCTCTCACTCCGATTTTTCAATATGCGTCGCTTTGTCGATATACAAAACGCCGTCGAGATGATCGAGCTCGTGACAAATCGCGCGCGCAAAAAAACCTTTCGCCTGCAACAGCTGTTTTTCACCGTTACGGTCGAAATAGGATACTTTCACTTTCATAGGACGGGACACAATGCCGCTCTTACCGCGCACGGAAAGACAGCCCTCCCAGCCCGTCTGTTCGCCTTTTTGGATTAAAATGGTGGGATTGATAAATTCGTAATATCCCTCGTCCACGTCCACGACGGCTACGCGGCGCAAAATGCCAATCTGCGGCGCGGCAAGCCCTGCGCCCTGCTCCATTTTCACCGTGTCTTTCATATCGTCTAACAGCGTCCACAGCTTTTCGTCAAACGCCTCGACGGGGAAACATTTTTGTCTTAATACGTCGTCGCCGACCTGCACCACTTCTCTAATCGCCATTTTTTCTATTCTCCTCTCTTTCGCCTAAAAACTTATAACAAACTCCTACGTTTGTCCATATATTCCGTAATATTTTTTAATCCTTTATCTATTTTATCATCAACTTAAATTCGTGGGGTTTTCTTCCACGCTCACCAACACGTCGCGCGTCCTTGCTTCCGCGCAGGCGTTATAGATTTCGGGCAAAACGCTCGTATCTGACAACCTCATCAGCACCTGATAGCGGTGCTTGTTTTGAATACGCTTGATAGGTGCGCGCATTTTGTTGAAAAAAAGGAATTTTTCGGGGTTGTCCGTATACAGTTTTTCCAACGCAACGTACACCTCGCGCAACGCCTCTATTGTCTTTTTATCGTCCTCGCCCGTCACTAGCACCCGCACGATTTTGGAAAAAGGCGGGAACGCCATCGCCGCGCGCAGGGAAATTTCGTTTTCGTAAAAACCTTCGTAATCGTACCGCACCGCAAACCGCAACACGTCGTTTTCAGGATCGAACGTCTGCAAAACGACCTTGCCCTTTTCCTCCGCTCTGCCGCTACGCCCTGCCACCTGCGTCAACAGCTGGAAAGTACGCTCGCCACTGCGATAATCGGAAAAATGCAGACTCATATCCGCGTCCAAAATCCCAACGAGGGTTACGGACGGGAAATCGTGTCCTTTAGCAATCATCTGCGTGCCGACAAGGATATCCGCTTTCTTTTCCCCGAACGCCTTTAATATCTTATAATGCCCCTCTTTGCCACTCGTCGTGTCGTTGTCCATACGCAAAATCCGCGCCGCGGGGTACAGCTTTTGCAGCTCCGCCGCGATTCGTTGCGTGCCCGTGCCTGCGTACGTTAATCGCACGCCGCCGCATTCAGGACAAGCGGAAAGCGGATTGTATTTCATACCGCAATAATGGCATTTAAGACAGTTTTCTTCTCTATGATAGGTGAGCGATACGTCGCAAGCCTCGCATTTTGCAACGTAGCCGCATTCCTTACAAATCACCGTTTGCGAATACCCGCGACGATTTAAAAACAGTATCGCTTGATTGCCCTCGGTGAGACATTTTTCTATTTCCTCTTTCAGCGCACCCGAAAACGCCGTATTGTTGCCGCGGCGCACTTCTCGGCGCATATCCGCAATCACGATTTCAGGCAACGGGCGTTTGTTGATACGCTTTTCCAAACGAATCAGCGAAAACTCTCCATCCTTGGCGCGTTTGTAGGTGTCCGTGGACGGCGTTGCGCTACCTAGCACCAGCTTGCACCCGTTCTTTTTCGCGCGCAACAGCGCTACGTCAAAGGTGTTATACCGCGGCGCCGTCTCGCTGGAATAGCTGGAATCGTGCTCCTCGTCAATGATGATTACGCCCAAATTTTCTAGCGGCGAAAAGATAGCGCTCCTCGCGCCAATGGCAATCTTCGCCTCGCCCGTACGCAACCGCCACCACTCGTCAAACCGCTCGCCTGCCGAAAGCCCGCTGTGCAATATCGCCGCTTGCTTTCCAAACCGCGCGCGCAGTTGCGCCAACATTTGCGGCGTCAAAGAAATTTCCGGCACAAGGAAAATCGAGCTTTTGCCCTCTTTCAAGCATTTGGCGATAAGAGAGAGGTAAATTTCCGTTTTACCGCTCCCCGTTACGCCGTGCAACAGCTGCACCGTACGCTCGTCCGAGCCGATTATCTCCACCGCGCGTTGCTGGTCTGCCGTCAAAACGCGCGTGACGTGCTCTTGCGAAACGTCTTTGTAGGGATCGCGCAAAATCTGTTCTTTCGTAATCGCAACGTAGCCTTTTTTTTCGAGCGCCGCCACGCCGCCGGGGAAAGCGTTGTTCAAATACGCGCAATCCGTCTTGCCGTTTTGCTGTAAATATTCCGCCGCGCCGCGTTGGTTTTTCGCCGTTTTGGAAAGCTGCATCTCTGCCACGGGCACGAGCAGGCTCGCGTAATTTTTCGTCAATTCGCGCACCTTGCCCGTACGCATTTCCGCCGGCAAAAACAGCCGAAGCGTCAACGCTTTTGGTACGCGATAGCGCGCCGTTAATTTTTCCGCCAAAGCCAAACATTCGGGGGTGAGCGCAGGCAATTCGTCAGGGCAGGGCAATACTTTTTTCAGTTTGTTTGCAGGTACGTTCGTCGTCGTTTTTACGCGCATAACAAAGCCCGGCACGGTCTTACCACCGAACGGCGCGCGAACGCGCGTTCCGGCTACCGTGTCGTCGTCACAAAGATAATCGAATATCCTGTCCGTTTCGCCTGCCGCGATATCGACGATAACTTCCGCTATCATGCCCTTTTCTCCCTTTTTATTTTTTGCCCTTTTTGCGATTTTTACCCTGCTCTACGTTTTATCGCAAGGAAAGCCCTCGCCTTAACGTTACGTAAGGTATACGCCCACGCCGCAAAAAATTGCCTCCGACGGGAAACGCCGAGGCAACTTTTTTCTCAGTCTTTCGCAATAACGACTTTGCCGTCGGCAATGTCCTTGCAGGCGGACAACAATTCTTTGTCCTTGCCCGTGAAATCGTGTACGCCGAGATTTTTCTCCGTTTCGATAATCTGGCGCGCGCGTTTCGCCGCAATCGTGCACAGCGCGTAACGGCTAATCGGGTCTTCCTCCGTACCCAGCTTTCTGATCATTACGTCTACAGAAGGTTCGTTAATCATAATATTTTCTCTCCTTTATTCGAGTATTTTTTTCTTAATTTATTTCGCTTGCTTTCGTTTATTATCGCTTGTTTTCGCTCGCGTTTATTCCGTCAGTACCGCGTCTAATACCGCTGAAAATTCATCCGCCGCCGCCGGCAATACGTCGTTGATGATAACGTAATCGTACAAATGCTTTTTAGACACTTCGTAATCATAGCGCGCAAGGCGGTCTTCGATCGATTTCGGCGTTTCGCTTTTTCTTTTCTCCAACCGACGGCGCAGCTCTTCCCTCGAAGGGGGCAACACCATCACCAGCACGCAATCGGGCACTAACTCGCGCACTTTCAACGCGCCGTTCACCTCAATTTCTAATATTACGTGCTTGTTTTTCAAATTCTCGAAAACAAAATCCTTGGGTGTGCCGTAAAAACCGCCGAAATGTCCATCCCATTCTAAAAAGTACCCCTCATCTTTCAGACGCAAAAATTCTTCGTCCGTAATGTAGTGATAGGATACGTCGGGAATTTCGGTTGCGCGCGGAGCTCTTGTCGTACAAGACACCGACACGACGAAATCGTCACGGCGTTCTTTCAATATTTCCAGCATCGCGCCTTTTCCAACGCCCGAAGGCCCTGAAAAAATAATCAATTTATGTTTCATTATTCTCTCCTATCCGCTTATTCGAGGTTTTGCACCTGCTCGCGGATTTTTTCAATCTCGTTCTTCAACGCCAAGCCAATACGCGTAATCGTTACGTCGTTGCTCTTGGAACAAGTCGTGTTCGCTTCGCGGTTAAATTCCTGCACCAAAAAGTCGAGCTTTCTGCCCACGATACCCTCGCAAGCAATCGAGCGGAACTGTTCGATATGCGAACGCAGACGGGTGAGCTCCTCGTCGATATTGCTCTTGTCCGTGAACACCGCCACTTCGGTGAGCAGTCTGCCCTCGTCCACCTGCACGCCGTCGAGGTATTCCTGCACCTTCGTCGTCAGCTTTTCACGATATTCCGCCGCTATCATAGGCGCGCGCTCGCTAATCTCGCCGACCAGCGTTTCTATCGTCGCCACACGCGAGAGCATATCTTCTTTCAGCTTTTCGCCCTCGACAAGACGCATTTCGTTGAGTTTATCCAGCGCAGTATTCAAGGCAATATCCAAGGCGTTCGTCATTTCCTCGTCAAGGCTCTGCGCGTCCTCTTGTTTCAGTACGTCGGGATAGCGGAGCACGGAAGAAAGCGTCACGTCGTCCGTCAAATCGGGAAAAGCCTCTTTCAGCTGTTTTGCCGCCGCCACGTACGAGCCTGCCAAGGCAATATCCACCGCCAGCGCCGTCGGGCGTTCGCGTTTATCTTTCAAGGATACAAACACGTCGGCGTGACCGCGCGTTAATTTTTTACGCACCGTCGTGCGAATCACGTCCTCGTATGCTGCAAAGATACGCGGCGATTTTATCGACACGTCCAAATAACGGTTGTTCACCGTCTTGATTTCACAGGTCAGCTCGATACTGCCCTCGTTATATTCGCCTTTTCCATAGCCCGTCATGCTCAACATAGCTCGTGTTTCCTCTTGCGTTCAAAAAATCGCCCGATTTTATCGGTTATATCATTATAGCAGATATTTTTTAAAATTTCAAGTGGTATTGCTCTTTTTTTTATAAAAAAAGAGAAAGTTTTGAAAAGAGCTTTCCAAAACCTTCTCGTCTTCGTCTTTTTTCTCGTTTATAAACTCGTCGTTCAATAGTCTTTGCGTCCTAACAAATAATCGATACTAACCGAAAAAATATCCGCAATTTTTATCAGCATATTAAAATCACACTCCCGTTTTCCGTTTTCCCAATAAGAAATAAGGCGGACGGAAACGTTGAGCATAGAGGCAAGCTGATTACGCGTCATATCGTTTTCTGCTCTCAAAGCGCTTAATTGTTCTGAAAATTTATTTTCCATAATAATATTTTAGAACAAAATGTTCCAAAATGCTTGACTTGGAACATTTTGTTCTTTATAATATTTATATAAAGTATTATTTATGATTGATAAATTGCTTTATAATCCATAATAAAAACTTTAGGAGAAAAAATGTTAATTAACTGTCCAAACTGCGGTAAACCAGTCAGCGACAAAGCGCAAAAATGTCAACATTGCCAAACCCTGATTAGAACTACGGCACTTAAAAGCGAAATGACAAGCTACGCGTCTTTATCCAAAGACAAACAAGCCGTACTGCTCTCTGAATTTAAAAATGAGTACCCAAATGATTATAAAGTATTAGACCAAGTACGCTTTTTTAAAATTGCCTCTATTATCTGTATAACTTTAACTATTATAATTCCTATTTTCTTGATTGTCCATATTATCAAAAATAAATCAGCACTGATAAATGCAAGCTCATTAAAAGATTTTTCAACTTTATTTACATATTTGGCTATTGCTATTATTTGTGTCGTTTTAGATCGCATTTTTAAAGCAATTATCAAACAAAAAACAACTTCTCAGCTTTTTGTATATCAAAAAATTGACGAATGGATGTTAGAAAGAAACATCAAAGACTATTTTTCATTTACCACTATGTTTTTAGACGCGGCTGCTGTGAAAACTTTTAGAAACGCATATTGCGAAAATGATGAAAATGATGAAGAGGAGGATGACTAAAAATGATTATCTCCTGTCCAAAATGCGGACAAAAGACCGCTATGCTAAAGCTCACTTGTGAACATTGCGGTTATAAGGCAAAAAGATGCGAAGAATGTGGTAATCTCATTGATTTTAACAGTTCTGTTTGTGATTATTGCGGCATAGACGTTTCCTCTATGCAAGAGCTAAAAGAAGAAAAAGTAGAAAAGAAGAAGCAAGACTTGCAAGACACTGGAACGGATTTAATTACCTTCGCCGAAAAAAACCACAAGAAATTTCGCCTAATTGGCTCCCTCTTGTTATTGGCTGGTGTTATATTTTTTGCCATTGGTTTTATGAAACTTCTCGACTTTGGGAATTATCAAAACAAATCTTTAGAAGAAATGCTTGATTCCTTGGCAAATGTAGATGAATTGGAAAATCAAATACGTGTTTTCTTAATCCTCGCATTAGTATCAATGTTCGCTAGCCTCTCGATTGGAGAAATAGCCCCTCTTATTTATGCTGAAACAGTTTTTAATAAAGTGCAATTAAGTCGTTTCGATTATAAATCGTACTATAAAAATTGTTTGGTTGAAGACGAAAATGGGAACTTCATTGTAGATCTTTCCCTTACCTCAGACAACACTGAAGATTTAGGCGATGTTCGATTGGTAGAATCAATAGCATATGCTACTGACTCCACAGAAAAAAATAAGGCTTATTTCAGAAAGGCACTCCCTATGATTCTGTTATTGGCTGCTTGCGTTTTTATTTATTTAGGATTAATGCCAAATATCGAAACATATATATCAAACGTTATCTTTATGTCTGCTGAAGAATTCTCCTTCACTTTTAGCTTCAATCAAAATTTAATCATTGCATCGGCTTTTCTCGTTTTATACATAATTATCCACCTCTTTATTCCTAGTGAAATTGCTACAGCTGAAAAATTTATAGGGAAATTATTGGGTAAAAAATAAATAATTAAATCCCCCAAGTTCATTCGAACTTGGGGGATTTTTTACATCTTTAATCATATAATAGACACTTATTCCTCTAACATTGCCTTAAAAGTCGCCTCGTCGATAATCTTGATGCCCAGCTTTTGCGCCTTGGCGAGTTTGCTACCTGCCTCCGCGCCTGCCAGCACCAACGTCGTTTTCGCCGTCACCGACGATTGACATACGCCGCCGCGTTCTTCTATCAGCTTTTGCGCCTCGCTGCGTTTGTATTCCGTCAGCGTGCCCGTCAGCACCACCGATTCGCCCGAGAATATCCCCTCTTTCTTTTCGTCCGACCACGTAGGCGCAACCCCTGCGCGCTGTAACGCCGCCAACTCTTCAAGGTTTCTATTATCGTGGAAATATTCCACTATCGCCTGCGCCGTAATCTCGCCGATATTTTCAAGGGTTTGCAATTCTTCCACTGCCGCCGCGCGTAAATTTTCTATATTTTTAAACCGTGCCGCCAAATCTTTCGCCGCAACCCTGCCTATGCCCTCCACGCCGATTGCGTAAATGAACGCGTCCATGGTAGGTGTCTTGCTCTTTTCTATCGCCGTCAATAAATTGGCGATTTTTTTATCTTTAAAACCGTCCAAACCTGCCAAATTTTCCACTGTCAGGGCGTATAAATCGGAAAAGTTTTTCACGTAGCCCTTTTCCACCAACTGCTGCGCCGTACTCTCGGAAAAGCCGTCGATATTCATAGCGTTTTTGCTCGCGTAATGGTCGAGCGCCGCTACGATACGGGGCACGCAATCGCGGTTGGGACAGAACAGATGCGCGCCGATTTCTTCCACCGCCGCGCCGCACGCAGGACAAAAGCTAGGTTTTTGTACGTCCGTGCTGTCTTTGGTATGCTCCGTCGCGCCCAAAATCTCGGGAATTACCTCGTTAGAACGCCGCACAAGCACGCGCGAGCCTATCTTTACGTCCTTACGCAAAATGTCCCCGTAATTGTTCAACGTTGCACGGGAAACGGTGACGCCGCCGAGTTCTACGGGTTCGAGCAGAGCAAGCGGTGTTAATTTGCCCGTTCTGCCCACCTGCCAAACAACGTCTTTTAACAGCGTCGTCACTTCCTCCGCCTCAAATTTATAAGCCATCGCCCAGCGAGGGAATTTATCGGTGAAACCCATTTCCTCACGAAGCGTCGCGTCGTTCACCTTAATCACCGCGCCGTCGGTGAGTACGTCTATTTTTCGGCGCTCCTTTTCAATCTCGTCAATCGCCGCCAACACCTCTTCGTCCGTTTCGCAAACACGGAAATACGGATACACTTTAAAGCCCTCTTTTTTCAGGAACTCGTGTGCGTTCGTTTGAGACATGGGTGCCTCGTCCGAGGTATAATTGACGTCGTAGAAGTAAATTTCAGGGTGACGTTTTTCGGTGATTTTGGGATCGAGATTTCGTATCGCGCCTGCCGCCGCGTTACGGGCGTTTTTCAAAGGCTCCGCCGCCGTTTCGTTGTATTTTTCGAGTACGGAAAGCCGAATAATCGCCTCGCCACGCACCTCCAAAGTGCCCTGATAGGATATTTTCAACGGGAAAGATTTTATCGTCAACACCTGCGCCGTTACGTCCTCGCCCTCTACGCCGTTGCCGCGCGTCGTCGCGCGAACAAACTGCCCTTTATCGTATGTTAAACACACCGTCAGCCCGTCGAATTTATATTCCACGGTGTACTTTGGCTGTTTCTCGCCCACGAGCTTTTTCACACGAGTCAAAAACGCCTGCAATTCCTCCGTAGACACCGACTTGTCCAAGCTAAACAAACGCTGGATATGGGTATGCTTTTCAAAGCCCTTAATCGGCTCGCCCCCGACACGGCGGGTGGGGCTGTCGGGGAACACTTCCCCCGTCAGCGCCTCTATATTCCGCAATTCGTCGTACAAGGCGTCGTATTCCTTATCCGACACCGTAGGCGCGTCGAGGACGTAGTATTCGTACGCCCATTTGTTGAGAATATCCGTCAGTTGTCTTTGCCTATTTTTCATACAAACCTCGTGTTTTCGTGAAGTTTTTGCTTTTCACAGCCCCTCAGCCGATAATTGTCAACGGCGCAAGGCTCGCGGACAGTTGCTTGATACCCAAGCCCTCAAAACCGATATCTAAAATGGTGTTGTTGCCCGTGCCGCGCACGTTCACCACCGTACCGTCGCCAAATTTCGGATGCCTTACCCGCACGCCGATACGGAACGCGGAAACGTCCTTGCCGCCCGTCGGTTTTGCCGCGCCGCTTGTACGCGAAATGCCGCCGTACGTAAAACCGCCGCTCTTTGCGCCCGCGCCCTGCTTATTTCCACCGCCATAGGACGAGCCGCCATACGAACTGCCGTAAGAATTGCCATACGACGAACTGCCGTAAGACGAGCCGCCGTTCCAAGCCGTACGCGTGACGCCCGAATTGCTCCGTGCGGAATCTTTATAGCCGCCGTAGCCACCGTTATGCGACGAGCCGTAGCCACCGCCGCCGTAGGTATTTTTTCTGCCATAATCGTCGTTCGACGCATACCTGCCCCCACCGTACGAGGAATTTCCGTACATTTCAGGGTCGTCAAAATCGTCATACCCAAAGGACATACGACGGGTTTCTCTCGGCAGGTCTAATTCCGAGGCTAGTTCTTTTAAAAACCTCGAACGCGCCGTCGGTTCGCGCTTGCCGTATAGATAACGACTCTTACTGCGCGTAAGGAACAGCCGTTCTTTCGCACGGGTAATCGCGACGTACATCAAGCGGCGTTCTTCTTCCATCTCGTCCTCGTTGTCCACGGCGCGCGATACGGGCAGGATATTTTCTTCCATACCGCACACGAACACACACTTAAACTCCAAGCCCTTTACCGAGTGCACGGTAGCGAGCGTAACGTAATTGCCGTCGTCCATATCGTCAGTGTCCGAGGACAGCGTCACTTGGTTGAGATAATCGGTGAGCGTCGCCCCCTCGTTCAACCGGCAATATTCCTCTACGGAATTGATAAATTCTTCTATGTTCGCGCGCTTGTTAATGCTCTCGTCCGATTCATCGGCGTACGCCTCGCGCATATGCGTGTCCGCAACAATCTTTTTCACCAGCTCGTTCACGGGCGTTTCTAGGCTGTCCACTATCCACGTCTTTATCATATCGCGGAAATCCACCAGCTTTTGCTTTGTCGCGCCCGTAAACCCGATTTCGTCTAAATCGAGCAGCGCATCGTAGAACGAAAGTTCCTGCTCGTACGCGTAATTTTGCAGCGTTTCCACCGTCTTTGCGCCGATACCGCGCTTGGGAAAGTTGATAATACGCACCGCCGCTTCGCTGTCAAAGGGGTTGTTGATTAAGCGCAGATACGCCAACAGGTCTTTAATCTCTTTCCGCTCGAAGAATTTAAAGCCGCCAAATACCTTGTACGGTATGCCGTCGCCCGTAAACTCTTGTTCGAACGAGCGCGTAAGGGCGTTCAGTCGCATCAGGATTGCAAAATCGGAAAATTTATACCCTTCGCGCATAAGCCCAGCAATCGTATGCGCGATATACCGCGCCTCGCCGCTCTCCTCTTCCGCCTCGTGCACAACGGCTTTTTCGCCCTCGCCGTTTTCCGTCCAAAGGGTTTTATCCTTTCTGTGTCCGTTGTTTTTGATGACGGTGTTCGCCAGCTTTAAGATGTTTTTCGTGGAACGGTAGTTGCGCTCTAATTTGAACACTTTCGCGTCCTTGAAATCCTTTTCAAAATGTAAAATATTCTCTATTTTCGCGCCGCGCCAGCCGTAAATGGACTGGTCGTCGTCGCCCACGGCGAACAGATTGCCGTGCACGGACGCGAGCAAACGGACGATTTCGTATTGCACCGCGTTGGTGTCCTGAAACTCGTCCACGAGGATATAGCGGAATTTACTGCCCAAATACTCCCGCGCGTCGGCGTTGTTTTTCAGGAGCAACCGCGTTTCGTTCAAAAGGTCGTCAAAATCGAGCGCGTTATTTTCGCGCAGGTGTTTTTGATAGCGGCGATACACCTTAACGATATCGTCTATCTCGTATTCCCCTGCGTATTCCTCGGCATAGCGTTCGGCGTCAAGACCCAGCATTTTCGCGTTGGCGATATGCCATTTTATCGTTTTTAACAGCTTTTCGTCGTCGTAGTCACATTCTTGGAACGATTTTTTGATAATGTTATTGCGTTCCGTTTCGCTGTAAATGGAGAAATTCGCCGTGATACCCACTTCCTGCGCGTACATACGCAAAATGCGCACGCACATACTATGAATCGTGCACACCCAAGCCCTCGAAACGTCTACAATCTGTGAAAGACGTTCTTTCATTTCGTTGGCGGCTTTGTTGGTGAACGTGATTGCAAGAATCGCCTCCGCCGGCACACGTTTTTCTTCCACGAGATAGGCAATACGCGAAGTGAGCACACGCGTTTTTCCGCTGCCTGCGCCTGCCAAAACGAGCACCGCGCCCTCCGTTTGCAAAACGGGTTTTATTTGTTCGTCATTAAGTTTTTCCAGTAGTTCGTCTATTCTTACCATAACGTATCCATTATAGCACAAAAGGGACTTTTTGGCAAGCCCCTTTTAGGTCGATTTTTTGTGTTTTAGAGGAAAAGAAATCTGCACGAGGTTTTCCCCTCTTCTTTTAATTTTTCAACGTCAACAATCAGTTTCTTCTTTGTTTCTGCATATACACGCGCCCTACGCGCCCCACCTATGCTATATCTCGTTGCAACAACGACAATATCTGATTTATCCACAATCATTTTGTTCGTTTCCACGATAGCATAACGCGGCGGCACTCGCCTTTCCAATAAATATATCGAATCCGTATATTTAGGGATTTTTTAGAAACTATAAAAGGATAGCAAAATTTTGCTATCCTTTACTTTTTGCTTCGCAAAACACACGGCTTTCTTTTGAAAGTATAGTGTGCTACACTTTTGAAAATCTTCCCACAAAGATTAACAACTCGATAAATTGGGATTTATCAAACACAAGGGAAAAGTGTATTCTCCTTTATAAATTAAACTTTTCTTGAATCATTTTGGCAACCACATCGGGCGGAAGTTTTGAATTATCAATTTTTATATAGTTATCAAACGGAATTTCACCATCAAAACTTT
>JAFWBT010000001.1 GCA_017507005.1 Clostridia bacterium | reverse complement strand
GTGGAAGAGCGCAAAACCGGGCGAAATTTACTGGGAATCCCCTTGGGGGCAGGGCAGACCGGGCTGGCATATCGAATGCTCGGCAATGAACCGCGAGGCGTTCGGCGAACAAATCGATATCCACGGCGGCGGTAGAGATCTCATTTTCCCTCACCACGAAAACGAAATCGCGCAGACGGAAGCGTTGACCGGCAAGCAGTTCGTTAAATACTGGACGCACAACGGGCTGATTAAGGTCAACGGTCAAAAAATGAGTAAATCGCTCGGCAATAGCCTGCTTTTGAACGAGCTGTTGGATAAATATTCGGAAGAAGCGGTGAAGTTCGCCCTGCTTGCGACCAACTACCGCAACGACATCAATATCACCGACGATCTCTTCCCCGAGGCGGAAAAGCATTTGTATGAATTTTACAAGGCTTTGGCGCAAACGGAGGGGGCAGGTATGCGTGTAACGGCAGAAGACGCGGCGGCGGCAAAGACCGTAGACGACGAATTTAACACCTGCATGAGCGACGATTTTAATACGGCTTTGGCGCTGTCTAATTTGTTCGGCTATTTCAAAGACATCAAAAAATGGACGGCGGCAGGGGATAGCAAAGCGGCGGCGTACGCGGCACAAATCCGTGAAACGTACTCCCTTTTGGGGCTGTTCACGAAGAACGCGCAGGAATACGTGGCTTGGTACGAGGCGAAAAACGCGGCGGATATCCCTGCGGATGTGCAAGCGGTGGCGGAAGAACGCTGGGCGGCAAGAACGGCGCGCGACTGGGCAAAGAGCGACGAACTGCGTAACAAGCTGGCGGAAATGGGCTACGCTGTAAAAGACAGCAAAGAGGGCTATCAGCTGACGAAGATATAATCCGAAAGCTGTACGACACAGCCTTGCGAAACCCTTTACGGCAAAAAATTAAGACGAAAACCGCGCGTTGGTTTGGTGATATCGCTTGACAAAACGAGTGCGGAAAATATATAATGTATAAAAATGGTAGCACAGCCGTTTTCTTTGCGTCGTGCAAAGCGCGAAAACGTAGAGGAAACGGAAGAAAAACGAAAACAAACTTATCGATAATAAAAGAGGTAAAAACGCATGAAAACGTATACCGGACAATCTTTACGTGAGATGTATCTCAACTTTTTCAAAGACCGCGGCCATAAGGTAATCCCGTCCGCGTCCTTGATTCCCGAAAACGATCCCACCGTATTATTCACGACGGCAGGGATGCACCCCCTCGTGCCTTATCTGTTGGGGGAAAAGCACCCCGCAGGTAAGCGCCTCACCGACGTGCAAAAATGCGTGCGTACGGGCGATATCGACGACGTTGGCGACGAACGTCATTGTACGTTCTTTGAAATGCTCGGCAACTGGTCGCTCGGCGATTATTTCAAGGAAGAAATGATTCCTTGGAGCTACGAATTTTTGACGGGTGAAAACTATCTTGGTATTCCCTCGGACAAGCTCGCCGTGACGGTGTTTGGCGGCGACGACACGTTGCCCCGCGACGACGAGGCGGCGGCGCTGTGGGAAAAGGCAGGCATTAAAAAGGAAAACATCTATTTTATGCCCCGCGAAAACAACTGGTGGGGGCCTGCAGGGCTTACCGGTCCTTGCGGCACGGACACCGAAATGTTCGTTATCCGTAAACCCAAATGCTCGCCTACCTGCAATCCCGACTGTAACTGCGGCGCGTTCCTCGAAATTTGGAATGACGTATTTATGCGCTTTAACAAGCAGGCAGACGGTAGCTTTATCGAGCTGTCGCAAAAGAACGTGGACACGGGTATGGGCTTAGAGCGCGCACTGTGCGTGTTAAACGGCAAATCCAGCGTGTACGAAACGGATATTTTCGAGAACGCTATCAAGACGATTGCGGCTTTGACGGGCAAGACCTACGGCGAGGACGAAGAAACGACGAAAGCGTTCCGCGTATTGCTCGACCATTGCCGTACGGCAACGTTTATGCTCGGTGACGAAAAGGGTATCGTGCCCTCGAACACCGACCAAGGCTATATCCTGCGCCGTATTATCCGCAGAGCGGTACGTTTCGGCAGAAAAATAGAGCTTCCCGAAGGCAGTCTTGCGAAGATTTCCGAATGTTTCATTGAATATTACAAGGACGTATATCCTGAATTGAATATCAACCGTGAAAAGATTGCGGACGAGCTTGCAAAAGAAGAGGCGAAGTTCAACAAGACCTTACAGCAGGGCTTGAAAGAATTTGAAAAATGTATCAGCGGTTCGAACGTAAAAATACGTTTATGGCGCAGCAGAACCCCGACTACGTGCCCGAACTCGTTATCGGCGGCAAGCAGGCGTTCCGTTTGTACGACACCTACGGTTTCCCCGTAGAAATCACGGACGAAATGGCGAAAGAACGTGGTTTTGCCGTGGATTTGGACGGCTATAAAGCGGCGTTTGAAGAACATCAGAGCAAGAGTAAAGCAGGGAGCGAGGGCAAATTCGCCTGCGGCCTTGCCGACCATAAAGAGGCGACGACGGCACTGCATACGGCAACGCATTTGTTGCACGCGGCGCTCAAAAAAGTATGCTCGCCCGACGTAAATCAGAAAGGCTCGAACATTACGGAAGAAAGATTGCGTTTCGATTTCAACCTGCCTCAACCCATGACGGCAGAACAAATCAAGGCGGTGGAAGACCTCGTAAACGAAGTCATTTCCAAGGATATTCCCGTTGTGATGAAAGAGCTGACGCTGGACGAAGCGAAAGCAGAGGGCTTTACGGGCTTGTTTGAGAGCAAGTACGGCGAAGTGGTAAAAACGTACACCATCGGGGATTTCTCCAAAGAAATTTGCGGTGGTCCGCACGTGGAATCGACGGGCAAGCTCGGCAAATTCAAGATTCAAAAAGAACAGAGCTGCGGTAGCGGTATCCGTCGTATCAAGGCTGTATTAGAATAAGGAAAAAGCCCAAACGGGCATACCAGGTGTGAGATGAACAGCGAATTAGCGATTGCGGACGATATTAAAAAACTCACCGCGCCCGTGCTGGAAAAGGGGTTCGTTTTTGAATATCTTTACCAAAAGGGCGGGGATAGCAGTTGCGTATATATCTGCCGATATAGGAAAGGGAAAGACTATTTCGATTGGCGGGAAACGTCGGGCGGAAACGAAATCAATATCGTGTCGTTCGTCAACGGCGAGTATAATTTTCCGAGCCTGAAAACGCTGTATCCCAAGGAACACCGCGCCTTTGCTATAAAGCATTTGTTGAAAAAAGCAACGATGGACGAAAAACGCGTCTTTACGGCAGGGCTTATCGTTAGACAACTTACCGGCGAAAAATCCGAAATTTTTGGAATTAAGCTGTAACAGTTAAAAAATTTACCCAAGGGAAATCCCCGACGGAACACCGTCGGGGATTTTTCTTTTTATATAGATTCTAAACCTAAGATATAGGTTGCCGAGAGATCCAACTCTTTGCAAAGTCTTGCAAAAGTGTCTAATTTCGGCAGCTTTTTTGTCGTCATATATTGTGTAATCATTTCAGGGCTAACGCCCACTCGTTTTGCTATTTCTTTTGTTGTTAAAGGACAGTTTTTCAATTCTTCTCGCAATCGAGTTTTTATAATTTCATACATACCGCTAGTTTCTCCATTTTTATTAAAATTATAACTAACAGTTAGTATTTTTGCTTGACAACTAACCAACAGTTATTTTATAATAAAAAAGGAAATTATTACCAAGGAGAAAGTGTATGGAAGAACAAGTGAAACAAGAAGTATTATCAAAACTGTATACACTCCGTACAGGGATGGCTCTTTTATCAATTGAAAAGGATAAAATAAATCGAAACAAAGCACAATTAAAAAACGAAGATTCCTCTTTGCGGTTCAAACAAAGGGAGATAGAAAAAGTAATAACAGATAATAGAAAAGAAATTAAAAGAATGGAAAAAGAAAAAAATAATGAGGAGATTTATTTACAAAAAATCCCGTCGTTTTGGGTGGAGCGCATTATTTCTATCATAGGAGGGATTTTGTTAATATTATTTTCTATTTGTTTGGGATATTGGTTTTATTTAGTTTGCCGTGTGGATTTAGGAAAAGAGGCAGAACAAATAGCTAATCTTCCACAAGACAAAAACCCAATTTTTCATGTTTTGCATTTAGCATATATAGCTATAGTTAATTGGATGTTATCAGGAGATTTTTTTGGTTTTCTTGCCCTTGCTTTTTTATTAGTGACAACTGTAGGTACATTGGTGACTTTTATATTGGGTATTATGATTTTAAAAGGAGATTTCTTTTTTGAAATTCGGGATAAATGGATGGTGCAGAATTCCATCAATGATTTAAAAAAGAAGATAGACGTTTTGAGGGAAGATAATAGATGCAAAGAAAAAGCATTAGAAAAAATAAAAATCAAAAGTCAATTAGAAATTCAGAAGATAGATAAAAAAACGCAAGAATATTATCAAGAGGCACAATCTTTATACAATGTACTGAAAAAGGAATTTTCCGATTTTTTGCAGATTGTTGACTGGGGAAATATCGATTTATTGATTTATTATTTTATGACTGGACGGGCAGACGATATGAAAGAAGCGTTACAGCAAGTAGATAGACAAAGACAAACAGAACAAATTGAAACGGCAATAAATAATGCGAGTATACAAATATGCGGAACAATTCAAAAAGCCTTTTCACAACTGCAGGCAAGCATAGCACAAAGCTTTTCGCTATTATCTGAACAGCTAGATTTAATGCACCAACAACAAATGGGGCAATTGTCTGTGTTAAGCGGAAGAATAAAAGAGTTGTCATTGGAAATAAATGAAGGAAGGAAGAATAAAGAATTGCAAGAAAAGTTGGCTCAAAGAGGAAGTTTGCAGTTGGCGGAGGATATACATCAATTACGTATATATGCTGATAATAAGGCTGTGAAAGAACGAAATGGAATGTAAAAAATAAAAAACCTTGCATATGCAAGGTTTTTTATTTTCTCGTCTATCGCCTACCCATGTATGCGATGAACGCCATTTTACAGCTTATTTTTTCAATTCCAGCGTGCGCGTATACGCCGCCGTCACCGCGTCCATAGCCGCGTTTCGCATACCCGCCTTTTCCAACGCGTGCATACCGGCTATCGTCGTGCCGCCGGGGGAGCATACCGCGTCTTTAAGGTCGCCGGGGTGACCGTATTCGAGCAGCATTTTCGCCGCGCCGAGCAGGGTTTGCGCCGAATACAGCGCCGCCTTATCACGGGGCAGTCCGCACTCCACCGCGCCGTCGGCAAGCGCCTCTGCAAAGGCGTACACGAACGCAGGTCCACAGCCCGACAATGCGCTCGCCGCGTCGATTTTGTCCTCGGGCAGTTCGTCCAACTTTCCTGCCTTGGCAAACGCGTTCAAAAATTCCATTTTCGCGCTGTCGTCCACACCAGCCGTGGCGTACAGCACCATACCCTCGCCCAAAGCCACGGGGGTGTTGGGCATAATGCGAATCACGGGCAAATCTGCGCCCACAAAGCCGCGTATCGCTGCGATAGACAGCCCTGCCGCCATCGTGATAATAACGACGTCCTTACGCGCGCGAAACTCCGCCGCGAACGCCGCGATAGCGTTTTGCATCACCTGCGGTTTCACGCCCAAAACGACGAAACGCGCGTTTTGTGCAATCTCCGTCGCCGTCGCCGTCACTACGCCGCACGCTTTTTCCAAAGCCGACGTTTTATTTTTATCGTAATCGCATACGGCGATTGTTTTTCCGTCCAACGTTTTTGCGGCCGCCTGCACCAGCGCGCCGCCCATATTACCGCAACCGATAAATCCTAACGTATATTTCATAATTTTCTCCTTATTCACGCGCTCAAATTTTTACGCTTTATCGAATTTGTCCCGAGCCTTTCACGACGTATTTATACGACAGAGTTCTTCTAAACCCATTGGGCCGCGCGCGTGTAATTTTTGTGTAGAAATGCCGATTTCACAGCCTTTCCCAAACTCCCCGCCGTCGGTAAAACGCGTCGAGGCGTTGATATACACCGCCGCGCTGTCAATGCAAAGAGCAAAGCGTTCGCACGCCGCGTCGTTCTCGCTGACGATACAATCGCTGTGCTTTGTGGAGTGCGTGCTGATATGTCCAATCGCTTCGTCCACACTATTTACTATTTTCACAGCAAGGATATAATCGAGGAACTCCGTATCGAAATCCTGCTCCGTCGCCGCCACACCGCTATCAACAAAGGGGAGCGCGCGCTCGTCACAGCGCAGTTCCACAGGCGGCAGACCGCGCTTTGCACGTTCGTCGCACAGCCGCGCTTTCAAGCGGGGCAAAAACGTCGCTGCGATTTTCTCGTGCACCAAACACACTTCTTCGGCGTTGCACACCGAGGGGCGCGAAGTCTTTGCGTTTTCGATGATATTGAGAGCTTTTTCGATATTGGCAGCCTCGTCCACGTACACGTGACAAATCCCCGTGCCCGTTTCAATGCAAGGCACTTTCGCATTTTCCACACAAGCGCGTATCAGCCCTGCACCGCCGCGCGGAATAAGCGCGTCCACGTACCCAACCGCCGTCATCAGCTCCGTTGCGCTCTGTCGGCTGGTGTCCTCGACAATATTGATAAAATTCTCGTTCAAGCCCATATCCAAAAGGGCTTTTTTCATAACGCGGATAATCGCGAACGAGGATTGAAAAGCGTCCTTGCCGCCGCGCAGAACGCAGACGTTGCCGCTCTTAAAACACAGCGCGCCCGCGTCGGAAGTGACGTTGGGACGGCTCTCGTAAATAATCCCGACGACGCCGAGCGGCACGCGGATTTTTTTTACGAGCAGTCCGTTTTTCAAGGTCACCGTGTCGAGATTTTTTCCGATAGGATCGGGCAAATCCACCACTTCGCGAATCCCGTTCGCCATACCGATAACGCGGTTTTTATCCAGCCGCAATCGGTCGATCATAACGTCGGAGAGCGTGCCTTGCGCCTTTTCCACGTCTATCGCGTTCGCCGCCAATATCTCGTTAGAGCGCGCTTCTAACGCGTCCGCCATTTTTAATAAAGCGGCGTTTTTCGTTGCCGTGTCCAGCGTCATCAGCTCGCTCGCGGCGGCTTTTGCCGCCATTAAAATTTCTGCCGTCGTTTTCATAATTCTTTCCCTAAAAACACTTTAAAACCTATATCCAAAAACGGTCAAGGCTTTGCAAAAAACCGTGATAGCCGCCGCCGACACCGCCGACGATATCGTACAGCCGTTCCGTCTTTTCGCCGTTCGCTATCACCATATCACAGCCGTTTTCCACGCAAATTTTCGCCGCGTTCAGCTTTGTTCTCATACCGCCCGTGCCGAGCGCCGAACCTTTGCCGCCTGCCATCGCAAACACCTCTTCGGGCATACCGTGTACGCGTTCAACGAGCGTAGCGTCCGTATTTTTATGCGGATCGGCGGAATACAAACCGTCCACGTCGGAGAGGATAACGAGCAGCTGCGCCTTTACGCTCGCCGCGACGAGCGCGGAAAGGGTATCGTTGTCGCCCACCTTAATTTCTTCCGTGGCAATGGTATCGTTCTCATTGATGATGGGCAAAACACCCAGCTGTAACAGCCGCGAAAGGGTGTTGTTGAAATTTTCGTGCCGATCCTCGGCAGAAAAATCCGAGCCTGTCAAAAGGATTTGCGCGACGGTGTGATTGTACTGCGTAAACAGCCGATCGTACGTATACATCAGCTCGCATTGCCCGATTGCCGCCGCGGCTTGTTTGGTGGGGATATCCGTGGGTTTTTCTTTCAAACCCAGCTTTCCAACGCCCATACCGATTGCGCCCGACGACACTAAAATAATCTCGTGACCGGCATTTTTCAGGTCGCTAATCACCTGACACAGCTCGGTCGTTCTACGTATATTCAGCCGCCCCGTCGCATGCGCCAGCGTGGACGTGCCTACCTTTATCACGATTCGCATATCTTCATTTCCTTTTTCGATTTTAGTTGCGTCTATAAATTATTTTTTCGATTATACCACGAAAGAACGCGCTTTGTCAAGCGTGCGCGCGCGTATACGCAAGAAAAAAGCACGGATACGCAAGAAAAAAGCACGGATACGTAAGAAAAAAGCACGGATACGTAAGAAAAAGAGACGAGGCGTTTAAATAATTGCCAAGTATTCCCTATAAAAAGGGCGGAGCAAGGGCAAGCGCGGCGTTGTTTAAGAAATGGAAAACAAAAAAAGGAGAACCAAGATGAAAACGAAAAGAGAAAACAGAGTTTTGGGCAACACGATGGAAAAATCGCCTGCCGTATATATCACAATTTTATGCGTATGGGCGGCTTGTTCGGCGTTTTTGCTCGTTAGTTGCGGCATGATTTTATACGACGTGTTCGCGTCCACCGCGCCCACGTGGGTGCTCGTGACACGCGGAATATTACTGGTGGCAAACGCCGTCATTTTATCCTATATGTGGCTAGGGAGCGTGAAAGATTTTATGTTCTCGTTCCTCTTCCTTTTAAACGGCAAAAAAATCACTCGTCGCTACGCGCCGATTATAAACGCAAACGCAGGGGGCATGTCCGCGTTGAAAAGCACGAACTCCGAAAATGACGGCACCATGTCCGCGTTGAAATCGCCTAAATTTTTATTGCTGTATTGCACTTGCGACGATTTCAACGGCGATGCGCTCCGCGCGAGTATGGCGCAAGACTATGACAATTTCAAAACGGTGATTTTGGACGATAGCCGCAGTGAGGAATATATTCGCAGAATAGACGAATTTGTCGCGCAAACGGGCGCGGAAGTGGTGCGGCGAGAAAACCGCGTCGGCTTTAAGGCAGGGAATCTTAACAACTATTTACAAGGTCGGACGGATTACGATTATTTCGTGGTGTTAGACAGCGACGAGCGGATTCCGACAAACTATATCACGGAAACCCTGAAATATTACGCGTACGGCGAGGACGTAGGCGTGGTGCAGGCGGCGCATAAAGCAACGCGGGGAAGTAATCTTTTCCAAAACCTTATGGGGCTTTCCGTCAAGAGCAACGGCAAAATTTGCCAAGTGATGAAAAATTTTTACGGCAGCAACGCGTTGATAGGGCACGGTATGACGATTAGCCGCGCGTGCTTTGAGGCGACGAGGGGATTTCCGCACGTGGTCGCGGAGGACATTTCCTTTGCCGTGGACGTGAAAAATAGCGGCTATCGGGTGCTGTACGCACCGAATATCGTGTGCGAGGAGGAATTTCCTATCAACTATCTCTGCCTGAAAAAACGTCAGGCGAAATGGGTGCAAGGGAACGTCGAATTTATGAAAAAGTACAATCGCAGCATTACCGAGTCTAAAATGACTTGGTATGAAAAGCTGGACGTGCGGCTTTCTCATTATAATTTACCGATAATTCCTATGCTGTCGTTGGGCATTATTCTCAACACGATTTTGCTCGGATTTTTAGGATTCGAGGTGGGCAGGTATTCGTTGACGATAGTGGGCTTGATGTTGCTCTTCCTCGTTTCGCCGCTGATTCCAGACTTTTTCGTGCACGGCAAAACGCGTAACGTGTTTAAGCTGTTAGGCTATGCCTTTCTCAATTTCGTGGTGTACGCGTCCCTCGTGCCGATGATGATAGGGACGGTGCTGTTGGCGCTGTTCGGAAAAAAAGCAAAATTTATCGTCACGCCCAAGGAAGAAACGCGCATATCCTTAAAAGAAGCGGTGAAAGGCTCGTGCGATTCCATTTTATTTGCGCTAATAGTGGGGGTATTGACGTACGGCACGTATTTTTCCCTCGCGCCCACCGTTTTAATGGTGCTGTGCTGTGCGCTGACGCCGATAGCGATATTAGTAGCCAATCTCCCCGCGCCCAAGAAAAAAAGCGCGCCCTCTGTATAGCGTATCGCCTAGCCATATCGCATAGCGATAATAAATTCTTTTTCCCAAGTGTTCCAAATAAAACGGGGCGGTTATAGGGGTATATGAACAGTACTGAAAGCAGAATGTTTTCGGTACTGTTTTCTTTTAGGAGTTGACAAAGCTCAATGAATATGATAAAATCAAATGAGTAGTTTTTGGAGGTTGTTTATGAAAAAAACAGTAAAGATACTTTTAGTTTTGTGCTGTATCAGCTTACTTGGGTTTGCAGGGTGTTGGAATGAGAAAAAGCCTGAAAACAATCACAAACACGCATGGATACTGCAAAACACGATAGCATCAGACTGTGAAAACGCAGGGAAAGAAGTGTATACTTGCGACTGTGGCGAAGAAAAAGAAGAGCTTATACCAGCCAAGGGGCATACTTGGGAGTATGAAAGTGCGATTGAGCCTGATTGTGTGAATGCAGGGAAAGAAATTTACACGTGCGTATGCGGCGGCGTAAAAGAAACTCCGATTAGCGCAGTGGGGCATCAGATGGTAGACGGAACGTGCGAAGTATGCGGTCTGTCTGTCAGCCAAGGCTTGACGTATGCTTTGAGTCGGGATAAAACGTATTATATTCTCACGGATATTGGCGAATGTGAGGATACGCATTTGATTTTACCGACGGAATATGAAAACTTGCCAATTAAAGAAATCTCGGATAGGGCTTTTGAGGACAATACAGAAATTGAATCCGTGGAAATACACGGAAACATTGAAAAACTTGATTATAGCGCGTTTGAAAATTGTACTTCATTAAAAACAGTGATTCTTAAAGAAGGTTTAGTGATAATTGGTCAAGAGGCATTTAAAGGTTGTACATCGTTGGAAACGATAGAAATTCCTAGCAGTGTGCAAGCAATAAAAAATGGGGCGTTTATGAATTGCGAGTCGCTGCAGACGGTAACGTTTAACGAGGGTTTGGAAACGATAGGACATTCAGCGTTTTGCAATACGGCGATAGAAGAATTAAAATTGCCAAACAGCTTGAAAACGATAGAAGAGGCGGGAACGTTTAGAGGTACGTTCCAAGGCTGTAAGAATTTAAAGACGGTAGATTTAGGCGGTGTAGAAACGATAGGAAATTATGCGTTTCGCTATTGCGAGTCGTTGGAAAGCGTGACGATGAACTCTGTAAAAACCATAGGAGGTGATGCATTCAACGGCTGTACGCTTTTAAAAACAATAAGCTTAAATGAAGGGATAGAATTAATCAAGTATGAAAGTTTTGCAAATTGCACGTCGTTGGCGGCGATAGAAATTCCTAGTAGCGTGCAGACGATAGAGTTTGGGGCGTTTAAGAATTGCGAGTCGTTGCAGACGGTAACGTTTAACGAGGGGTTGGAAATTATAGGAGGCTCAGCATTTTACAATACTGCGTTAAAATTTATCCATTTGCCGACAAGCGTTCAAAGCATAGGAGATGAAGCTTTCAAAAGGTGTGCGAAATTGACGAACGTTCTTATAGAGAGTGCAAATCTTACGGAAGTAGGCGCTAGCGTGTTCAACGATTGCGAAGAGTTAAAACGCCTTTATTATAAGGGAAAGCCCGAAGACTGGGCAAAAGTTACCGTGGGGTGGAATGGAAACAACGTTTTAGTGCGCGCGCCCTATTGTTACAGTGAAACGCAACCGCAAACGGCGGGCGATTATTGGTATTACAACGACAACAACGAGAAAAAGATATGGAATCTTTCTTATAATCCTGTTTTTCAGGCGCAAGCGTATGTGGAAGGTTTTGCAAATTCGGCGTTTACTAGTGAAAGCGCTTCGTATTCAAATCTGTTAATACAAAGCATGGATTCCGACGAGGGAATGTGCAAGGCGAGAAGGGACTGGGAAAAAGCCCATCTTTTAACCGATCCTTCGTCTATTACAGACCAAGTTGGGAAAATTACGAAGCAAGGCTTATATGAATTAGCGCTTTTTGACGTTTTGACCAACAAAATCCAAGGCGACGGCACGGATGCGTTTGAGCTGTTCTCTGACGGCGCGGTGGGTTTTGGACTCGACGCGGCGAAATATATTTTAGGTGAAGACGTAGAGGTTACTGAAAAGGCATTGAAAGCAATGAACGCCGACGCCGCGTTAGTGAGAAATACTAATTTCTTTAAGGGCTTTGAAGCGTTGGAAGGTGTCTTTAATATGTACGATAATTTGTTTGACGCTTTAACAGCGTGCGCAAGATACCAAGCGATGCAAAATTTAAGCGACGGTTATCGTGAAGTTTTGTTGCAGATTTCGAAAACAGCGAGCGATTCATATATGCGGATGGCGGCGGCAAAGTGTGCGGATCAGATAGGCGAGGCTTGTGCCAAGACAATGGAAGAAATTTTGCTTGGAACATTTGCGGAAAAAACGGCAGAAAACGTGATAGAGTTTGCTGTGGATCTTTTTTGGGATAAAGTAGTTGTTGCGGCTTGTCCTGCAATTGCGATTGGGCTGTTGGCGGCAAAAGGGGTGCTATTGTTGGCTGATGGCGCGTTTAATCTTAGCGCCGTTAATGGGGCGTATTATCAGTTGTATGCGGCTGTGCAGGTAGAAAACGCTATTCGCGACGTGGTGAACGGCAAACAGGAAGACTACTTACATTCAACGAATAAGGATAAAGCAAACGTATATATGCACGCTATTGAAATGTATCGGCGTTCCGTTTTGTTGGGTTTTGATTATACGAAAATTCTGCTCACCGAGCAAATGAAATCGCTCACGGTATCGGCAGAAGAAAGAGCAAAATATAGAGAATTGCTCGTTTTTTGCGAGGAAAAGAAAGCAGAAAAACAAGGTATTTACAATCAGTTTGAACAAGACGTGGTGAAAAAAGCGTACGAATCGTATTATTCAGAGGGATAAAAAATTTCAAAACGGGTATTGACAGGGCAGGAATTATACGATATAATGAAACCAAGTTTATCAAAAAAGCGATAAAAAACGACAAGGAGGTTTCTTATAATTCTTATGAAAAAACGTATTTACAGAGCTTTTGTCAGCCTTGCCGTGGCGCTCGTGGCGGTGTGCAGCGTGCTATTTTGCGGCGGCTGTTATACGGTGAAGGCGGGAGCAATCAAAGAAATCGTCGGCACGTACGAGCTAACGCGGTATTCCACGACAGAGGACGAGATAGCGGCGCAAGGTATGCGTTGTTATATGGTAGTGACGGCGAGCGGCAACGGCTGGTTTGCCTACGAGGACAACGATACGCCGCTCTTTTACGCGGAGCTTAAATTGCGGTTTATCGCGGATACCCAAGAACCGAGCAAGTACGCTTACGTTGAGGTATCTTTTAAAGAACCCAACAAATGGCATAAATTAGGCGTCAACGTCAGCGCGAAAAACCTCAATTCCCGTCAAGCGGAGATGAAAGGGAACATTATCGACGGCAATTACGGCGTAGATTATTATATCGACGTCGCGTTCACCCGCAAAGCAAAATCCACCGACCTTTCGTACGTGGAAAAACAGCTGGGCGCGGCGCAAACGGTGTTGCCCTATGGCGCGATAGCGTTGAACGGTTTGTACGGGTACGGTTGGCGCGACGGCGTGGACGAAACGACGCTGGAAGAGATAGGCTATGAAGAGCCTACCGTGTACGCATATTTTACGCTGGATTTGTATACGGGCAAGGCAAAGGCGTTCTATATGTTAAAATCGGACGAAACGCAGCGCGAAGAGGAGTACGATTTAATCGTGACGGCAGCGACAAGCACGGCGGATTGCGGCGACGGTAGATATTTCAACGCGCAAATGGGCAGCAAGACCTATTTGGTAGAAGTCCTTTACGGCAGCGTGCGTATGGCAGTGCCGCAGGCGTTGACAATCGACGGCGAAACGCAATATCTGCAGCTGCATTTCGTAAGAGAGGGCGAAGTGAGCCATTTTGATTTGGAGGCGACGATACAGACGAAAATCGACGCGTATCAAAGCTCGAAAAACTAAAAAAACGAGAGTCGCAGACGAAAGTATCGCCTGCGACTTTTTCTTTATTGACATTTTCAAAAAAGAAAAGGAAAAATTTGAATAAAAGGGAAAAATTTTTCACAAAACTGTTTACAATCGGTTTTTTTTATGGTATAATATACTTGGCATACAAGGGCGTGATTTTTGCGCCTGCGTGGCAAATGAATACAAAAAAGAAAAAAATATTTATCATTTTTAAGGAGATAAAGAACATGACGAACAACAAGAAAGTACTTCAATTCGTTGCAGACGTCGAGGCTTTTGCACAGCCCGACAAAGTGGTATGGATCGACGGTAGCGACGCGCAGAGAGACGCGCTTAGAGAAGAAGCTTGCGCGACCGGCGAAATGATCAAGCTCAACCAGGAAAAATTGCCCGGCTGTTACTATCACAGAACGGCAGAAAACGACGTTGCGCGTGTAGAAGACAGAACGTTCATCTGCTGCGAAAACGAAGCGGACGCACTTCCTCATTCCATCGTTAAATGGAAATCGCCCAAAGAAGCGTATGCAATGGTAAACGAGATTGCAAAAGGCGCGTACAAGGGCAGAACGATGTACGTTATTCCCTATTCGATGGGCGTAGTTGGTTCGCCTTTCTCGAAAATCGGTATTGAAATCACCGATTCTATCTACGTTGTACTCAATATGATGATTATGACGCGCGTTGGCAAGATGTGTCTTGACCAGCTCGGCGCAGACGGCGATTTCGTTAAGGGTTTCCACGCAAAATGTAACGTAGACCCCGAAAAGAGATATATTATGCACTTCCCCGAAGACAACACCATCATTTCCGTAAACTCGGCTTACGGTGGTAACGTATTGCTCGGTAAAAAATGCTTCGCGCTTCGTATCGCTACCAACCTTGGTAAGAAAGAAGGCTGGATGGCAGAACATATGCTCATCCTCGGCGTAAAGCGTCCTCAGGATAAGGAAATGAAATACGTTGCAGCAGCGTTCCCTTCCGCTTGCGGTAAGACCAACCTCGCAATGTTGATTCCTCCCAAGCAGTATCTTGACGC
>JAFWBT010000033.1 GCA_017507005.1 Clostridia bacterium | reverse complement strand
GAACGGGAATTGAAAAGAGTTTTTAGATTCCTGCACGATATCCGCAAGCAGCAATTTTAATTCTTTTGATAATGAAATTTTTTGCTCTAAAATAGATAAAATTTCCGAGCTGCAACGGAAACAAACGATAAACAAGGCGGCACTAAAATTTTCTGTATTATAATAAAAGTGCCGATTATGCGGCGGAATTAGTAAAAAATCGCCTTGCGTAAGCTCGATATCTTTTTCTTCCAAATGACAATGGATGCTACCGCTATCCACGTAAACGAATTCATGAAACGTGTGCGTTTCTTCGGGATAAGTAAAATCTTTGGTGGCGTCCAACGATTCAATTGTAATCAAATTTTGTATGACAATGGCTTTGTTGACCTGATGATTAAAATATCGTTTCATAGCAAATTCTCCAAATTTAGTATAGCATAACCGTTTTATTTTGGCAAGAATTTTCGCAATAGAGTAAAAATAAAAAATGAAAAAATCTTGTTTCTTTTTTTACCATTTTAGTATAATTTTTTACCTTGAAAATCGGGGGGCTTAATGATATAATACTGATGAATTTATATAGAAAGACGGATATATGGAGATGGGTACTATGAAAATTTTGGTTGCTTCTTTTCAATGCGAATCGAACAGTAAAGCAAAATTACATCCGCAAAAATCGGATTTTGAATATTTCAAGGGCGAAGATATTTTTAAAAAATTAGTCGTCAAAGAGATATTTGAAAAAGAGGGTTTTGAGGTCGTTCCGTCCGTTTATGCAGTGGCTTTGCCGTCTGCTACGGTAGAGCTTGACACCTATCACTATTATGCGAATCAGATTTTGGACGTTGTGCGCGCGAATCCTGACGCGGCGGGTGTGTATATCTTTTTCCACGGCAGTATGGAAGTGGAAGAAATCGGCAGCGGCGAGCTGTATTTATTGAAGCAAATTCGTGAGATTGTCAGCAAGGATTGCCTGATTGCTTTGTCCTTGGACGCGCACGCAAATATCACGGACGAGCTACCCATGTACGCGAACATCATTAGCGGATTTAAGACCGTTCCGCATATCGACCAAAAGCAATGTCAGGAAAGAGCGGCAAAAGCGTTGTGCTATTGTTTAAAGAATCATATCCAGCCGCAGGCGTATATGTGTCGCGTTCCGTTCCTCTTGAAAAACGACACTTTACAGACCGCTTACGAGCCTTTAAAGAGCTTGATTGAAGAAACGGTTGCGCTTGAAAAGCAAGAGGACGTATTCACGGCAAACTTGTTCTTGGGGCATTGTTGGATAGACGCGCCGAATACGAGCGCATCCACGGTTGTTTGTGCGACTACAAAAGACCGCGCCGAAATCATTGCAAAAGATTTGGCGAACAAGCTTTGGGCGACGCGTAGAGAGTATAAATTTTTATGCGAAGCGGAATTGCCTGAGGAGTGCGTAAAACGCGCGATTGTGGGCAAAGAAAAGCGTATTTTCATAACGGACAGCGGCGACAATACGACGGCAGGCGCGGAAGGGGATACGCTTGGATTGTTGGAATTGCTGGTAAAGGCAAATCCCACGAAAAAAACGTGCGTTGCAGGCATTACCAATCAAGAGATAGTGGAAGATTTTTGGGCAGTACCCGACGGCGAAGAAATCGTTTTGCCCATTTTAAACGGCGCGAAAGCAATCGTAAAAGCCCACGGCGAAATTCTCGGCTGGACGAAAGAGATTATCGGCAGAAGTTTGACGGTATCGATAGGCAACGTAGACGCTATTTTTACAGAGCTTCGCAGTGCGTTTATTGAGAAAGGAAACTTTGATAAGGCGAACGTAGATTTGCTTTTCTATGAAATCGTGGTGGTGAAGCTTGGATATTTGTTTACAGAGCTGAAACCTTATGCCGATAGAGAGTTGTTTGCACTGTCCGACGGCGCAAGCTGTGTGGAATTGGCAAGGTTAAATTTAAAGCGGATTATCCGTCCGATGTTCCCGCTCGAAGATTTTGATTGGGAAGCTTAAAAACAAAAAATAATAAAAATAGGAGATATAAACAATGGCTTATTACAACAAACAAGAAACAGAAAACAGAGTTGCAAAAGTGGTAAAACTTCTCAACGAGAAGGACGTGGATATTGCAATCATCTATTTTGATGAATTGAACGTGGCAAACGGCTGGTATTTGACGGGTTGGTGCGGTCAGTTTGAAAAGGGCGCGGTTTTGGTTGGCCGTGACGGCACGACGATGCTCCTCGGCGGCCCTGAAAGCGAACCCTTCGCAAAGCAGGACTCGGCAATCACCGACGTTCGTTGTTTCCCCGTATTTATGGTACCTGATGAAGAATATCCTTTGGCTACTATCATCAGTTTCAGCGATTTGTTTGCGGAGCTTTCCCAAAAATTCCCCGTAAAAAAGGTTGGTCTTGTCGGTACGACGGATATGCCTTATGCGGTACATCAGGACTTAGTCGCAGGCTTTGAGGGCTGTGAAATCGTAGATTTGACGGATGATTACCTTAAATTCCGCTACATCAAGAGCGACTGGGAAGTGGAGCAGGCTCGTCAGGCAACCCGGCTTGCTTGCAAAGCCTACAAAGCAATGGCGGCAAAGGTAAAGGCAGGCAATAAGGAATACGAAGTGGCGGCGGCAGGCGAAGCGGTATGCCGTGAAAACGGCGCGGACAGCTTTGCGTACAGAACGATTGTCGGCAGCGGTATCCGTTCTAACGCAGTCGTTCCTACGGCGACGAATAAAGTAATGGAAAACGGCGAAATGGTAATGCTCGGTATTGCGCCCCGTATCAACGGCTATGCGGGTACGTTCGGCCATACCGTTCCCGTAAGCGGCGAATATACGCCAGAGCAGAGAAAGTGCCTTATCGATATGATTGAAGTTATGAAACTCACCAAGAGTATGCTGAAAATCGGCAATACGGGCAGAGAAATCGACAAGGTCGGCAGAGAACTTTACGACAAGGGCGGGTATTTGAAATATTTGGTATGTCCATTTGCACATACGATGGGGCTTATGGAAGCGGAAGCGCCTTTCTTTGGCCCGAACAGCGACGACGCCTTGGAAAAGAATATGATTGTCAACGTGGACGTATCTTTCTTCGGGCATCCTACTTTGCACGGTTTGCGTGTAGAAACCTGCTACGTAATCACGGAAAACGGCGCAGAGCCTTTGTGCCCTGAATTTGAAGAAGAATTATTCAATTACGTTAAATAAAAAATAAAAGGAGAAAATAGTATGGAATACGGTAAAAAGAATTGGGTATTTTGTGACGGTGATTTGCCCCCCAAGGGAGACAATCCCGACTTCCCTGGCCATGAAGCGTTGATGATTACCAACGTTTCGCCTATGGATGCAAAAATCCGCATTAAAATTTTGTTTGAAGACAAACCGCCCTATGATAATATTACGATCGATTTAAACGCAGAACGCACGACTTGTTTGCGTTTGGATAAACCTATCGGCAAAGAGGGGTATCAAATCCCTTATGGTCAATATGCAATCCACGTTATTTCCGACGTGCCCGTAGTGGCTTGTTTCGGGCGTTTGGACGTAAGACAGACGAATATGGCGTATTATAGCCCCGCAGGATACGGTTTTTAATGCAAATGCTAAATTGAAATTTTAAAGAGCATTGACAAACCCCGACAAACTTTTCGATTTGTCGGGGTTAAAATTATAAAGACGAAAGAAATTATTAAAAGCTACCCGAAATTGTCATATTTTATATGCTATATTATAAGCATAAGCAAAGGAGGGTGGTTATGTATATTTTACTTTTTATCGTAACGTTCACGTATTCGTTTTTTAAGGGCATTTTGAATATGAAATAACGCCTTTGAAAGAGCGAGGACGAATTATAAAATCAAAAACGCAAAAAAAAATACCGACCGAGTTGTTCGGTCAGTATTTTTTAAGGTCGTTTTAATCAATATTCAATGGCGAACATAGCGAAATCATCCACCGAAAGTGTGGCACTGCAAACACCCGTTTTTTCGTCGTAGGTGTATACCATGTCTGCGTTCAATGCAATATTTTTAAAAGATACGGGCTTTTTATCCGTCTTAAAGGTGAAAAGGATATTGCCGCTCGTCTTCGTTTCGTCGTATTGCAGGTCGCACAGGGATACCATGGTCGCGTTCACGTCCTCAAACACCACGCATTCGATTGCTTTTCCTGCCTTGCAATCGTACTTTTTCGTGATATTTCTTTCCACCATACCCTTGAAGATGTTTTTAAACGCTTCTCTATCGTCGTATTCCAATTCCGCCGCACACCAAATCACCTTACCCTTGCCGTAGCTGCGTTCTATCCACGCAGGGTATTCGGTATTCTGCCAAGGTGGGCAGGAATGAATCGACGCAAAATGATGATTGTTATCGGGGTCGTCATAAGGCAGCGCAATCGTCGCTTTCACCTCGCCCTGCGCGCCTTCCAAAAGGGGCAGATAATAGGTGAGTGGTAGGGGATAGGTTTCGTTAAATTCCCCAAATTCAGCCTCGTAGCCTGCTTTGGGCGAAACGTATACGCGCGCGCCGAATTGCACCCATTTATACGGGCTGTTGCCGTAGGTTTCCCCAACGACGTTCGCGCCGAAAAATTCTTTCATAAGCCGCGAATCGGATTTCCCCGAAAGATACAGCGTGCCGCCGTTTTTCACGTAATCGATAAATTTCAACGGCTCGTCGTTGTCAAAATCTTGCAAGCAGGGCGCAACAATCATTTGGTATTTATCCAAATCAGTAAGACCGCCGTTTGCTATCACCGCCGTTGGTACGTGCGCTTCAATCAGCTTTTTCACCGCGCCGATAGCGCAGGTGCGGTTGTATTTATCACTGCCGTTTTTGGTATACATCGTCTTGCTGTCGAAATACACAGCGACTTCCGCATACAGTTTCCCCCTACCCATGTACGGCTCGAAGGGGATTTGACGGGCAAAAGCGTTGCCAACGCGTTCGTATACGCGCGCATCCAAACTGCCGATAGGATCGACAGCGTCAATGATAAGGGATGCGCCGTGATGCGCCGCCGTCAAAAGGATTTCGCGTTCTAGCGTCTTTTGCGGCTTGGTAATCGTATGCTCGCGCAAGGATTTATCGCAACGGCAAGTCATATACTCAAACGGCTGATTGTTGGTAACGCCGTAGTAATATTTACTAGCAAAGGAATGGGAATACAAATCCCCGTAAAGGTCGCCGCCCGTAAACTCGCACTCGGCGTTAATGCCCTCTGTCGAGCCGCCAAGCCAATCGCAACCAATCACGGCGGCGTAGTTAAATTCCACCGTCACCTCGGGCATCACTTTGTTCGTGTACGCCTTGACAAACCGCACGAAATCGACCATCCAATCCTGACGCGCCTTTACGTAGCGCAGCCAGTTTTTATCCTCAAAATCCATGTTTTCGGGCAAATCGTTGCCCGTTTCTTTTTTGAAATTTTTACGACAGGATTCACAATAGCAGGGCACTTCCCAATACGGCATATCGAAGAACAACCCGTCGAGGTTTTTAAATTCTCCCGCCAGCTCGTCAATCTGCACCTGAACGAATGCGCGGTATTCCTCGTTATTAGGACAGCACAGCCCGTAGCGCTGACCTTGGTCGCGCCACGTTTTGCCGTTTTGATGCACCATTTCCCATTCGGGGTGCGCCTCAATCGCCCAGTTATTAAAAATCAGGCTGTAATACCCAACGACCTTCATGCCGCCGTCTTTGCATTTTTTAATCAGCTTTTTAATCTCGTTTTCGCCTGTTAAAAATCGCTTATGCGTGCGCGCCGTCTCGGTGGGGTAATTGCAAAGCCCCGTATGCGATTGCAGATAAATCATCGGGCTTTGAATTTTTGCGCGGACGAGATTTTCGTAATATTCATCCGCGTTAAACTTCGACAAAAACCGCTCGTCGCAATCGTGAATATGCATATCCGTCAACTGTCGACGGTATACGCCTTCATACCACTTTTTCATTTGCTCAATTTCTCCAAATCGGGATTTTCCGCAAAGTGTTTCAGCATAACGATAGGGTCGCTCGCGCTCGTGTTTTCAATCACGACGCCCTCTTTTGCTGCTTTCGCGCTGACAAAATATTCGTCGTGCGTGAGCTGACCGTAACGAATCAACGAAGGCGTTTCAATGGGATGACCGCCGAATGTGCCGTGGCCTTGCAACATAATCATACCGTACGCCGCGCCGTCTTTGATGGTCACTTTCTGACCGGGATATACGGTAAGACGCTTCGCGCAAGCGAGCTTGCTCTTATAGCATACCCATTCTTCCTTATGCGCCGCGTCCTCGTGGTCGACGATAGGGCGCATAAAACGGTTTTTCTTGAAATCGGGGTCTACGTTCAAATCCCAATCGATAACGTCCATAAGATAATCGAAATTGCCTTTTTCTTCTTCGGGACAGTTTTTCCACAGCAAATCTTCGCCTACGCATTGCCCACCGTAGAGCACCGATTGATACATTGCGTATACGTCGGAGGCAAACTGCGGCTCGTACGTGCAAAGGCTCGCGGGGGCGTGCAACACGCCAGGGGGAACGTCCCAGCCCGTATCCAATTCAATCTTATACGCCTGCGAATAATCAAGCAGGTGGTTGTCGCCCTTATGGAAGTTTTCAAGGCATTTTTTAATTTCTTCCTTCGTGCATTCGGGGTTCAAGCCAAAGAACGTAAAGGGGAATTCGCCGCCGTGGTTGTTCACTTGCGCGGGGAAGAAATACATTTCAGGCTTGCCTTCCGCACCAACGCGTTTTGCGTGTTCGTCACGGTGATGAATATGATGAGGAAGAGGACCTGCGTTGTCGAAAAATTTCGAGAACATAGGCCATTTATGATATTTATCCCACAAATCGCCGATAATTTCGTCTTTCAATTCGTCTACCATATCACGCAGCAACATCTGCTCGCTGCCGTCTTTGGAAACAACGTAAGAAAGCCCTTCATCGTCAGGGGTAGCGGGTCCGTTTTCCGCCCAAGTCGTGGAGGCGAACCAGCGTTCGTCAATGCCGCCTCTTTCCAAACCTAAAACATAATAATCGTCGGGATGCAGCTTAATACGCTTACCGGGGCGACAGAACGCTCTGGGTACCCAAGTGGGCTTCAAACGCAAAATGCCGTTGCTTTCTTTGAACAATTTTTCGCTCAATTTCATCTTCCTATATTCTCCTTATTGAAATTTAATTTTTATTTGATAAGCTTTTTGTTCTTTCGCTTTCAAGGTTCTCATTTTAAAATCGTCAAAGCGTGTCAGCGATGGCTCGATGCCTAGCGCGTAATCGCCGCTAATCATACTTTTCCATTGCAGGGTGACGGGAAAATCGTTGGTGTCGTACGTCATTTCCACCGCAACGCCAACGTTCGGGTTTTCCAGCCGCACACAGCCTTTGGAAAGGGTGTGATAATATACATCCTCGTCGCCGCCGTCTATCGGCGCGGTGATGGTGAATTTTTCCGCTTCCCGCTTTTTTGCAATCTCTGTTAAAGGCTCGCTCTTAATCGCAGGGATATCTATACGCAAGCCCTCGTCCAAGAACGGATAGCCGTAATTGATATGGTATAACAAAACGTAATCCACGTCTTTATAATCGAGGTTTTGCAGCGTATCGTGAATCGTCAGCGTGTCCTTTGATACTTCGTAACAACGAGTCATAAGCAGGTTTTTTCCAAACAACGCACACTCGCGCACTTCGCCACAAACGCAGATAACGTCGCCTTTTTTCAACGCGTACAGGGTATCGACCTTTTTATAATGAAGGCTACCATGTACGGGTTTATTTTCTACGCAAGAGGACACGTTATCCATGCCGCAGGTATAGAGGAAACCGCCCTCAAAATTCCCCGTAAAATCTCTCGCTCCGTCATTCAGTCCATTTTTGCTAAGGAAAGAAATATTGACGCCTTTATAGCGCGCCCAAACGATATCGAGGGCGTTGTCTTTATTGAACAACAGCTCCAACGCGCCGTTTTGCACCAAAACGCAACGCTTGTCCTCAATCACGACGTCCTGCACGCGCTGTATTTGCGCGCTGTTTCCCAGTTTTCTTTCGTCCATAATACAATCCTTACTCAATTTGTTTTATTCGTTGTTGCCGTTAGAGGTCAGCGAAGTGAGCTTTCTATACTCGGTGGGAGTCATATTAAAATGCTTTTTAAAAAGATTATGGAAATGACTCGTCGATTCAAAGTTTAATTCGCTTGTAATCTCCGTCAACGACATATCCGTTCTCGTCAGCAATTCTTGCGCGTATTGCAGCTTTGAACGGTTGACGTATTGCGTAATCGTGCAATGCATATATTTTTTGAATATACGGGTGAGCTGTGGATAGCTATACGGCAACTCCGCTTGCGCCATTTTAATCTGTTGCGCTGTGATTAAAGGATTGTTGAGGTGTTGAATCAACGGCTTTAACACGTCGGGAATACTCGAATTTTCCTGCCGCTGTTCAAGGAATTTCAACAAAATATCTGAAAAAATGATATTACATTGCTGTTCGGTGTACGGCGTACTTTGCCCCTCGTAGGTTTGTATTTCCAGCAGCATATTCGTATATTTTTCCATCAAAATGCGCGAGAGGGTAAAATATAACGGCTGCGACGTCGAGGCTAATTCGTCGAAAAGCGTGGGGGAATATAAGCCCAACAGCTTTTCAAGATATGCCGCGCGTACGGGGAAGGTAACGCCCTGAAACTGATTTTTCACGCGATTCGGGAAAAAAGTGGCGTGATAATGCTTCGGCCCGATTAAACAAGCCGTGCCTTCGGATATGAGATGCTCTTCGCCGTTGATACGATGCAATATGCTATCGTTGAGCACGATAAACAGCTCCCAGTCCGTATGCCCATGGTAAAAAGGAAACTCAAAATTCATCCAATAAAAAGCGGTGTTTGCGCTCTTCCACGGGGAAGACGTATCGAACGAACCTGCCTGCTTTGGACCTTTGGTTTCCGTGACAACGCCAAGGTAGGGATATATTTTTTTCGTTTGCTGTTCCATAGCGTCATTATAACACCGTTTTTTTTGCTTGTCAATATCAAAACTTGAAATTTTTGAGGAGCGAAAAGAAAAATCCCTGCGTTCGTTTTTTGCGCTTTTTTCATAAGACGATTTTTTTAAACTCCTTTATTTTAAAGGGGTAAAAGGATTTTTTTCAACAAAAAAATAATATTATTTTTACGTAGTGAAAAGCAAAATGCAATTTTACAGCATATATTTGCAATTTTAGAGTAATGACAAAAAATGCCTATTATGCTATAATACAGTCGAAAGATGGAAATGGGTTAAAAGCGCCCTGATTTTGGAGAGCTTGCAATGAAAGCAAAAATTGTAAAAACGGATAATTCTCTTACGATAGAAGTCAACGGCAAGCGTGTAGAAACGGCGGCGTATATGACCTATTTAGAGGAGAATGCGCGCTACGCCGATTTTCAAACGGCTGGTTATGATTTGTTCTGCGCTTGCGTGTATATGGGCGATGGATCGATTAACGAGAATTCCGGCGTGCATACGTTTGGCGAACACGTATGGAAATCGCGCGAAAATTACGATTTTACGCCCGTTTATAACAGTATTAAAAAGATAGTAGGGGAAGGCGCGAAAAAAGCGTACGTCATGCTGCGTGTCAACCTCAATGCACCGCGCTGGTGGCGTGCAGAAAATCCAAATGAATTGGTCGTTTTAAGCGACGGCGTGAAAGGGCAATACATGCAGTCGGCATTTTCTGAAAAGTGGAAAGCAGACGCCAAGATATTTTTAAAAAAGCTGTGCGAATATATCAAAACGTTTGAATTTTCCGAGAACGTGATAGCCATTCAGGTGGCGGGAATGCAGACGGAGGAGTGGTTAGCTTTGCGCAATGCAACGGGAAGTTTCGATTATTCTTTGCCCGCACAAAAAGCCTACCAAAAATATATAGAAAACAAGTATAAAAATGCGTTCAAGGCGTACATGCCTACCTCATTTGAGTTGGCGGCTCGTCATGGCGACAAGGTGATAGACGAGGGGAAATACCGTAATTTGCTCGATTACGAGCAGTTTTTTAACGAGGGCTTTGCTCGGACGATTCAAGAGTTGTGTGCGTACGTAAAAGAGCTTACGAACGAGGATATGCTCGTCGGTGTGTTTTACGGCTATTTTGGTCAGTTGTCCTGTGAATATGGGCATAGTGGTGTTTCGCTGTTGTTACACGATAAGAATATCGATTTTTTTGCATCGCCGTTTGCCTATATCGACGGGCGTAAAACGGCGAAAGACTGGATTTATCACGGTGTAATGGATTCTTGCGCGCGCGCGAATAAGCTGTGGTTTATGGAGGCGGATATCCGTACGCATAAAACGTTGCCGTTGTATGAAACGAATCCTGAACTGATGGAAGGGGAGCGCACGGTGAATTATTTTAAAAACCCCGTGTTTATGGGCTTACCGACGGAAAAAGAAACTCTTTGGGTGCTCCTTCGTACGTTTGGGAAAGTGCTTGCGGCAGGGTATGCGTTTTGGTGGTTTGATATGTGGGGTGGCTGGTACGACACCCCTGCGGTTATGCAATTTATGACGCATGCGAATGAGCTGTACCGTAACTATAACGGCAAGACGAAAAAAGAGAACGAGCTTGCCGTGATTATGGACGAAAAGGCGAGTTACGGTATTTCAGAAGAATATTACGACGAATTGAGTCGCTTGCAACTCGTCGAGTTGGGTTTTGTCGGTGTGTCGTACGATATGTACCATTCTTGCGACGAGGAATGGGCGAAAACACACTATAAAACGCTGTTATATATTGCCCCGACAAAATACGGCGTAAAGGGAAATCTGCTCCTTTCTAACAGCGAAAAAATCGAAAAAAACGGACTTTTTTCCGCTGCAGAAATTGCTGCGATTTTACGCAAAGCAGATACCCATGTATTTAGTGAAGGCAATATCGTATACGCAAATTCCCGTTTTGTTTGCCTGACGGCGGCAAAGCAAGGCAAGGTGCAATTATCTATGCCGACGGCGTGTAAAATTCGCGCCTTCACGGACGGAAAAGAATACGAGGGAACGGAGTTCGTTTTTGATATGGAAGAAAATCAAACGGAACTGTTTGAGATAGAGGAATATTTTAGGTGATACAATGAAGAATACCGAGCAGAGAAATCCAAAATCCATGCGCTTGGATAAAATGACGACGTTAGAGGCGGTAACGCTGATGAACAACGAGGACAAGACAGTGGCGTACGCAGTGGAAAAGGCTTTGCCTGCTATCGCGCAGGCGGTTGACCTCGTCGTGGATTCCTTTAAAAAAGGTGGCAGACTGATCTACGTCGGTGCAGGTACGTCGGGCAGACTTGGGGTATTGGACGCAAGCGAATGTCCGCCTACGTACGGCGTGCCTTACGGCATGGTCGTCGGGGTGATTGCAGGCGGTAAAAACGCAGTATTCAAGGCGGCGGAAGGCGCAGAGGATAGCGGCAATAGCGGGGTAAAGGATATGCAAGAGGTCGGCGTGAACGCAAAAGACACGGTGGTCGGTATTTCCGTTTCAGGCGACGCGGCGTATATCTACGACGCACTCGAATACGCCCAAAGTGTCGGCGCGCACGCAGTCGCGTTGACAGGAAACCCCGAAAACCGCATTTCACAGGTGGCAGAGGTGGCGATTTTAACGGATACGGGAGCGGAAGTGGTTACAGGCTCTACTCGTTTAAAGGCAGGCACGGCGCATAAAATGGTGTTGAATATGCTCTCGACGGTGGCGATGGTGCGTACGGGCAAAGTGATTGAAAACCTGATGGTAAACGTCGCGCCGACGAATATCAAGCTGTTTGATCGTGCTGCAAGAATCGTTGACACGCTGACGGGTATAGGCGTGGAAAAAGCGAAAGAGGAGTTGTCCAAAGGTCGTTCTATCGTGGAAATCGTAGGAGATTACGAAAAATGAAATATTACGTAGGCGTGGACGGCGGCGGCACGAAAACGGAGCTGGTTGTAACGGACGAAACGGGTGTCGTTATCGCTCGAAAATTGTATGGCAGTTCCAATCCAAACGATATCGGTAGAAAAAAAATGATCGTGGACATGGTAGGCGCATTTTTGGAAAATGTTCCGATCGACGCGGACATGGTATGCGCGTCGTTGGGATTGTCGGGTATAGGGTTTTCGGGCTGTGCGGACGAATTAAAGACGGCGTTAACGGCGATAGATAAAATCGCAAAAGTGGATATTTGTAGCGACGTGCAAATCGCGCTCGACGCGGCGTATGATGAGGACGGCTGTATCGTGATTATCGGCACGGGTAGCGTCGGGTATCTTCGCAAAAACGGCGAACATTTCCTCGTGGGAGGCGGCGGATATATGCTTGATTCTTCGCTGAGCGGTTACGATTTAGGTCGTGAGGCAATCGACGCCGTGTTATCGCAATCGGACGGCAGAGGCGAGCCCACGCTGCTCACCGAAAAAATAGTACAGGCGACGGGGTTTTCCGTGAAAGAACTCGTCCGCGACGTATACGTAAAAGGAAAGGCTTTTGTTGCCTCGTTCGCACCTTTTGTTCTATCGGCGTACGAGCAGGGGGACGCCGTTGCAAAAACAATCGTACAGCGCCGTGTAAGCGAGCTGGAAAAACTGCTCTTCGGCGTGCAAAAAATATATGGCAAAACGCCTTGCGAAATCACGCTTTTTGGCGGTTTGAGCAAGCGCTGGGATATCTTTTTCGCGCATTTGTCTGAAAGGGCAAAACGTGAGTTTGCGTTCAAATTCCCCGAAAATCCCGTTATCTACGGCGCTTTAAAACGGGCGCTTGGCAAAACGGATAACGACTTTTTAAAGACCTTTTTAAACAGCTATTTTTCCTAAACGCCGAAACTAAACGGCGAAAAACGTCTAATGATCAACGGCGACAAACGCTAAAAAATGGTAAAAATGGCAACAAATGGTAAAAACGGCAATAAATAACCATAAAAACGAGTATGAAGAAACGGAGCACGCGGCGTCGCGCTCCGTTTTTATATATTTTTTAGGCGAAATTATGTCGAAAAACGAGGACTCGCCTGAAAAATAGGCGCAAAATGGTGAGATTTTTGAGGATAAATAAAACAAGAAAACACAAACAAAAGTTGTAAATTTAAGGGATTTTTTTCGTTGTAAATTTCGCTATATACAATAGTATAGTTGTTAAAAAAAGGCAAAAAAACCACCGAGAAAGAAAAAATGCAATAAATCAGCACTTTTTTGCAATTTATAACTAGTGACAAGATAAAAAATATATGATATAATATTGAGGTAAAAGGGATACTGTGACATAGCGTCCGTTTATGCTTTTCCGTATATTCTAAGGCGGCGAGCGACTTTTACGAAAGATAGAAAGAGTTGCGTGGTGAAAATACGACGCAAAGCGGGAGTGAAAAAATGTTTAAAAATCCTTATCCGATTACGGGTACTTTTATCGACGAGATTACGTACGATATCCCTGCGTCCAACTGGACGAACGAGCAGTGGGCAGCCGACCTTGATTATATGAAGGCGGTGGGTATGGATACGCTGATTATTATGCGCGGCGTATTTTACGACAAATGCCTGTATCCCTCCAAGATATTCCCCACCCTCAAAGAAGAGAACGAAGATTTTATGGGCTTTATTCTCCAAGAGGCGGAAAAACGGAATATGCAGGTGTATTTGGGTATGTATATTTCCAACCTTACTTGGAATGCAGGGGATTTCCTCGGCGAGATGAAACAGAACAAGCTGTACATAGAAGAGGTGATGGCGCGCTATAAGGATATGCCTGCGTTCAAGGGCTGGTATATCCCTCACGAAACGGGTAGCAACATCTACAACATCAAGGAAACGATGGGCGGACTTGCGGCAATGTGCAAGGATGCAGCACCCGATAAAGTAGTGTTTATCAGCCCGTTTTTCAGAGGTGTCAACACCTATCCCGATTCCATGACGCCCGAGCTTACGGCAGAGGTATGGAATAATATTTGGAAAGATTGCGGCAAGGATATCGATATCTGCGCTTTCCAAGACGGTACGACGCAACTTTGCGATTACGATAAATACCTTACGGAAATCAAGAAAGTAACGGACGCGCACAATATTCGTTTGTGGGCAAACGTGGAAACCTTTGAAAGAGACGTGAGATGTATGTATTTCCCGATTCCGTTTGATATTTTGAGAAGAAAAATCCAAATCGCGGAACGCCACGTGGAAAAGTGTATCACGTTTGAATTTTCCCATTTCTTGAGCCCGCAATCCATTTTCCCGTCCGCACGGAATTTGCATACGCTCTATTGTAACTATTACGGCAAAAAATAATTGGAGGGGCATACCATGGACAAGACGAAGATTACACAGTTGAAAAATTTTTATCACGAACATTTGATGAACGACGTCGTAGATTTTTGGTTGAAATCCGATTTAATTGATGAAAAATACGGCGGCTTTATCACCAGCGTCGACAGATACGGCAAATCGTACAACGACGATAAGAGCGTATGGTTTCAAGGCCGTTGCCTTTGGACGTTTTCAAAGCTGTGCAACGTGTACGGCGAGCAGGCGGAATGGGGCAAGGCGGCGGATAGCGGCGCAGAATTTATTAAAAAATATTGCATAGACGAAACGGACGGCAGAATGTATTTCACCGTCACGCAGGACGGTCAGCCGCTTAGAAAACGTAGATATTTCTTCTCGGAGAGTTTCCTTGTCGTCGGCTTTGCGGAATATTATCTTCTGCGCGGCAACAAAGAGGATTTGGCGCTGGCAGAAAAATATTTCGATTTAATGTATCGCATTTACAAGGACGGCAACGCCGATCCCTTTAAGATTACCCCCAAGGAAAACGCGGCGGTACGCAGTCTTCACTCTAATGCAAATCCGATGGTTTTGGTCAGCTCCGCGCAGACGTTGCGCCGTGCAAACCCCGCAAATCAAGCGTATTACGACAAAGTGATTAAAGACGTTATCGGAGATATGCTCAATTTGCACTATAAGGAAGATCTTCATTGCGTGCTGGAAAACGTGCGCTTGGACGGCAGTATCCTCGACAATCCCACGGGCAGAACGATTAACCCCGGTCACACCATTGAAAATTCGTGGTTCTTGATGAACTATGCGAACGAAACGGGGGATAAAGAGTTGCTTGACAAGGCGCTGAATATGCTGCAATGGTCGTTAGAGCTTGGCTGGGACAAGGAACACGGCGGCGTGGTGTATTTCGTAGACGCATACGGCAGACCTTGCGAACAGCTGGAACACGACATGAAGCTGTTGTGGGTACATAACGAATGCCTGATTGCAACGCTGACGGCTCTGCATTTAACGGGCGATCCTATCTACGAGCAGTGGTATGACAAACTGCACGAATATATCTTCTCCCATTTCCCTGATAAAGAGAACGGCGAGTGGTACGGCTATCTGCACCGTGACGGTACGGTATCCCATACGCAAAAAGGCTCGATGTGGAAAGGCCCGTATCATCTTCCCAGATGCTTGATGCTGTGCGAACAGATTTTGAAAGCAATGGAACAGGGCGAAAAGCTCCCTGCGTTGCTGTAATTTGTTGTTATAATCTTTAATGAATCCAAAAACGAGGCGCGTGTAAGTATGGATAAGATAAAGAAATTGATTGTAGACAGTGTAGTAGAAGAAAAGGGCTTGATGAGCAAAGCGATACGTTTCGTTATCGAGAATCAAATGAAAGACCGCGTAACGTGGGGCAAGAACACGGAAGTGTTCACGACGCGAGAGGATAGTGACGAAGCGAGATGGCGCGGTGAATTTTTCGGCAAACAAATGCGTGGCGCGGCGCTCGTGTATACGCTGACGAAAGACGAAGAATTGTACGATATTTTGACGGAAACGGTGCTTTCGCTGTTAGACCGCCAAGACGAATACGGCAGATTTTCGACGTACACCGTGGAAACGGAATTTAACGGCTGGGATATGTGGTGTAGAAAATACGTTCTCGTCGGTATGATGTACTATCACGAAATCTGTAAGGACGAAGCGCTGAAAGAACGTATTATCAACGCTTGCTGTCGCCACCTCGATTACGTCGTGGCAAAAATCGGTGACGGCGAAGGTCAAAAATCTATCACGGCAACGTCCGAGTGGTGGGGCTGTGTAAACTCCTGCACGATATTAGAGCCGACGATTGAGCTGTATAAGCGTACGGGCAGGGAAGACTATCTCCGCTTTGCAGAATATATCATTTCAAAAGGCGGCTGTTCCGATTGCAACTTGATAGAGTTGGCTTTGCAGGACGAAATCGCACCCTATCAATACCCCGTAACGAAAGCGTATGAAATGATGTCTTTCTACGAAGGTCTTGTGGCATATTACGAAGTGACGGGCGAAAAGAAATATCTCGACGCGACCAGCCGTTTTATCGAGGCGGTTGCAAAGACGGATATCACGATTATCGGCTGCGCGGGCTGTACGCACGAATTGTTTGACAATTCCGCAGTAATGCAAACGGAATTCCACGAAAACATTATGCAGGAAACCTGCGTTGCGGTGACGTGGATGCGCGTGCTTAGACGCTTGTATCAGCTGACGGGCGAGGCTAAATATATCGACCGTATCGAACAGACAGGCTATAACACCCTGTACGGTAGCTTGAACACCGAGCTGAACGAACAGTGGAATATGTGGGAAAAGATTTACTACGAAGCGAAATGCTTTGATAGTTACAGCCCGTTGTATATGAACAAGCGCGGCAGAGGTATCGGCGGACAAATGCCGTTCGCTAGCGGCGGCTATAACGGTTGCTGTGTTGCAATCGGCGCGTGCGGTATCGCCTTGATGCCTATGACGACGGTGATGCAGGGCGCGGATAGCGTGTACGTAAATATGCTCTTTAACGGTAGCGCGCAGGTGCAAGACGCTAACGGCAACACCGTAACGTTGCAGCTGGAAAGCGCATATCCCGCTAACGGCAACGGCACAATCACCGTAAACTGTCAAGACACTGCTAAACTCACGTTGAAGATTAGAAAGCCCGCTTGGTGCGAGGATATGACGGTGAACGGCGCGGCGGTGAAAGAAACGGGTTATTACACGCTCGCAGGCGAGTATAAAAATGGCGACAAGATTAGCATTTCTATGCAAACGCCGCTCAAAGCGCACTACTTAAACGAAAAAATTGCGTTCACCTACGGGGCGTTGACGTTGGCTACCGACGAGCAGAAATCGGACAGAACGTTGGAAAAACCCGTAAACGTAGGCAACGAATTGACGTACACTGTCGAACAGCCTAAGGGAAAAGACGAGCTGGTAAGAATCGTTTGCAAATTAGAAGACGGCGACGAATTGTTGTTGACGGACTATCAATCCTGCGGCAAGAAATGGAAATCGGACAAACCTCGTATGACGGTGTGGTTTAATACGAAAGAGTAAGAAAATCACATAAAAAATTTCGCAAAAAAAAGGGGCGCGCCCCTTTTCAGTAATTAATATTACTGAAAAAAATGCTTAAAAGGAAAAAATTAAAAAAAATATATTATAACAAGGAGAATGTTATGAAGAAAACAGTAAACAAATTGTTGGTATGGCTGTTGGCAGGTATGATGTGCGTTAGCACGGCGGCTTGCGGCGGCGCACCTGCGGCTGGTACGTCCACGGGCGGAAACAGCGGCAACACGAGCGTTGGTGGCAACACGAGCGGCGACACGAGCATTGATGTTGGTACGAGCGAAGAAGAAATTCCCGGCGTTACGAACCCTTACTCGTTGACCGTATTCAACTTTGACGGTGGTTATGGTCACGAATGGTTGGACGCGGCTATTTCGCGCTATAAGAAAGTACGCGCTGGTAAAGAATTCACCGTAGACGGCGTAACGTACGACGGCGTTGATTTCAAAGTAACGAACGATAAAACTTTGATGTCTGCTATGGCAACGTCGGGTACGCATTACGATATTTGGCTCGAAGAACAGGTTCCTTACAACCAGTTGATTCGTAGTGATAAAACGTTTGCAAAGATGACGGACGTTATGACGGAAGAAAACCCTTACGAACCGGGTGTAACGTTGGAAAGCAAGCTTTCCGCACAGCAGCAGGAATTCTATAAAGTAACCAAGGACGGCGAAACGGATTATTACGGCTTGCCTCACTATGCAGGTTACGTAGGTATCGTTTATAACAAGTACTACTTCGACGGTTATGGTTGGTATCTGAAAGACGGCTATAATAAGGCAGACTTGGTAGAAGATATCGACGCGTGCTTCACGGATGACGCGACGGCAAGAACGGCTGGTCCCGACGGTATGAAAGGCACGGAAGACGACGGCCTTCCCACGACGTACGAAGAATTCTACGCACTTTGCGACGTAATCACGGGTACGCGTACTCCCATTTCTTGGACGGGTAGACATAGAGAAGGCTACCTTAGCTGGTTTACGCAGGCAATGATGGTAAACCACGAAGGTTTGGAACAGGGCGCGCTCAACTTCTCGTTCGACGGCACGGCTGAAAACCTCGTTGTATTCAACGAAGACGGTTCTGTTAAGACGGACGCTGACGGCAATATCGTAACGGAAAGCGTAGCAATCGACGCTGCGACGAACGGCTACGAATTGGGCAGACAGGCTGGTAAATATTATGCGTTCAAGTTCCTCGAAACGATTATGGAAAGAGGGTATCATACGGACGGCGCAGTAAACCCCACTTACGAACAGACGACGGCACAGGAACACTTTATCGACGGTAGTGGTCTTGACGCTTTGGAAGATATGCCCGCAATGCTCTTGGAAGGTGTTTGGTGGGAAATGGAAGCTGCGGGTATCCTTGATGCAATGCAGCAGTCGTCCGGTCAGGATTACAGACAGAGATATGCGTTCATGCCTTTGCCTTGTGCAACGGAAGCAGAAGCAGCAGAAAGAGCTGAAAAAGCTGCAAGAGGCGAAAACTACTATACGTTGATGGATACGCATAACACCATCTGCGCTATCGGTAAGGAAATCAAGAGCGAAGTATATCCCATCGCAAAAGACTTCATCCAGTTCATTTACACGGACGAATCTTTGGCAGAATTCTCGAAGATTACGAACACGACGAAAGCCGTTAAATATACGATGAGCGAAGAAGATAAGGCGCAGCTTTCCTCGTTTGGTAGATCGCTTTTGAGCATTACGGAAAAGGCAGACGTCGTTTACGGCTATGCAAAAACGTCGTTCTATCAGCAGAACGAAATGTCGTTGATCAACTACAACCAGAAGTATTCGGCAAGATATACCAGCGATTCGGCCTACGTAACGATTAGCGTTGACGAATTCAGAAAGGGCAAGACGGCGGCTGAATATTTCCGTGGCCACTGGATTTATGAAAAGTATAAGTGGGATCACAACGAAGTAATTAAATAAGACGAAAACGTAATCGTTTTTACGTTACAGAAGACAGGGCGAAGCCCCGTATCTTTGCGGGGCTTCGCAAAAAAAAGGTACAAGGTTATGAAAAAAAGTATACTTTCGTTCGGAATAATGGAACGAAGAAGGAGGAGTTAACGTGCAGGAAAATGAAATATTAAATGCAAATAATTCTTCTGAAAAAGCGGAGAAATTCCTCGTAAATTGTCCGTCTTGTGGCGTGACGTTGAAGGTGTCCGATAAAAACTACGCGTTCGCTTGTCCAAACTGTCAGCATTTGCTGGGGATAAAGAAAGAAACAAGAATTGTTGAAGAAGTAGTTTTAGAAGAACAGCCCTTAGAGGAAACGTGCCCCGTTGCGGCGACAATCGCGGCAGACGAGGCTGCGCCTGCAATCGACACGCCCATTGTGGCAGAAACGCCCATTGTGGCAGAAACGCCCATTATGGCAGAAACGCCCGTAGTTGGCGCGCCCGTTGCGGCAAGCGCAATTCCCGCTAAAAAGAAAAAAATTTCGAAATCAAACAGGGCAGATCTTATCTTCTACTGTATTTTCTTGGCTTGGCCCGTATTGCAGTTCTTGGTGTTTTACGTAGGCGTAAACATGAACTCGATATTGATGTCCTTCAAGAAAATTACGGTAGGCCCCGCGCCCGAATTCGAGTGGAGAATTGATCCCTTTACGTGGGAACAATACGGAAAGGTATTCGATTGGTTAGGGGGACCTGATTTTAGGAATATGATAGGCGTAACGTTAAAGTCGTTTGGCATTACGACGCTGGCGTTCCCTCTCGGCTTGCTTTTTGCGTATTACATTTTCAAGAAATTGCCGTTCTGGGGCGGATTCAGAGTAATTCTTTTCTTGCCGCAGATTTTGTCGAGTGTCGTTGTGGCTCTCATCTACAAAAATTTCTTCGTAGAATGTGTTCCGCTGTTATTCCCCGGGACAGGGAATTTGCTCGATCCCGTTACAGGCCAGCCGTTTACGCTGTTGATGATATACAACATTTGGTTCGGCTTTGGTACGAGCGTATTGATGTATTCAAACAAAATGTCGAGTATAGACGACGAGATTATCGAATCGGCGCATATTGACGGCGCGACGGGTGTCAAAGAATTTTGGCATATCGTATTGCCGCTCACCTATCCGACGATTTCGGTATTCTTGATTACGGGCGTAGCGCAAATCTGCGTCAACCAGTTTAACGTGCACCAGATGTTCCAATACAGCGCCGATCCTAGCACGCGTGTGCTTGGCTACTGGTTCTTTATTGACGTCGCTGGTAAGTTTAAAGACTTGCAGAGCGTTGACGGCGCGGCAGAACTGCCTTTCTATGCGGCAATCGGCGTTATTTTGACGTTTATTACCATACCTATTGCGCTTGGTACAAGATGGGCTCTTGAAAGATTCGGCCCGAGTGAAGACTAAGGAGGTGAAAGTATGGCTACGAAAATAAAAGAAAAGAGAAACGCTTTCACTCCGTTGACGGTAATACTGTTAATCGCATTGATATTGTACGCATTGTCGTTGTTCTATCTGTTGGCTTGGGCTGTATCAACTTCGTTCAAGGTCAATTCGGATATTTTCCATATGGACCCTGGCGGGCTTTTACCCAACTATGACAGCTATTTCAAGTATTTTAACGACCAAGTAGCTGAGTGGACGGTAAAATTAAAGAACGCCTCGACGTTCGCAGAGATAAACGAAGCGGAAACGATGCTTACGGGCGCAAAACGTAAGTTGGCGGCTTTGACAAAGGCAAAGGAAGAGATGCACGGGCTGATTCCTTTCCATACCTACGTCAATATGTTCAAAGGCTTTACGATTAAGACGGCGGCGGTGTTTGGTCAGCCTGCAGGGGAAATCGGTATGGCGAAGATGTATTTAAACAGTATTCTTTACGCCACGGGTTGCGCGTTTGCAGCAACGTTTGTTCCCTGTATTGCCGCATATGCATGCGCGCGTTTTAAATTCAAATTCTCGCGTATTATGCACACGACGGTTATTATCGTTATGATGATTCCCATCGTCGGTAGTATGCCTTCGGAAATCGAAGTGGCGAAAACGCTCGGTTTTATGAACCAAATTTGGGGCTTGTGGCTGATGAAGGCAAACTTCTTAGGGCTGTATTTCCTTATGTTCTACGACGTTTGTAAGGCATTGCCTGCCTCTTTCTCGGAAGCAGCAAAAATTGACGGCGCGAATAATTTCCAGATATTCTTCAAAATTGCAATGCCCTTGCTTAAAAATACCTTTATGACGGTATTGCTGATTTTGTTTATTTCGTTCTGGAACGATTATCAAACGCCTATGGTATATATGCCGAGTTTCCCCGTTATTGCGGTAGGTTTGAATACGGTAATGACGACGAACGCATACGCAGGCAGATACGACCACACGATGGTTCCTGCGCGTATGGCGATTGCGGTAATGACGGCAGTGCCTGTTATCATCTTGTTTGCTTGCTTCCAAAAACGTCTGCTGGGCAACCTTACGGTAGGCGGCGTGAAAGGTTAAGCACTAATACTATAATAAGGAGAAAAATTTAGATGAAAAGAATCACGAAAATTCTTATGACGTCTTTATGTGTTGCGACGCTTGGTATCAGCCTCGTATCGGCAGGCGGTGTTCTGTTCGGTACGGCGGAAGATCCCACGTGGACGGACGTTGAGTTTGCAACGGAATACGTGCGTGACGATACGCTCACGATTCCCGAACGTCAGCTGACGATTGGCGGCAACGCGTACGACGCTAGCATCAAGCTGGTATATCCCAACGGTACCACGACGATGGTAGAGAGCGGCAGTATGTCGTTGGACGTTGCCGGTCAATACATCATCATTTACGAGGCAACGGCAGATGCACAAACATATACGGAAGAAGTAGAAATCTTCGTTGCGGATAAGCTGTGGAGCGTTAGCAATCCAAAAAGTAGCGTTGAATACGGCAAAGTGGGTGACACGGACGCGCTCTTGGCTAGCCTTGCTAGAAACGACGAGTTGAGATTTAATAAAATTATCGACGTAAGCAACATTACGATGGCGGATACGTTGGTAAGAGCGTTTATCAATCCCGCGGTGGCAGGTTCGTACGAATTTGATAAGCTGATGTTTATTTTAACGGATGCGATGGATCCTACGCAAACGCTGACGATTCGCGGCACTAGAAGTACGTCCTCCGATAACCAAAGATTTGGTAGCTATTGGACGTCGGCTGCCCCCAACCAAACGTTTGGCGGCTGGGACCATAACTACATGGGCGGTGCGTTCTCTTTGGTAGCACCCGACGGTATTCGCGGTATGTACGCAACGAACGCTTCGTTCTATTCAGAAAACGGTAAATTCCACCCCGTTTCTTCTTGGTCGGTAACGGCGGATAAATGCGCGTTTAAGCTTTCCTATGATAAAGATAACGTAACGACGTACATTAACGGCAGTAGAATTGCAGACCACGACAATCCCGCTTTCTATGAAGACGAACCGTTGTGGGAAGGCTTCCCTAGCGGCAAGATATTCCTTACTGTAAAAGCGACGGAATACGCAGGTGAATTTGCAAATATTGCAATTACCAACTTGTACGGTTATGATTTGACTGTGGAAAATAAATTTGCGGAAACGGACGCTCCCGAGCTTACGGTAGACGTGAACGAAAAATACGTTTCCTATGAAAACGATACGTATACGTTTACGCCGACGGCAGTCGTAGGCGGCAACTATCCCGTTCCCACGGCTAGTGCATACGATATGTATTCTGGCAACTTGTCGGTAAATACGAAGGTTTACTTCAACTACGGCAGTGAAACGAACAGAGTAGAACGTCCTATCAAGAACGGTTCGTTCCTCGTAAACAAAGCAGGTAAATACGCTATCGTATACAACGTGTCCGACGCAATGGGAAACAAAGCAGAACGCGTATATTGGATTACGGCTGTAAGTGAATTGGAGAATCCTTTGGATATTTCCCTTGATACCTCGGACGTTGTAGTAGAAGACGTTTGCGGTCAGCACATTGCAGTTGCGCCGTATACGACGACGGGCGGCAGCGGTGACGTAAACGTTACGATTACGGCAAAGTGCGGCGACGTGGAAATCGACGCGACGAACGGCGTATTTGTTCCTGAACAGGCAGGTACTTGGACGATTACGTACGCGGCGAAAGACTATGCAGGCTCTGAGGTTGAAAAGTCGTACAACGTTGAAATTGCTTGGGGTACGATTCCCGTATTTGTAGACGAGATTAAGCTTCCTAGATATTACATATCGGAAATGGAATACGTTGTTCCCACCATTATCGCTTACGACTATTCTTCTCAGAAAAAAGTGGAATGCGTAGCGCAGATGGTACTCAAAGACGCAAACGGTGAAAAGACCTACAACGCAGGGGATACGTTTGTTCCCGTTGCAGAGGAAGGTGTTTCCCAGCTTACGTTGAAATTCACGGCAGGCGGCGCGGAATACGAAACGACGGTCGGCGTGGTAACGCCTATCGAGAAAACGGCAACGGCGCAGCGTGTGTATATTGAAAAGATGTTCGTGGGTGAAAACTTCACGGCGACGAGAGACCGTAAAGGTCTTATCTTGGTCGGTGGTGAAGCAGGGAACTTTGCTTGGATTTACGCAAACCCCGTCGTTGCGGAAAATGCGTCCCTTAGCATAAAAGGCGTAAAGGGTTCTAGCAACTTTGACGCGATGAAAGTGACTCTTATCGACAGCGAAAATGAAAACGTTGCGGTAAGTATGTACGTTGAAAATCCCGCAAACGGCTATGCAAAAGTAAACTTTGGCAATACGAAACGTGAAATGGTGAAGGGCTTCAACTTCGGTACGGATACTACCGGTAGAGCTTTGGACGAATTCGTATTCGCGTACAAAGACGGCAAGTTCTACGTAGACGCTATCGGGGTAATCGTAGACAAAGACGATATGGGTAATGCCTTCAACGGTTTCCCTTCGGGCAGAGTATATATCAGCGCGGAAGTGGTGAACGCAAAAGCAGGCGCTTCTTACATTATCCAGAAGTTTGACAACAACCTCATCAACAACGCGGTAACGGATAGAACGGCGCCTAGAATTTCCATTGGTAACAATTACGGTGGTATTTATGCGATTGGCAGCCAGTACGTACTGGCGAAAGCGCTCGCAAGCGATACGTTGGACGCAAGCGTTTCGGCGACGGTAACGGTGAGAACGCCCGAAGGCAAGCTTGTAAAGGATACGAACGGCTTGACGCTTGAAAACGTACCTGCGGATAAGGAATACGTATTCGACCTTGTAATGTACGGTCAGTACTTGGTGGAATATATTTCCGAAGACTGTAACAATAGACCGGGCTCGATGAGCTTTGCTATCAACGTACTCGACCGCAAAGCGCCCAAGGCAACGATTGCAGACACTTGGTCGGCAACGGCAAAGGTTGGCGAAACGGTAGTTCTTCCTGAGATTACCATTTCCGACGACTCTTCGACCGTAGACCAGATGAAAGTGTTTAGACACGTACGCAACCCTCACGGTGACGCAATAACGTTTGGATACGATTACAACGTTAATAAGGAAACGGGTAAAATCGTATACAATAGATATTCGTTCACGTTCACGCAGGAAGGCGAGTACAAATTCGTGAACGTAATATACGACGCATCTGGTAACCAGAGAGTTGTTGAATACGTTGTAATGGTAACGAAATAAGGGAGGACGAACTATGAAAAAGAAAATTTCAGCTATTATATTAGCGGCATTAATGCTTTCGAGCAGTTTGATTGCTTGCGGTGCTCCCACTGCTTCGACCAGTTCGGTAAACGATAACAGCATTACGAGCGAACAGCCCGGATCGAGCGAAACGCCGGGCAGTAGCGAAAGCGATCGCGATTATATCAACGGCGGCACGATGACGGACGACGACGAACATTACGTAGACGAATCCTTGCTGTTGCACCGCAGAACGGTGAAAGAATCCAACAGACCTTTCGCTGTGAACGGTGAAACGGAATACGCTATTATCGTTGGTACGTCGGATATGCGTGCGGTAAGCGCAGCCGATTTCTTGGTTAAACAGGTTGCAAAGTGTACGGGCGCGACCATACCTATGTACGTAGATGGCGACCAAGACCTTATCATTGATAGTGAAAAGGTGGAAAACCGTAATCTTGAATATACGCCTAGTACGAAATATCTTGTATTTGCGCACGAAGCGTTGGAACGCGAAGCAAACGTAACGTGGGCAACGGACGCTAATCTTGCGTACAGCGGCTATATGATTAAGACGGTAGGGGATTCCGTATTTATGAAAGTGAATTCCTTCTACGGCTATCAGACGGTAGCGCAGGCATTCCTTCGCGCGGTGATTGGCTACGAATGGTATGCGGCGGATACGATTAGATACACGAAAGACGGCACTACGTTGCCCGATATGGATATCGTAGAAAAGCCCGACTTCGACTTGACGTGGAATAGCGGCTATATGAATTCGAGTGATTATATGGCTTCGCCCTTGACGAAAGAAGGAGTATTCACGTTTATCAACGGTAACTTCTGTCACAACTCGTTCGACTTCTTGCCCGTTGAAACGTATTATTCGGAACATCCAGATTGGTACGCGCACGAAGCAGCACAGCCTATCAACCAGCTTTGCTATTCGGCACACGGCAATAAAGAAGAATACGATATTATGTTGAACACGGCGTTTGAAGCGGTAATGGAAAGCCTTGCGGCGAATCCTACGCAGGCAGTGCTTACGTTCACCCGTCAAGACGGTTACGGGCATTGTATTTGTGAAAACTGCAACAAGATCAGCTCGGTACTCGACGACTCGCACGCAGCAATGTATATGTTCTTCGTAAACGACTTGGATACGTTGGTGCAGGCAGAATTGCAGCGTATTGCAGATGAAACGGGCGAACCTAAACGTGAATTGACAATTTTGTTCTTCGCGTACAGTCAGACGGCTTCCGCTCCCGTATTCGGTACGGACGGCAAGTACACCGTTCCCGCGTTAGAGGTTATTGACAACGGCGACGGTACGCAATCGAACGTGATTCAGGTAGACGGCGAAATTGTTTCGCTTCCCTACAATAAGACGTATGAAAACGGCTTGAAGTGCAACGAACACGTTGGTATCTTCTACGCTCCCATTGACGCAACGTTTGAAGAAAGTTTCTATCATCCCGAAAACAAGGAATATAAAGAAACGTTTGAAAAATGGAGCTTGTTGGGCGATCGTTTGTATTGCTGGATTTACGATACGAACTTCACGCAGTATCTCGTTCCTTACAACTCCTACGACGGTATTCCCGATACGATTCGTTTCTTGAAGAGCATCGGCGGTGAATTTATGTTCAACCAAGGCGATAGACAAAACGCTGTATATGCAGGCTTTGGCGCGTATAGAACGTATCTTACGTATACGCTTAGCCGTGAAGTAAACCTCCACGTAGGTGAGTTGAGAGATAAGTTCTTTGAAAACTATTTCGATGTAGCGGCAGAACCTATGCGTAAATATTTCAATTCGCTCGTATCGTATATGGAACAGCTCCAAATCGAGTATCCCGAAGTATTCTATACGCAAAGACGTACGAATTCGATGCAGATGAAATTCTGGAAGTGGTCGACGTTACAGAGCTGGCTGGATCTTTGCGACGAGGCGTACGTAGCAATCGAAAAATACAAGATTACCGATCCCGATTTGTATGAAGTATTGCACGATCATATTACGGCAGAAACGATTTTCCCTCGTTTCGTAATCGCGCAGTTCTACAGCGGTTCTTATACGCCTAATGAAATTTATGATTTCCGTGCAGAGTTAATTAAGGATTGTAACGATCTCGGCTACCGTTATTATGCGGAAATGATTGAAATTAAGCCTTGGTTTGACGCTTGGGGATTCTAAGCAAAGAAGGTAAAAAAATAAAGGTTAAAAAGGGGCGTTCCCCCTCAAACGGACGCCCCTAAAAACAAAAATATGAAAAATAAAACATACAAGGAGGAAATGTATGAAAAGTAAAACAAAATTACTTATGTTAGCGCTTGTGGCATCTCTTGCGTTTTCTAGCGCGGCAGCAGCTTGTGGCGGCGCGGTAGAAGATACGAGCTCGAATCCCGTATCCGAATCCGTTTTGCCTAATACGAGCGAATCGCCCTTGGCGAGCGAAACGCCCTCGACGAGCGAAACGCCTTCGACGAGCGAAACGCCTTCGACGAGTGACAGCGAAGCACCCGATCCCGAAGCGTCCATCACGCTCACCGAAGCTACGAGCATCGTAGAATTCGAAACGAAAGAGCTGGTTGCGTACGTAACGGGCGCAGATGACGACGCGACGGTCGTTTGGAGCTCTTCGGCGGAAACGATTGCAACGGTTGACGCAAACGGTGTTGTTACTGCGCTCAAAGCAGGTACGGCAACGATTACGGCAGCGTTGGCAGGCACGGACGTAAAGGCTACCTGCGTAGTAACGGTAGAAAAGACGAACGTTCTGCACGAAATCGCATTCGATATCGCAGAAGTAAAAATCTACGAAGACGAACTCGAAATGGTAGAAGCAAGCGTAACGTACAAAGGCGAAACGTTGGACAACGAAACGTACGGCCTTGTATACACGTGGGAAAAAGTAAGCGGTGACGAAGTCGTTTCCATTGAAACGGACAATGCAGTCGCTACGTTTACGGCGATTGCGCCTGGTACGGCGACGTACAAAGTATCGACGGTTGCTCGTGGCTACGAAGTTAGTAAAACGATCAACGTAACGATTATGGAAAACGAATATTCCTGCGAATTGACGAATAAGGAAATTTTTGCCAGCGAAAACGGCTATAAGGCGAACGTTAACCTTACGTCTACGGGCTTTGAAATCGGTAAGGTAGTCGGCGTAATGAACGGCGAACCCACCGACGAAGAACTGACGGTGGTATGGTCGACGGAAGCAGACGTATTCGAGCTTGCCGACGGCGTTATCGTGCCCGTTAAGGCAGGTAACGGCGTTATTACGGGTACGACGAGCTATTGCGGCGAAGAACTCACGATTACTCTCAATGTAACCGTTCAGAAAGAACAGGCTTCGTTGACGACGGTGGTAGACGTTGAAGTGGTTAGCGGCGTAGTTGTAATACCCACAGAAATCGACGCAACGAAGGTAGAAATCGTAGCCTTTGGCGATAAAGTAGTGTTTGACGCTCTTGGTGGCGTTGGCGCTATCAGCGGCAATACCGTTACGATGGAAGAAACCGAAGTTCCCGCAGCAGGCAACGAACTTGGTAAAGACAAGACAATGACCGTGGAAACGGATAAGCACGTTTACACCGTTCCTGCTAACATCTATACTATGATTATCAATACCAAGGAAGAACTCGATCAGTGGCAGAGCGTTGCCGCGGACAACTCCGTTAAGGCAGGCCTTTGCGTAGAAGAACAAAAGCTGGCAGTGCTTTCGGGCTACTTCATCCTTGGCGATAATATCGAATATAATGGTCTTTGGAAACCTATTGTTCCTTACGCAACGAAAAATCCCAGCTTGTGGAACTTGCTTAGCGATACCAACTTCCTCGCACCTTTGAAGGCTAAATACGGCGCAGATAACGTAATTGAAGAAGACTGGGGTCGTGGCATTAAGGCAGGCTTCCAAGGCGTATTCGATGGTGACGGTCATTACATCAACGGCTTAGAGACCGGTAACACGATTTACGATGCGTTCATCATCACCATGGGTAGAGGTAGCGTTATTAAGAACGTAGCGTTCACCAACGCGAAAGTTGGTGCTTCCTGCAGCTTGGTAGCAGACCGTGGTAACGGTACGTTAGAAAACATCTACGTAGAAGTAGACGCGATTGCAAGCGGTATATCAGACGGTCAGTCTTCGCACGTAGTTACTAGATCGGGCTATCAGAGTGAAAGAACGTTCAAGAACATCATTGTAGACGTATCGCAGGCAGATCTTAGCAATCTTAAATATGCGTACTTGGTAGACCTGTCCACGACGAGAGCGGAAAACGTATTCGTACTCGGCGCAGACGAATTGGAGTTCACGAACACGGCTTGGGATACGGGTATCACGGCGTCTATCTATTGGCATCACAACCCCGACAATAACGACGTATCAAGCGCTTACGCTACCGTTATGGAAATGATGTCGGATGAAGAATTCAACGGGCTTATTAGAGAATGGGATAGCAACCTTTGGACGGTTACGGAAAACTACGTAGTATTCGCTTCCACGGCGGATATGTATAAAGGCGCATCCGCCATCACCAACGAAGAAACGGCTATTCCTAAGGGCGGCAGCCTTGCGTTGAAAGTATCGAACAATCCTTCTTGGATTAGCTATGCTTTGAAAGAAGAATACGGCTGGGTAACGTTGGAAGGCAACGTGGTAACGCTTTCTGATGAGGCGGCAATCGACGCTTCGTTTGTGGTTGTAACAACGAACGCAATCGACGGCACGACGTCGGAAAAGACCTTCACCGTAGGCAAAGAAGTAATTGCACTCGACGAAACGTTGACGATTGAAACGTACAACGCATCGACGATTACTCTTCCCGAAACGGTTTCCGGTACGATTAGCAGCGTTAAGCTTGACGGCGTAGAAATCGCAGCTTCTATCAACGGCAGAGAAATCACGTTGAACACGGCAAACTTGCCCGCTAAGAGAGAAGCGCTTGGCGACAACAGAACGTTGCTCGTTGAAACTTCGGAAGCAGCTTATGAAATCACTACGAGCGTTTACACGTTCATCATCAATTCGGCAGCTGAACTCGATATGTGGCAGAGCGTTGCGGCAGACAACTCCGTAAAGGCTGGCTATGCAATCGAAGAACAGAAGAAAGCAATCCTTTCGGGCTATATCGTACTCGGTGACGATATCGCGTACAACAAGGCTTGGACGCCTATTCTTGCCTATGGTAATATTTGGAATACGTTGGATAAGACTGGCGGTATTGGTAAAACGGTAGTAGACAATCCTAATGCAATCTTTGAAGATTGGGGCGCTGGTAAAGCGGCTGGTTTCCAAGGCGTATTCGACGGTAAAGGTCATAGCATTGACGGTATGACGATTAACGGTCAGTTCAGCGGTTTCATTATTACGATGGGCGTGAACGGTATCGCGAAGAACGTAGCGTTTACGAATTTGACGGTTGGCTCCGAGGCTGGTTTGTTCGAACGTGGCGGCAACGGCGGTCTTGTTGAAAACGTATATATCGAATTGAAAGCAATAGGCAACGGCGTTTCTAGTAACGCAACGAAGTTGATTAGTATGCAAGGTCATGGCCATACGAACGTGAAGAACGTTATCGTGAACACAACGAATTGTGATTTCTCGACGACGACTTATGCGTATATGATGAACCTTGCTTACGTAAAAGGTGAAAACGTATACGTAATCGATAGAGATTATATCGAATTTTCGAAACAAAACTTTAATTCGAGCACGGCTCCTTCTGCGTTCTTGCATTTCGACACGAACAACGATAAGGGCGGCAAGTTTGCAACGGTAGAAGCTCTGCTTGCAGACGGCGAGCACGGCGCAATCGTAGCTGGACTTGGCGGCTACTGGAAGGTAGAAGAAGGTAAGCTGTACTTTGATGATTTGCAGGTAGTTACGGCGGCGGATAAAGTTACTGCGACCGACGAATTCGTTTCGGACGCAAGCGGTAACGTTACGCTGATTAACGAAAACCTTGCAGTAGGTACGTATAAGGTTTCCGTCAACGGCGGCGCGGCTACGGAAGTAGAAGTAACGACGGCTGGTGAATTGGCTCTCAATGTCGGCGACGCGAGCGCGTATAGATGTAAAGTTACCGTTTCTTCGGCTAACATAATCATCAATTTCTCGAACGTTATCAACAAATCCTATCCCGAATATGCGGTTAAAGATCTGAACAATCAAGATCTTTCAAAATACAGCGGCGACGTAACGGCTCTTGGCTTTGCGGCAGGTTCGTACGTATTTGAACATACGTCGGCAGACCTTTGGACTAATCGTGTTTATATTCCTGTGGATAATTCTTACAATTACGTAGAATTCCAGGTAGTATTAACGGCAAACTCTTCGGCGTTCACGATGTGGCCGGCAAAAGACACGGCTACGCAAGGCAGCTTTACGTTGTATGCGAATCAGATGGGTACGAGTGACGGTATCTTGAGAACGACCATTGTATGGGATAAAGACGGTAAGGTTGTTAAAGATTCTTCTAGCTATACGGCACAGTTGTATACGATTCGCATTCAAATTGTAAAGGGCGAAGATATCAATCGTTTCTATTTGAATGTTGTCGCAGCACAAACCTTCTATATTGCGAATATCAAGCAAGGCTATGATATGAGCGAGGCGTTCAGTGCAGCAGAACGCACGGCGCTGAATACGTACAACGGCGACGTAACGACGCTTGGTTTTGCGGCAGGTACGAAGGTAGTCGAAGCTCCTATGACGGCGGCTTGGGATCACCGTGCAAAGATGTTCATCTATAAGGGCAGCGATTACACCGACGTAGAGATTGCATTTAGCAGAGATATCGGTTCGTTGTGTATTTGGACGTACCAAATGAACGGCTCGATGGCTGCTGGTAACTATAGCGTTACGTCGGCTGGCGGCTCGGCTGTTAATGGTGCGGCGGAAAGAACGATTAAATGGCTGAACGCAGACGGTACTACGGCGACGGCGCTCAAGGCAGGTCAGAAGTATATCTTGCGTGTCTATACGGCGGATATCCTTGCAATAGACGTTGCTTCGTTCGATGCTACGGCAGAAAATCCTTTGACGATGTATTTCGGTAAGATTACGTTCGGTAGCGACGCTGCATAATGGCAAAAAAAATCAAATAAAAATTTGATAGGACAAAAGGGGGCGGAGCGTTTTCGCTTCGCCCCTTAAAATTTTAAAAGACGGTAAAGGTAAAGAGTTTTAATAATGAATAAAGTGTTAGAATTGAAAAACGGTTGGTTTTTAGAATATGACGGTAAGCTGTGGCCTGCAAAAGTGCCCGGTGACGTCACGTTAGACCTTTTTGATAACAAGCTTATCAAAGACCCTTATTTTGGACTCAATCATCGCGATCTGCATTGGATTAGAGAGAGCGATTTTACATATAGAAATGAATTTTCCTTGTCCGACGACGTGTTTGCGGAGGAGGAAATTTTGCTCGAATTTGACGGGATTGATACGTTCGCGGAAATCTATCTCAACGGGGTGTTGCTCGGCAAATGCGACAATATGTTCCTGCAATACGTATATTCGGTTAAGGAACTCGTGAAAAAAGAGAAAAACGAGCTGGTCGTTAAGATGTTCTCGACAACGAAGAAAATGGACGAGATTGACGATAGAGGTTTTTTCGGCACGTTTAACACCAAGCGTTTGTTTATCCGCAAGGCGCAGTGCCATTTCGGCTGGGACTGGGCGCCCGATATGCCCGGCTACGGCATTTGGGGTGACGTACGCGTGAAAGGTGTAAAACAACACCGTATGGTGGACGTTTCGTATAAGGCGTACAATGACGGTAATGTTTCGCTGTTTGTCGAGCTGAATTACAGTATTCGTCCGCAGGTCGATTTTAACGGCAAAACGATAAAAGAACACAATCGTGATTGTGAAAACGACGAATTGCGTTATACGTTGGCGGCACGTCCGAACGAGGCGCTGTCGGAAGATAACGCGATTACGCGTTCGTATAAAATTACGGGCAGAAAGAATTTTGCAAATATCACCGTGGAACAGCCACAGTTATGGTGGCCGATAGGCTACGGCGAGCATCCCTTGTACGCGTATAAGGTGGAATTGATACGCGGCGGCAAGGTCGTGGACGAAAGAGCGGGGCGTTTGGCGTTTAGAACGGTACAGCTCGAACAAAAGCCCGTAGACGAACGGACGATGGGCTATAAGCTTTTGATTAACGGCAAAGAAATCTTTATCAAAGGCTCGAACTGGGTGCCTGCGGAATGTTTCACGGGTGCGATTCAGGATGAAAAATTTGACAGACTCACCGACCAAGCGGTGGAGGGCAATTTCAATATGCTCCGCGTTTGGGGTGGCGGCATTTACGAAAAGGATATTTTCTACGATTTGTGCGACGAGAAAGGTCTGTTGGTATGGCAGGATATTATGCTTGCCTGCGCGGATATTCCCGAGGACGACGAAGCGTTCGTGGCGAATATGAAAAAGGAAGTGGAATATCAAATCAAGCGTTTGAGAAACCATCCCTCTATCGTGTATTGGTGCGGCGGCAACGAGAAAACGGGTACGTATGGCTTACAGATTAGCCACGGTGATTATTTCGTAGACGTGTTCTTACGCGGCTTGATAATGAACCTCGACGATTCTCGCCCGTACGCGCGTCAAAGCCCTTGTGCGTTGACGGATATCGGTAACGACAAGACGTCGGGTGAATCGCATGCGGGCAGCTTTGAGGCGGCGTTGGATGCCGGTATTGAAAATTATAGAGAGTGCGTCAGCGGTACGGACGTTTCTTTCGTTTCGGAGTGCGCGATTATGGGGCCTTGCACGGTGGAATCGCTGAGAAAGATTTTCCCCGAGGACAAGCTGTGGCCGATTAACGAATATTGGGACGACCGTTTGATGGACAACCCTTACGCGTCTATCTTGATGACGTTTGCAAAGCGTGAGGAGTATTACGCGAACACGCTGTATGGCAAGAGCGATAGCGTAGACGAATTCGTGGCGAAAGGTATGACGGTGCACGCCGAGGCATTGCGCGCGGAAATTGAACATTCGAGATCGAAAAAAGCGAGATGCGGCGGCTTTATGAACTGGATGTATTCGGAGATATGGCAGTCGGCAACGTGGTCGATTATCGACTATTATTGTGAACCCAAGCAGGCGTATTATCAGATGAAGAAGAGCTACGCGCCTATCCTTTTGACGTTTGTACAAAAGAAAGGCGGCGTGACGGCGCTCACCCTTGTGAACGACACGTACACGACGTTTGCGACCAACGTGGAATACGGCGTAAAAACGCTGTCGGGCGAAATTCTTTGGAAGGACGAAATCGCCGTTGGTATGCAGGAAAACGGCGTGGTGCAGGTACCCGTAGAGGGCGAAATCGTGGCGGAGAACGCGTATTTGTACGCGCAATGTATGGTGAACGGCGAACTGCTGACGACGGTATATTCTTGCGATATGTGGCATACGTGTAAATTCAGCAGCGACTATTCGTACACGACGAAAAAGACGGATACGGGCTTGGCTGTGACGATTCAAGCGAACGCGTTCGTCAAAGGCTTGACGTTGCGTCTGCCGAATAATTGCAATTTCACCTATTCGGACAACTATTTCGATATGCAGGCAGGCGAAGAAAAGACGGTGTATATCCGTGGCAACAACGGCAACAACGTAGATGCGGCGGTGCTGGTGCTCACCGATTTTGCTAAGGAAACTAAACGGGCATAAGCCGTATTAGAAAAGATAAGGAAGGAGAAAATAATGAAAAAATTACGCAAAGCGTTGGCAATCCTTATTGCAAGCGTACTTAGTATCGGCTCGTTAGCGGCGTGCGATTTGAGCTTTTTAGGCGGCGGCAAAGAAAGCTCTGCGCCGACGGAAAATTCCTCGATAGTGGAAACGTCCTCGGGTGCAGAAACGGAAACTTCGTCCGAATCGGAAGAAGAAACGTCGTCGGAAGAGCACACCTGCGTTTATGAAGGGGACTGGAAGTCGAACAAGACGGGGCATTGGCGCGTATGTTCGTGCGGTAAGCTCGGGGATTATGCAAAACACACGGGCGAGGCGGCAGACTGCGAATCGTTGCCCGTATGTACGACGTGCGAAGTGGAATACGGCACGGCGCCCGGGCATAGCTACGGCACGCTTTCGGACGGCGTAAACGGTATGGCGTACTATTGTGATTGCGGCGCGTATATCACGAATAACGACCTCGTTGATTTCGTCGTCGAGGTGGAAGCGGATAGAGATCCCGTCGTGTTACAGCTTTCGGATACGCAGATTATGAATTACGGCTCGGCAGAAGAACTTTGCTATCGCTATATCCGCGACGCGGTGAACGCAACGAATCCCGACCTTATTCTTATCACGGGTGACGTCGTGTATGGTAAATTTGACCCTAACGGCAGTATTTTGAAAGATTTAATTCGTTTTATGGAAACCTTAAAGACGCCTTGGGCACCCGTTTTTGGCAACCACGACAACGAGAGTGAAATGGGCGTAGATTGGCAATGTCAGCAGTTTGAGGCGGCGGAATATTGCTTGTTCAAGCAGGGCGATTTGACAGGTAACGGCAATTACAGCGTCGGCATTGAACAGGGTGGCGAATTGATGCGTGTGTTCTATATGCTCGATTCTAACGGTTGCGGCGGCGCGAGTGAGGCAAGCTTGCCCAAGATACAAAAGGATGCAGGCTTTGGCGACGACCAAAAGATGTGGTTTATAAACTCTATCGAAGAAATCAAGAGCTGTTCGCCGGACACCAAATTTTCGTTGGCGTACCATATCCAAATCGCGCAGTTTAGAAAAGCGTTTGAAAAGTACGACGAATACAACGATTTGTACGTTAGCGGTTCGTCGTTGGAAAATCCCGTGAATTTGGATACGTTGGAAAGTGCGGAAGAGGGCGATTTTGGGTTTATCGGCGCAATGCTGAAAGGACCTTGGGACACTACGTACACGCTGGCGAAAAGAGTGAAAGAACTGGGCGTAGACTCTCACTTTGTCGGTCACGAGCATTGTAACAGCGCGAGTATCGTATTAGAAGGGGTGCGTTATCAGTACGGACAGAAATCTTCGCAGTACGATCGTTATAATATCCAGCTTGATGATGGCTCTATCGTAGTAAACACTAAAACGGAAGAGAAAGGCACGCCGCTTATGGGCGGCACGGCAATCGTTCTCTCGAAACAAGACGGCTCGATTATAGACGGATATATTCATCTTTACGATTTTGGGCAGTAAACAAGGCGAAATCGTTGTTTGGGAACAACCATAACTGTATAAAAAACGTAAAAAACCTCGACTCGTTCGAGGTTTTTTTATAGCAGAACGGTTGAAAAAGGTAATGGAATATGCTATAATAAAATCGCATAATTAAATGCAAAATTATGCAATGATACGATTTTCAAGGAGAAAACAATGATGAAACTCAAAAAATACGAAGGCAATCCTATCTTAAAGCCTAATCCTGCAAATCAGTGGGAAGAACGCTGCGTTTTGAATCCTGCGGTGATTTACGACGATAAAAACGAAGAATTCGTTATGCTTTATCGCGCGGCAGGCAACGACGTAAGACACCAAATCAAGCTTGGCTTGGCAACGAGTAAGGACGGTATTAACTTTGTTCGCCAGAGCGATGAGCCTGTTTTTGCAGGCAGTCACGAAGAGGCAGACGGCGGTTGTGTGGAAGATCCTCGTCTTATGAAGATTGGGGATATGTACTATCTCACGTACGCGGCAAGGGCGTATGCGCCTGGGCAATATTGGCTCGTGGAATACGTCGAGGGTGTTTCCAAAGCGCCTACGTATATGGACGAAACGGACGTGAGCGGCGAAACGCTGCCTGCGTTTGCAAAAGATAATATCACCGTCACCTACCTTGCGGCAACGAAAGATTTTAAGGTGTATAAGAAATTTGGCCGTATTACGGAAGCGACGGTGGACGATAGAGACGTATACCTTTTCCCTGAAAAGATAGGGGGCAGGTACGCGATGATTAGCCGTCCGAAGTTCAAAAACGTGGGCGTGAAGATGCCGTCTATTTGGATTTCGTTCGGTGACGACCTTATCGAATACGACAAACCCGAGCTTTTAATGACGGGCGAGCAGTGGTGGGAAACCCAGCGTATGGGTGGCGGTACGCCTCCTATTAAGACGGATAAGGGTTGGTTTATGCTCTATCACGGCGTGGACGACAAAGGTATCTATCGTGTGGGTGCGGTGATGATGGATTTGAACGATCCTCGCAAGATTATTGCGCGTACCAAAGATTTCTTGATGGAGCCTGAACACGACTATGAAACTTGCGGTATTTACGAGGGCTGCGTGTTCCCGACGGGTACGGTAGTGAAAGACGGCACGTTGTACGTATATTACGGCACCGCGGACACGTATATCGGCTTGGCAACGTGCGATTTTAACGAACTCGTAAACTATCTTATGACGGAGTGCAAAATTTAACGCGGCGCGGCGTTTGGCGAGGAGTGCGTAGAGAGCGGCAATAACGGATAAAAGCAGGAAAAACTATGATAAAAGTGTGTAAATTTGGCGGAACTTCGCTAGCGAATAGTGAAAATATTCGTAGATGTTGCGCCATTGTGCAGGCGGAAGAGCAGCGGCAATTCGTCGTCGTTTCCGCGCCTGGGAAAAAGAATAAAAACGGACGAAAGGTCACCGATTTGCTGTTGGATTGCTATCACAACCGTTTTGATGAAACGCGTTTTGCGGCGGCGTTTGGCGAGATAGCGGATACCTTCCGTGAGATTGCAACGCTGACGAAGGATTTCCCGATTGAAGAGGAATTGAGCGCAATGCGTCAACAACTGCAATCGTCGGAGGCGAACTTGGATTTCGTCCTTTCGCGCGGGGAATACCTCAACGCGCGGCTGATTGCGAGCTATTTGGACTGCGCATTTTTAGACGCGGCGCAGTTTATCCGTTTTAAAAAAGGGGAACTGGACGTTGCGGAAACGCTCGCTTGCGCGAAGAAACTCCGCGTAGAGGGGCGGTGTGTTATTCCCGGTTTTTACGGCTTGGACGAGGACGGGCATATCAAGACGTTCAGCCGCGGCGGTAGCGATATTACAGGCTCGCTAGTGGCGCGCGTGTTCGAGTGTGATTTGTACGAAAATTGGACGGATGTGGACGGGATTTACGTCAGCGATCCGAAAGTGATTGAAAACAGTAAAAAAGTGGAGCAGGTATCTTTTAGAGAACTGCGCGAAATGTCGTACATGGGCGCGTCGGTGCTGCACGCGGAGACGTTGTTGCCTATCTACGAAAGACCTATCCCCATCGTGATTAAGAATAGCTTTCAGCCCGAGCTTGCGGGTACGCAGATTTTGCAAAAGCGCACGGAAGTGTCGGAAAAGGAAACGATTACTTGTATTACGGGCAAGAACGATTATACCTGTATCCAAATCGCGAAAACTATGCTGGATAAACAGCTCGGGTTCGTGAAAAAGGTGACGGCGGTGTTCGAGGAATACCATATCAATATTTCCCATACGCATTCGGGCTTGGATAATCTGTGCTTTTTTGTGGAGCGTTCGCAGTACAAAGAAATTGCCTTTGAGGAATTTGTCAAGGTGCTGACGGCGCGAATTGATGCGGATAAGGTGAAAGGGTATGAAAAGATAGCCTTGCTCGCGATTATCGGGCATAATTTATCGGGTAAAGTAGGGATTTTGGCAAAGATATTTAACGCTTTGCGGGAAAACGAAATCAACGTTAAGACCATTTATCAGAGCATTAGCGAGTGTAATATCATTATCGGTATTGAGGACAATCAGCTCAAAGACAGCGTTAAGGCGGTGTATCGCGGCTTGATTGAAAACGCCTAAACGATAGCAGCAGGTATGCGTTGAATAAAAAATAAAGCCACCATGTGCGCGTTTATTTGGAATAAATAATAAACTCGTACATGGTGGCGTGTTTTTAAATAAAGAAAAGGGCAGGTATGCGATTGAACGCGTACCTGCCTGCTTTATTTTGTGTTTTTTGGGGTATAATCCCTGCGAGTTTTGTCTGCCGACTTTCGCGATTAGTTCTTTTTCTTGATATGGTGGAACAAGCCGTGCTTTTCGGCGTGTTCGTGACGGGCGCTGGTCTTGCCTTCGGGATTGATATCGCCTGCTTTCAAGAGCGCAATCTTCGTCAGCATCGGCCCGATGAGTTCGTAAACAAGTACGGCGAACAGCGTGATGTTTGCGATAATTCTGCCCATTTCACCCAGCTCCATTGCCATGCTCGCCATACCGAGCGCAACGCCTGCCTGCGGCAAAAGGGTAATGCCGAGATATTTTACGATTTTGTCGTCGCATTTTGCGAGTTTAGAGCTGAGGAACGCGCCGCTGTATTTACCTGCCGAGCGGCTGAGGATATAAACGACACCGACGAGGACGATGGTAACGTCGGCAAACACCGACAATTCCAACTCCGCGCCGCTGAACACGAAGAATAATACGAACAAGGGCGCCGTCCAACGGTCTACTCTTTCCATCAATTCTTCGGAGAAATCACAGATATTACAGAACACCGTACCCAGCATCATACAAACGAGCAAGGAGGAGAAACGGATATGTACGCCGCCAAGCTCAAAATCAATCATAGCAATCGCAATCGTCAAGAGTACGAACGCAATGGACACGGACAAACGCTTGGAACGGGAGTGGAAAAACCGTTCGCAGAAATGGAATAAAAGTCCCATCAGCGAGCCAAGCCCGAGCGAGAAGATTACTTCCAAGAGCGGCTCAATAGCGACGGAGATAACGTCCAAACCAGCCGTGGAATTCAACGCTTTTGCCACGCCGAACGACACGGAGAAAAGGACGAGCCCCACCGCGTCGTCGAGAGCAACGACAGGCAAGAGTATATCCGTTACGGGGCCTTTCGCCTTATACTGTTTTACGACCATGAGCGTAGCCGCAGGTGCGGTTGCCGAGGCGATAGCGCCCAAAACGATTGCCGCGGGCAAGGGGAGCTTGTCGGGGGCAATCAAATGGAAAACAATCAGCGCGGCGTCTACGAGCAGCGTGGTGATTACCGCTTGTAATACGCCGACAATCGTTGCTTGCTTACCGATTTTTTTCAGCTGCGATAAACGGAACTCGTTGCCAATCGAAAAGGCAATAAAGCCGAGTGCAACGTCGCAAATGATCGACAGCGATTCGATTTCGTGCATACTTGTAAAGCCGATGCCTTTCACACCGAGTTTGCCGAGTACGTACGGGCCGATAAGGATACCTGCAACGAGGTATGCCGTTACGGCAGGGAGCTGTAACAGCTTTGCCAAACGGGACAAAAGCAAACCCGAGAGCAAGGCGATAGATAACACCAATAACGTTTCCATAAAAAACCTCAATATTGTTTAATCGATAGACATTATACTACTAACGCGTGTGAAAAGCAAACGAAAAAACGTAAAAAATGAAAAAACTTGTAAAAAAATAAATTCTATAAAAAGGCATAACGGATAGTTTGACAATTTGACAGTATTGCGATATAATATATACTGCGGTTTTGTAGGCGACAATGCAAAATTATATAAAATTATGCAAAAAAACGCTGTGCAAAAACGTCGCGAAAGAATAGAGGATAAATCGAGGATAATTTTACATTTTTTTGTAGGAGAGATATACCATGTACGAGATCATCAGTAAAAAATCGCTGAATCCGACGGTGACGCAAATGGAAATTTTAGCGCCGTTTGTGGCGAAAAAGGCACTCCCCGGGCAATTTATAATTTTGCGCGTGGATGAGGACGGCGAGAGAATCCCTCTCACGATTGCCGGTTATGATAGAGAAAAGGGTACGATTACGATTATTTTCCAAATCGTCGGCGGCTCTACCGAGCGTTTGAATCATAAAAACGTCGGTGATTTTATCCCCGATTTTGTCGGGCCTTTGGGCAAACCGACGCATACGGAAGGTTTGAAAAAGGTGTGCGTCGTCGGTGGCGGCGTTGGCTGTGCGATTGCGTTGCCCGTGGCAAAGGCGTTGCACGAGCAGGGCGCGGAAGTCACCTCGATTATCGGGTTTAGAAATAAAGACCTCGTGATTTTGGAGGACGAATTTAAGGCTTGCTCCAAAGAGTTTTATATGATGACGGACGACGGCTCGTACGGGCGTCAGGGCAACGTTTGCGTGCCTTTGAAAGAGCTGTTGGAAAAGGGCGAACGCTTTGACGAAGTGATTACAATCGGGCCGTTGATTATGATGAAATTCGTTTGCGCGACGACGAAAGAATACGCCGTGAAAACGATTGCGAGTATGAACCCGATTATGATTGACGGAACGGGTATGTGCGGCGGCTGCCGTTTGACGGTGGGCGGAAAAATGCAGTTTGCCTGCGTAGACGGGCCTGAATTTGACGGTCACGAGATAGATTTTGACGAGGCGATGAGCCGTTCGCGTACCTATTCGGATTTTGAAACGCACGAAAGGGAAGACGCGTGCAACCTGTTCAAGCAGGAGGTGAAATAAGATGGCGGCTAAATTTAATATGAATCCTTTGAAAAATCCCATGCCTACGCAAGACCCTACGGTGCGAAACGGAAATTTCGACGAGGTAGCGCTCGGGTACACGGCGGAAATGGCTATCGACGAGGCAAAACGCTGTATCGGCTGTAAAAATCGTCCTTGCGTAGCGGCTTGTCCCGTCAATATCAAAATCCCCGAATTTATTGCGAAAGTCGCAGAGGGCGATTTTGAAGGCGCGTATCAGATTATCGCGGAAGATTCTTCCTTGCCTGCCGTTTGCGGCAGAGTTTGTCCGCAGGAAACGCAGTGCGAGGGCAAATGCACGCGCGGTATTAAGGCGGGCTGTGAAGCGGTCGGAATCGGCCGTTTGGAACGTTTCGTTGCCGACTGGCATAACGCGAATTGCACCGTTCAACCCGTACCTGCCCCCCTCAATGGTCATAAAGTAGCCGTTGTCGGCAGCGGTCCTGCGGGGCTGACTTGCGCGGGCGATTTGGCGAAAATGGGCTATGAAGTGACGGTGTTCGAGGCATTGCACGTGGCAGGCGGCGTACTCGTGTACGGGATTCCCGAATTCCGTTTGCCCAAGGCGATTGTGCAAAAGGAAGTGGACAATCTCAAAGCGCTCGGCGTGAAAGTGGAAACGAATATGGTTATCGGCCGCGTTATCACGATTGAGGAACTGAAAGAGGAATACGGCTTTGACGCGGTGTTTATCGGTAGCGGAGCGGGCTTGCCGAAGTTTATGAATATCCCTGGGGAGAGCCTGAAAGGCGTGTACTCCGCGAACGAATTTTTGACGCGTTCCAACCTGATGAAAGCGTACAGAGCGGACAGCCATACGCCTATTCAGCATGGCAAATGCGTAGCGGTCGTGGGTGGCGGCAACGTGGCGATGGACGCGGCGCGTACGGCTAAGCGTTTGGGGGCGGAAGTGCATATCGTATACCGCCGCGGCGAGGAGGAATTGCCTGCCCGCCGTGAAGAGATTGAACACGCGAAAGAAGAGGGCATTATTTTCGATTTGCTTACCAATCCAACCCGTATTTTGCCAACGGAAACGACCGACCCTCGTGATCCTGCTTACGGCTGGGTGAACGGGATTGAGTGTATTCGTATGGAGCTGGGCGAACCGGACGAGAGCGGACGCCGTTCTCCCAAAGAAATCGCAGGGAGCGAGTTTGTTATTCCCGTCGATTGCGTGATTATGTCGCTGGGTACGTCGCCCAACCCCTTGTTAAAAGCGACGACGCCGGGGTTGGAAACGTTGCGACGTGGAGAGATTGCGGTGGACGAAGTGGGTAAAACGTCGATTGAGGGCGTGTATTGCGGCGGCGACGCGGCTACGGGCGCGGCGACCGTTATCAAGGCAATGGGTGCAGGGAAAGTGGCGGCAAAAGCCATTGACGAGTATATTAAAACAAGTAAAGCGACTAAATAAAAACGGTAAAGCGGCTAAACAAAACACGGCGAAAATTGTCGAAAAAAGCAGTACGGATGCGGACAAAAAACCGCATCCGTTATTTTTATAAAAATAATTATTAGAAAATACAAAAATTTTTCGAAAACTACTTGACCAAGTGAAAAATGTGTGATAAAATGATATAGCAATATTTTCATAATGTGTAAAATTATACGTTATGAAGAGGAGTTTTTGGAGGCTGATATGGCAAGAGCTAGACGGCGGAGTAGGTATGTAGATACGACAAGACAAGCCGTGTTGAAAAAAGTATACGCCGATTCATTGAAAAATCGTTGGAAAGAAAGATTGGCATTTGTCTGTTCGTTCATATTGTTACTCGTCTATGCGGCATACGCAGCGTATTTGCTGTTTTATGAAACGAACGTTGCCAAACAGATAGAAGAATATTTATTGCGTATTCCGCTTATCAATCGTTTGGTGGATTTGGAATTGTTTGCAGACGATACGTTAAGAAAAGGGTATCTTATATTCTTCCTAACGATTATTATTTCGTGGTGTGGCGCAGCTTTCTTTAGAGCAGACAGCTTTTTGTATAGCCGTGTATTCCGTATCGTGTTGGGTATTCTCTATTTCGTGGTCGGGATTGCCGTTTTGGCGTATGGCGTCATCATCAATTTGGACGAATTTTCGCTTATCTCCATTAAAGACTGGCTGTCTACGAACGATACGCCGCAGTTTATGTGGATTAAATCGTTGACGATGGCGTTCGCGCTTGGGATGAACTATTTCTTTGCATATTGGCAGGCGACGGATACTACGCGCTACGTGCAGGAAATGGTGCTGGGCAGAGAAGTCGCGAAATGGTATTATACGAAATATAAAGAGAATAAAGTATTGCGTGTGAAATTCCACGCGCCCACTTGTTGGAACTTTATTATGACGACAACGGTAGCGTTTGCTACGATGATTGTCTTTGGGCAAACGGTCAGCGTAGTCGCTTCGGTCCTTTCTATCGTACTCACGACGTCGCTTGGTTTGTATTCGACGCACAAAGCTTCTTCGGCTACCAGAGATAGATTGGTGGATTGGATGAACGAAGAGCTCGAAAAATCGGGTGAGGCGGATTCTTTAAGAAGCCAGCTTATCGGTGAAGAAGTAGACCAAGGTTTTGCTGTGAACGGTAAGCGTTACGAGCACTATGAGAGAAGACAAGAAAAGAAGAGAACGAGAAACCTGCGTAAACAGCAGAAAAAACAAAGAAAAAACAGAGCTTATTACGACGAATATGAATACGAATACTAAAAATCGTCGTTTAAGAAAATAAAAAAAGAAAAATAATTTGGAGGAAAAATTATGAATAAAAGACCTACCATTAGAATTATGAACGGTTTTAGCTACTGCATCAGTCGTTTGTTCGCGTTTTTGATTTTCATTGCGCTCGCGGCTTTGACAGTATACGTTGCCGTTTATAATCTCAACATCGGCCTGAAAATCAGAGAATTCCTTTTCAAAGCTGTTCCCCAGCTTGAAGCGGTGTTCGATAAGGTTCTCGGCACGGGCAAAGCATTGGATAATCCTATGCTGTACATTTTGGCATTGTTGGTTCTCAGCTATCTTTGTATCGCTGGTGAAGCGCGCAGACCTGGTTCTAGCAACTTCTTCTGGATCGTTGGCGGCGCTGCTATCGTTGCATACGTGTTCTACACCGAAGCAAAAACTGGCTACGGCGCAGACTACGTTGCTTGCGTAAAAGATTTCACGAACGTAGAACTGATGTGGAACAAAGCGGCTGTCGTATTCTTGACGCAGAGCTTCGTAATGTTTATGGGTATTCCCGAACAGAGAGGCTTTATCAGAAACGTTCGCAAGTTCAGAGAAGGCTACAAATTCTACTATCGTCTTCCTAGATTCTCTTACTGGTGGTTGATGGTAGTGGCAACGCTCGGCGCAATCGCTGGTGCTGCATACTACAAGCCTGAATTCGAGCTTTGGTTCTTGATCGGCGCGACTGTTATTCTTTGGATCTTCCTTTGCGTACATAAGCACGCGAAGTTGGCTCTTACTGAATATGAAGAAGAAAAAGTAGCGGAAGAAAAGCCTTCGTTCTATGACGAACTCGGCCTCTACGAAATCGACGATATGGACAGACCTCGCAAGGGTGAAAGAAACCGCGACTAAGTTTTAAGCAGGTAGATAAAAGCGACGTGAAGCAATTCGCGTCGCTTTTTGTTTGAGATTTTTTTGGAAAGGTATTGACAAGAATATACCTTTATGATATAATATAAATATAGTAAGGCGCGGTGATTATACGCCGCGCTGTGTCTATTGATAGCGGTTGCTGTCCATAGACGCACAAAAAATCAGAAAAGATTTTTGGAGGTATTATTATGAAGTTTTTTAAAACGGCAATGGCAGCAGTGCTTGGTTTGGGCTTTGTGTTCTCGGCAGTAGGTTGTGAAGAAGTCGAACCCACGTCGGGCGGTGGAAAGGATACGTTGTTCGATCCGATTTCTTTTTCGGTGACGGCAAACGTTGATTGGGATTTGGAAACGGCTACGCTCAATAGCGAAGGCTTGGAAGAATTTAGCAACACCGTAGAGATGGATTTGTCGGTGAAGATGGACGTTTCCTTCAACGGTGAAACAGTGGATGCGAAATTGGACGTAACGTCCCCGATGTTAGAAAGCGAAATGGGCGTGGATACCATTAACGCGTATTTAATCGACGGCAGCATTTTCGTTAAAAATCCTGCGGCGGATAACGAATGGATGTGCGCGGCTACGGGCTTGAACGAACAGCTCAAGGCGCTTTTGGCAGAAGAAGGCGTTACGAAGGAAACCATTTCCGAAACGATGGACCTCGTTTTGAGTGAAATGGCAGGGCTTGGCATTACGCCCGAATTGATTGGTACGGAAATCTATAACGCGTTTGAACAGTACGCAACCGTAGAAAACGACTATTTCGTATTCGTGGCAGACGGCAAAGAACTCTTAAACAGCGTTATCGATTACGCTGGTACGTTGAGCGCTACGACGACCGTTCGCGGTATGATTGACGGCGCGTTGGCGATGGTGGACGAATCGCTCACATGCGAACAGATTCTTAGCTCTGTGGCTGAATTGAACTTGGGCGAAATGACCATAGGTTCTATCTACACCTATGCGGACAATATCGTAAAAGAAGAAACGGGCTTGTCTATTCAGGAAAACTACGCGGCAATCATTGCAAACGAAGACGTATTGCAGATTTTGGTTGAATATATGCAAATGCCCGAGGAAGATCTTGCTGAATTGAAAGCGTTGAATATCGAAACGCTTATCGAAGACATTAAAGACGTAACGGTAGACGAATTGATTGCAATGACGGCGGAAGAAGGTCAAGAAACGTACACCGTAGCAGAAATGATTGCGTTGGCAACGGAAGCGTTGGATAGCTATACGCTTAATGATATCGATTCGAACCTTCCTGCATTGATGGCAGAAATCGCTGCTTGCAAGGTAGACGCTTTGTATACGAAGTCGGGCGTAAAATACGACAAGAATAAGAAAATCACGGATATGTTCGAGGAATCGAAGATTGATTTTGAAGGCGCGCTTACGTTGCAGGACGAATACGACGGTGCTATGTATACCTACGAAATGGACGTTTGTATGACGACGAAGCTCGCTGTGAACGGCATCAAGAACAGCGTGAAGAAGATTGCGCTTCCTAAGGGTGCAAAAATCGTAACTCCCGAATATGATATACCGCAAGGAATGTATTGATAAAAGAGTTATGCGTTGAACCAACTATCGCGTGAAACGCAAAAATAACGAAATACGGGCAGAACGGAAAGGTTCTGCTCGTTCTTTTTTGTATATATATTTGGAAAATCTTGACTTGCGTAGAAAAAAGTGCTACAATAAGATTGCTATGGAAAACAATGTAAAAACTATGCCCTCAGCGGCAACAATAGAAACGGACGTAACGCCTAAGACGGAGCCTGAAACGGCTACGGCGCAAGGAACGGACGTAGCGTCTGCCACGTCGTCTAAGCAAGGGAAAAAATTGAATTTTGTTGCGAGATGTTCCGCGTTTTTTGAAAAGAATTACGCGTTGTTTTTCGCACCGTTTATCGTGCTCGTGCTGTATTTCACCGCGTTGTATCAATACGACGCATATCCCTTCGGGAAAGGGTATTTGGTGGCGAGTTACGACCTGTCTGCACAGATTTGCCCGTTTATCGAGCATCTGTTTGACGTTTTAGACGGAAAATCCACGCTAAACTATTCGTATGCCATCGCAGGTGGCGCGGACGTAACGGGTACGTTTTTGTATTTCTTTATCAGTCCGTTCAGCTTTTTGTTCCTGATATTTGGCGACGGCAAAGTGACGCAGGCGACCTTCCTCGTTATGGCGTGCAAGCTGATGGCGGTGTCGATTGCAGGCGCGTGGTTTGCGAAAAAACAGTTTAAGGGGATTCCCGATTATATCGCTATTGCAGTGGGCGTCGTGTATACCTATTGCGGCTATATGTTCATTGCGAATACGTATATCAACTGGGTAGATTTCCTTATTTATATGCCGTTCTGCGTTGGCGCGTTTAGGCATTTTGTCAACACGAACAAGTTTTTGCCTTTCTCCATTTTAATGGCGTGTTGTATTTATACGTGTTTCTCTATTGCGAGTTTTTCCCTCTTCCTCGTGTTCCCGATTCTGATTGTGTACGCGTTGCTGTGTGTGGAAAAAGAGCGTAGAAATCAATTCATCGCATACCTGGCTATGGCATTTTTGGTGGCAATACTCATTTCCTTGCCCGTTTTGTTGCCCGCGCTCGGCGCGTATGCGAACGGCGCAAGAAGTGGCGATGCAAAGCTTTTGGACGATTTTTGGAAAGGCTTTAAGGATAAAACGGCGGATATGCCGCAGAATTTCGATTCCTCATGGTATATCGAAAACATGAGCACGCTCTTTTATAAAAAATGGTCGTATATTTTCTCTGATGCCGTGTTCTTATGCCTCACGCTGATTTGGTTCTATCGTAAGGGCTTTAAAGACCGTTTCGCGCAATTTATGCTCGTTGCGGGTGTGATTACAATGATTCCGAATATCGTGGACGAAGCGATGGTGCTGTTGAATTTAGGGCCGTATATGCAGTATTCCCTGCGCTTTGGTTTCCTCAACGCTATCTATTTCCTCGGCGGCGCGTGTCTTTGTTTGGATTCGCTTTGCTATAAAGAGGGACACGCCTTCGACGGTACGCCGTTGTATGCGGATAAAAACGGTGCGGCGACAAAGGAACAAAACGAGCCTACCGTGTCCGCGTCGAACGAAACTTTAAAAGAAAACGAGTGGGGCGTGTACGCGTTGAACGTATCCGCGCCTGACAAACAAGAACGGGAAAGGAACAGCGAAAAAGACGCAAAATCGGGTGGATTTTCGTTTAATGCATGGACGTGGGCGATTATGGTAATTGGCTTTTTCGTAGCGGCGAGTCTGTTCTATTTCTTGATCAACGAGAACTATAAGAGTAAAGATTTTTGGAAGATATTTACCAACGATTCGACGATTTTAAGCTCGGTCAGCGGTTTCTCCGCGAGCTTCGCGCATACGTACGGCGGTATGGAAATCGTGCTCGTGCTGTTTGCCGGCGTGGCTTTGGTGACGGTGATAGGGGCGTGTTTCGTTGGTGCGAAAAAGATTAGCGTACGCTTGTTGTCCATTATCTTAATCGTCGTTTTGTCTGCGCCCGTGTTGCTGTATAATAACACGCTCGTGACGGGGAATATCCCCACCAGCGGCGGTGTGCGTAGCTATCAAGACGTGCGTATGGACAGCTTCCAAGAGCTGTGCGACGTGCTCAACGAGAACGACGACGGGTATTTCCGTGTTAAGGATTACAGCGACGATTTACCTGCTAACGCGCCGTTTACGGGCGGTGTTAATGGGTTTAGCGTATTCTCGTCCGTGATTGATTCGGATAATTTCGTAATCGGGGAATTGTTTGGGTATTACACGAACAGCAAAAACAGCCTGAAAAGCTGGCATAATAATAAGAGAACGAACCATTGTTACGAATTTGGCGATTCGTTTTTAGGCTATAAATATTATTTCGTGCCCGTGAAAGAAAAGGACCATTTCCAAGAGGGTAAAACGGTTGCCAAATACGTTAAGCCGTATATGGTGACGGACGAAAACGGCAATGAAACGCAGTTGCAGAGCGGCGATTACGTGATTTATGAAAACGAAATCGTGTTCCCGATGGGCTTTTTGGTGGACAGCGGCGAGTATCGTTTCGTTGCGACGAATAACACCAACCCCGACAATCGTAAAAAGAATCAGCAGGCGCTGTATAAATTCCTTCGCGGCAAAGACCTTGCGGATATGAAAGAGGAAACGGGCAGCAATAGCTCGCAATTCGTAACGCCCGAGACCGCGCGCGAACTCAGCAATTATTTGAGGAGCAGAGCGGCTGACGTGCAGGTGGGCGCGGGTAAGATTACGGCGAGGGTGGATAACGACGTGGCAGGGCGTTGTTTGATGCTCAGCTTCGTGGCGTCGAAGGGATACACGGTGACGGTGAACGGCAAGGCGGCGAAGCTTGTGGATAACGATTTGAAATTCCTTGTGGTAGAGCTGCCTGAGGGCGAGGATATCGTGGTGGAATTCACGTACAAATCGCCGTATATGACGTATATGGCGTACGGCGTGATAGCGGCAATCGTGGGTTTATGCGCGGTGGCGTTTATCGTGAAAAAGACGAAATTAGTGGAATGGGCGTCGCCCGTAATCGCGTGGGCAGGCATTGGTCTTGCAACAGCGCTCGTTGCGTTCTTCTTACTGTACCCGACGTGCGGCTGGGCGATTAAAGTGCTGAAACTGATTTTGTGATAGCGCTGCGATTGCGAGATTTTAGGCTTAGGCGTTAGAAAATGAGACGGATGTGCCCCGACGGGAAGAAAACATCGGGGCATAAAAAAGTTTTTTAAAAAAGTTTCAAAAACAATGAAAAAACGCTTGACTAAAAGTGAAAGTATGGTTATAATTGTTTATGCTGTTGAGCGAGGGAAATCGTGATACGGCGTATATATATTGAGGCGTAGCGCAGCTTGGTAGCGCGTTTGGTTAGGGACCAAAAGGTCGTGGGTTCAAGTCCCGTCGCCTCAACCAAAAAAGGGCTATAAAAAAGATATAGCCACAAAAAGCCTTGATTTTTCAAGGCTTTTTTGTTTTTCTCCCCTTGACTCGCATAGTCACGAGAAAAAGATATTGAACACTTACGGGATTTGAACTCCCCGAAATTGAATACTGCTCTTTCCTGCATAGGAAAAAACTATGCACTTTTTTGTTGAAAATTCTTGACAAAATATTCCTTATATGATATCATTCTATCAAGAAATCTTGATAGAATGATATCATAAATAAAGGAGGCGGTATTGTGCGAGAGGCGACTAAAAGCGATAGAACAAAACAAGTGCAATTTCGTATGCCTACGGTACTTCACAATCAACTACGGAAATTGTTGATTGATGAGAATATAAGTATGGCAGATTTATT
>JAFWBT010000032.1 GCA_017507005.1 Clostridia bacterium | reverse complement strand
GAATCGGGAATTTCCATCGTGGAAGGCGTACCGTAATCACAGGTAGGTACGTCACCGATCGTAAGTACTGCTTCGGGAAGAATATACTGGTCGAGGTCGATATCCGCAACGGTGAACGCCGTAGCAACGGGAGGGTGCGCATGCACAACTGCCGTAACGTCGGGACGTTCGCGGTATACTCTCATATGCATTTTGATTTCGGACGAAGGATTGAGTTTACCTTCGAGCTTTTTACCGTCTCTGTCCACTTTAATGATCATGTCGGGGGTAAGGTCGCCCTTGGATACGCCCGTGGGGGTGCAATAGTATTCGTTTTCGCTGATTTTTACGGAGATGTTACCGTCGTTTGCAGCTACGAAGCCTTTCGCCCAGAGTTTGTGACCTACTTCACAGATTTCTTTTTTGATTTCAAAGGGAGATTTCATAATTTTTACCTTTCCTTTATATAATATTTTTTATTTTTTTCTTTTGGATTTGCCCGTTGACGCAGGGCGGCGTTTTTGACGAGGATTGCTCGTCCGTTTATTTCGTTAAGTTCAACGTATCCAACGCAATCATATATTCTTCGTTGGTAGGGATAACGAACGTCTTTACCTTCGCGCCCTTTGCGCTGATATCCACCGTTTCGCCGCGAGGACAGCTCTTGTTGAACGCCTCGTCGATTTCAATGCCCAACCAAGCCATATTCTTGCACACGTCTTCACGGATTTGTCTGTCGTTTTCACCGATACCTGCCGTGAACACGATAGCGTCTACGCCGTTCATTTCCGCTATGTACGAGCCAACGATTTTCTTGATGTTGTGCACGAGAATTTTCAAGGCGAGTTGTGCGCGATGATTGCCCTTTTCCGCCGCGTCGCAAATATCGCGACAGTCGCTGGAAATACCCGACACGCCGAGCAAGCCCGATTCTTTATTCAACAGCTTATCCGCTTCGTCCGCGCTGATGCCTTCCGCTTTTTGGATAAAGGTGACCACCGTGGGATCGATTGCGCCGCTGCGCGTACCCATAGGCACACCGTCCTGCGGCGTAAAGCCCATCGACGTATCCACTGCCTTGCCGTTCACCGTCGCCGTAATCGACGAGCCGTTGCCCAAGTGGCAGGTGATAATCTTCGCGTCCGCTTTACCAAGCATTTCCGCAGCCTTTGCCGCAACGTATCTATGCGACGTACCGTGGAAGCCGTAACGGCGAATCTTATGCTTTTCGTACAATTCGTAAGGGATAGGATAAATGTACGCCTCTTCTTTCATTTCCGAATAGTACGACGTATCGAACACCCCTACGTGATTGATAGAGGGCATTACCTCTTTGCACGCCTTCAAACCGCTGATTGCGGGAGGACCGTGCAAGGGATTTAAGCCTACGATACTTTCGAGATATTCCAGCTCTTGATCGCCGAGAATACTCGATTTTTTCAATTTTTCACCGCCGTGCGCGAATCTGTGACCAACGGCTGCGATTTCGTCTACGCTGCCTATCACGCCCTTTTCCTTATCGGTGAGCAGGGCAAGCACGCACTCGATAGCGGCTTTGTGGTTGGGGAAATCGACGTTCGATTTATAATCGTCTTTGCCGGGGCGTTTATGGGTAACGATACCGTCAATCCCGATCCTCTCACACAAGCCTTTCGCCAACACCTCGTTCGTGTCCATATCGAACAGCTGGTATTTCAGCGAAGAACTGCCTGCGTTTACAACAAGAATTTTCATTTCGTTCTCCTTATATATTTATATTGAACGCGGTGCGTTCGTAAATTGGCTATCGCCGTGAATTGAAAACTTCGTTTTCGTGCATTGGCAACTCCGTTGCCGTTTCGGCTGTTTTTATAATCCCTTAACGCAAAGATTTTTCTTTGCAATTCACCCGTTCTGGGCAACGCAATTCACGCCTTTTTAGGCAATTCGCGCAAAGCCTACGCTTTGCAATGCACCCTCACGTTATACTCTCTTTGCGATAACGTCTTTTTCAAATTTTTCCACTTCTTCCCACCAGTCTTCTTTCAAACCCTGACGGCGAAGATATTCGTCCCAAACGTCCGAAATAGGCAAGAATTTCACTCTTTCGTGCATATAGAACACTTTGGTGAAATTGCCTTCGTCCTGCAATTTCTTCATTTCTGCATACGGCTGCAAGATTGCCGTCAACAACGCTTTCTGCATGGAACGTACACCCGTTACCCAAGCGCAAAGACGATTGATGCTTGCGTCGAAATAGTCGAGCGCGACGATTACCTTTTCGTCTGCGTCGTTGCGGATAATTTCTTTGGAAAGTTCTTTGAGTTCGTCGTCTACAACGATAACGTGGTCGCTATCCCATCTAACGGGACGGGAAACGTGCAGCTGCACTTTATCATAGAACGCGAGCATCGAAGGAATCTTGTCCGAAACGACTTCCGTGGGATGATAATGTCCCGTATCCAACAGACAGCAAATGCCGCGCGTTGCCGCGTAGTTTTGATAAAATTCGTTGCTGCCTACCGTATAGCTTTCCACGCCGATACCGAACACTTTGCTTTCCACTGCGGGGATAACCCACTCTTTATCGTAGCCTTCCAACACTTCGTCGAGGGATTTCTTCAAGCGAAGACGAGGTCCAAGACGGTCGGCAGGGATATCTTTTGTACCGTCGGGTACCCAAAGATTGATACAGCAAGGGCTGCCCATTGCTTTACCGATTTCCGCCGCAATCTTCATACACGCTTTACCGTGACGTACCCAGAACTGACGAACTTCTTCGTCGGGGGAGGACAAGGACAAGCCGTCTTTCATCATGGGGTGGGAGAACCACGTGGGGTTGAAGTCTACACCCGTAAGGCCGTTTTCTTTCGCCCATTTTACCCAAGGCTCGAAATGCTTGTATTCGTAAGCGTCTCTATCCACCTTGCCTTTATCCTCACCGAGGATTGCGTAACAAGCGTGTACGTTTACACGTTTTTTACCAGGCATCAGCTTGAACGCCGTCGTAAGGTCGGCAAACAGTTCTTCGGGATTTCTTGCTCTGCCAGGGTAGTTACCCGTCGTTTGAATACCGCCCGAAAGGGAATCGCTACCGTCGAAACCGATAACGTCGTCACCCTGCCAACAATGTACGCTGACGGAGAGCTTTGCAAGGCGCTCCATAGCCGCTTCCGTATCCACACCGTATTGCGCGTAGATTTTTTTTGCTTCTTCGTATCTAGACATACTCGTCTCCTTAATTATATATATTTTTTATTTTTTTCGTTTGTTTTTGTGCTGTTTTTTAAACGCTTTTACATACTTTCTTCTAACGTCTTAAACGCTTTCAGCCACTCCACAGCAATCAGCTTTGCGCCTGCCGCCGAGGGATGCACGCCGTCGAATAAATATTCCGTTGCGTCGTGATTTTTTGCAATCTCGTCGAATTTTTCCTGCAAGGGTACGAACGTTAAGCCGTATTCTTCCGCAATCTTTTTCACCACTTTCGCATATTCTTTCACTTCCAAGAACCGCTGCCAACGTTCTTCACCGTCCGTTGCGCTGCCTTCAAGAATAAACGGCTCTAAGAGCATAATCTTCAAATTCGGGAATCTTGCCAGCGTATCGTCCAACAGCATACGGTATACACGTTCGTAACGAACGATATCCGTACCTTCGCCACGGCTAATCTCGTGCCATACGTCGTTCACGCCGATTAAGATACTCAGTACGTCAGGGCTATGATTCCATACGTCCGCTTTTAAACGCGCATACAAATCCACTACCTTGTTGCCGCTAATACCGCGATTGATCAGCTCGTATTTTTCAGGCGCGGCGTATTTCAATTCCCCTACGACGAAGTTCGTATACCCTACGCCGTACGAATACACCGTACCAGGGGCGTCGTTTCTGTTTCTACCCATATCCGTGATAGAGTCACCGTAGAATAAAATTTTCATTTTTTCTCTCCTTTTCACAAGAAACCAATTTTTTTTAATTGTCCTATTTTGTTAAAGTTCTACGATATCAAAGGAATTTTTGATGATTTGTCTACCAGCCTTTACGTCTGCGATATCGCCGCCGCCGACCATCTGCATCATCAAATTACCAATCGCCGTGCCTTCCGCAGGACCGGTGATAACTTTCTTGCCCGTGTATTTCATCGTCAGCTCGTTCAAGAAACCGTTTTTACTGCCGCCGCCGATAATGTTCAGCGTTTCGTATTTCTCGCCCGTTACTTCTTCCAAAGCTTTGAGCGCTACGTCGTAATATCTCGCGAGGTTGTTATAAATGACGTACGCCATTTCGCCCACCGTCAATTCCTTGCCGACCGCCGCATTGATTTCCGCCGTCATATTTTCGGGAGCGAGGAATCTTTGATCGTTTACGTTGATTTCGTAATCGACGGGGTTTGCCTTTGCCATTTCCACCAGCTCGACAAAGCTGTATTTATCGTCCAACTCGTGACGAACCTGCTGAATCATCCACAGCCCCATAATATTGATTTGCAAACGTACGGTATGATTCAAGCTACCCTCGTTGGAATACCCTGCGTCCAACGCGCTCTTGGACGTGTAGGCGTTGTTCTGCTCTACGCCAAGGAGCGACCAAGTACCGCTGGAAATATACGGCGTCTGTCCGCTGAGGGGCGCTGCAAGCACCGCGCTTGCCGTGTCGTGCGTTGCGGGCAAAATCACCTTTGCCTTATACCCAACGATTGCCGCGACTTCGTCCGTAAACTCGCCTACCACCGTGCCGGGCTGTGCAAGCTCGCCGAACAGCTCTTTTTTATAGCCGAGCTTTTCAATGATTTCTTCGTCCCAAGTATGCGTTTTTGCATTGACCATACCCGTCGTCGTAGCGTTGCAATATTCCTGTTTTTTCACGCCCGTCAAACGGAAATGGAAATAATCGGGCAACATCAACATCGTCTTTGCCTTGTCCATACGCCCCGTCTTTTTATCGTCAAGGAGCTGGTACACCGTATTAAACGACGCAAACGCGATACCCGTTCTTTCAAACAGCTCTACGAAAGGAATTACTTCGTGCACCGCAGGAATCGTCGCTTCCGTTCTCGAATCGCGATAGCAATACGTACCGCCGATTTCCTTGTCGTTCTCGTCGAGGAGCGCGTAGTCGACACCCCACGTATCAATACCCACCGAATACGGAATCTTACCGATTTCTTTCGCCTTTTTCAAGCCGTTAAGGATTTCCGTGAAAAGACGTTCATGCGTCCACATAAGGTGCTTTTCACCGTCGTACGCCGTCAACGTTTCCGGACCGTTTTGGAAACGATAAATCTCTTCTGTAACCATTTTTCCGTTTTCAAGATACGCTATAATGTGACGCCCTGAGGACGCGCCGATATCGATTGCCAGATAATATTTCATGCAAAATTCTCCTATTTGCTTTTTTATCTAATACATTATAACATATAAAAATTTATTTGTCTATATATGTTTGAAAGATTGACAAAAAAACTTTTTAATGATATAATATGAACACAAACGAACAAAAACGCGCAAAAAAGCGTGTTCTTTTGTGCAAAAAACGGGTTTGAGGTGCACGATGGCGTTAACGGAACGACAAAACGAGATTTTACGGATATTAAAAGAGAACAAAACGGCGGGTGTAAACGCTTTGGCGCAGGAATTGTTCGTGAGCGAAGCGACCATTCGACGGGACTTGACGGAGATGAAAAGTATGGGGCTAATCGAACGTAGCCACGGCGGCGCGATTTTGCCCGAAAACGCGGAAGAAATTTCTATCTTTTTCCGTATGGAAAAGAACGCCAACGAAAAGGAACGCGCGGCTACGAAAGCGTTGCCTCATCTCCCCCCTTTTAAATCGGTGTTTATCGACAGCTCGTCCACGGCGCTTGCCTTGGCAGAGCGAATCGACCTCAATTTCAAAACGGTGGTGACGAACAGTCTGCCCACCGCTTTACAACTGTCTAAAAAGCCGAACATCAACCTTATTCTGCTCGGCGGTAGCGTGCATTTTAACACGAACTCTGCCACGGGGAGCTGGACGGCGCGACAATTAGAAGATTTTGCGTTCGACCTTATGATTTCGTCCTGCGCGGCGGTGATTGGCGGCGGCGCGTACGAACGCTCTCTCGACCAAAAGGAAATCAAGCGCGTGGCGTTTAAGCATTGCCAAAAGAAGATACTGCTTATCGACCACACCAAATTCAACGCGCACGGCACCTATCGGCTTGCGTCCTTGGACGAATACGACCTTGTTGTAACGGACGCCGCGCCCCCTGAAAGCGTAGAGCTGGGCAGCGCGAAAATTATCTATTGAGCAATTTTACCGCCGCCGTATACGGCGACCGTTACAAGGTTTTACATTTTAAAAATTTTTTCTATTTCGCTTGCATTATTCATTTTTTTGTATTATAATAGGGCGAAAGAGGTAGTACTATGATACAGGATTTACACGCGCACACCTATTATTCGTTCTGCTCGAAAGACCGCCCCGAACGGGTGGTAGAAGCGGCGATTAACGGCGGCGTACAACAGCTGGGAATTTGCGACCATAACTACGGCGTAGGCTGTGCGAGAACGGAATTTTGCTGGGATAAAGGCACGCGGCTGAACGCCGATTACGAGGGTACGCTGATACGGTATTACGACCATATCAACTGTATTCGTGAAAAATATCGCAACAAAATCAAAATTCTTTGCGGCATTGAAATTTGCACGTTGCCCGGCAAGGACAGCTATGCCCTGCCCACGAGCGCAGACGTGTCCTTTTTCGATTTTTGCTTGCTTGAAAATCTCGACGATCCCCGCTCGATTACCCAAGGCGATTTGTTTGCGTATGCAAAGCGTTGCGGCTGTCCTACAGGCGTCGCGCATACCAATATGTTCGCGTTTATTCGCTCTATCGGCGAAGACCCCTATCGCTATTTCCGTAAAATGGCGCAACACGGGATTTTCTGGGAAATGAACGTCAATTACGACAGTTTACACTCCTTTCAATCGCACGATTACGTCACCGAATTTTTTAAGAACAAAGAACAGCAGGAAATCGTGAAAAAATCGGGCGTGCGCTTATCCGTGGGTTTCGACGGACATATCGCGGCGGAATACAAACCCCTGCGCGTTTCTTCCGCCTGCAAACGTATTCAGGAAATGGGTATTCACCTCGCCTTTGAGGGTATTTAATCCCCAAAACGAATTTTTATTACTACAAACCGTCACACCTCCCCTTTTTTTAAGCGGGGAGGTGTTTTTTACGCACGGTTTTGGCAGATTTTATTTTCGGACTTTCTATTGACTTTTCCTCTCGGATATAGTATACTAATTCCACACGATAGATAAAAAGTGTGAACTTTTCCCCTTTTTTGAGGTGTTTATGAAGATTAAAATGAAAAAACTGCCTTTGGAAAAGGCAATGGCGATAGAACCGCCTGCGCGGAAAAAGCTGGGTAGACCGTGGTTTTTATTCAAACTGCTCATACGGTTATTATCCCTGCCCGATCTTTGGGCAACGAAATTTTCTTACACGAGCGAGCGTATGGATAAGGCGAAAGGTCCTTGTCTGTATTTGATGAATCATTCAAGCTTTATCGATTTAAAAATCGCCTCGCGGCTGTTGTTTCCCAAATCTTATTATATCGTCAGCACGACGGACGGGTTTGTGGGCAAAGAGTGGCTGATGCGGCGTATCGGCTGTATCCCGACGCAAAAATTCGTGCTGGATGTGGCGCTCACGCGGGATATGCTGCGCGCGGTGAAAGAGAAAAAGAGAAGCGTACTCCTTTTCCCCGAGGCAGGGTATACCTTTGACGGCTGTACGACGACGTTGCCTAAAAAGCTGGGTATGCTGTTAAAGAAAATGGACGTACCTGTCGTATCGATTATTACCGACGGCGCGTTTTTGCGCCAGCCCCTATATAACGAACTACGACTGCGTAAAACCAAGACTTCCGCGCATATGAAATGCCTTTTAACGCGCGAGGAGATTGCGGAAAAATCGGTGGAAGAGCTAGACGCGATTATTAACGAGGCGTTCTCGTTTGATAATTTCCGCAAGCAAGCGGAAAGCAAGACGGTGATTGACTCGCCCGACCGCGCGGTGGGTTTGCAACGGTTGCTGTATCGTTGCGCTGATTGCGGCGCGGAAGGCGAAATGACGACGGCAGGCTCGAAAATCACCTGCCAAAAATGCGGCAAGAGCTATGAATTGGATATTTACGGGCAACTGCGCGCCGTGGAGGGTGAAACAAAATTTTCGCATATCCCCGATTGGTATCGTTGGCAACGCGAGTGCGTAAGACGCGAGATTGAAGCGGGCGAATATCGGCAGGATTTGGACGTGGATATCGTACTGCTAGTCGATTATAAGGCGTTGTATTCGGTGGGCGGCGGTCGGCTCGTGCACGATGAAAACGGATTCGTATTGACGGACGAAAACGGAAAGGAAATCTTTACGCAATCCCCTCTCGCCTCGTACGGGCTGAATTCCGATTATTATTGGTACGAGCTGGGCGACGTTATCTGTATCGGGAATAAAAAACGGCTGTTCTATTGCTTCCCCAAGCAAAAAGACGTCGTGACGAAAGCAAGGCTCGCGGCAGAGGAAACGTATAAATTGCTCAAAACCAACGCGCGCACTGCGCCGTAAAATCCTTCGTGGAATCCCATAAAAAATCAAGTAAACTATCGGATAAAAAACGAATAGAAAACGAAAACCGTGGAATTTTTATTTTCCGCGGTTTTTTTGTGGCATAAAAGGGAAATACTGCTAATATATTTTTTATTCGAGGTATTTATGAAAAAAGCAACTATGGACGGGAACGCGGCGGCGAGCTACGTTTCCTACGCCTTTTCCGAGCTCGCCGTTATCTACCCCATCACCCCCTCCTCGCCCATGGCAGAACAAGCGGACGAGTGGGCAAACGAGAACAAGCAAAACCTGTTTGGCAAAGCGGTCAAAGTCGTGGAAATGCAGTCGGAAGCAGGCGCGGCTGGGGCTTTGCACGGTGCGCTTAGCTGCGGTGTGCTTTCCACCACTTATACGTGCAGCCAAGGCTTACTGTTGATGTTGCCGAATATGTATAAAATCGCAGGCGAGCTGTTGCCTACCGTGTTCCACGTCAGCGCGCGCGCCCTTGCCACCCACGCGTTGAGTATTTTCGGCGACCACCAAGACGTGATGGCGTGTAGGCAAACGGGGTT
>JAFWBT010000031.1 GCA_017507005.1 Clostridia bacterium | reverse complement strand
TTTTGTAAAGCTAATAAGCATTCTTTATACGTCTGCTTTGGTAAAAGCAGACGTAGGGCGCGCCCTACGCTTTATTTTTTGTCTGTGCAAATATGCGCCCTTTACTTGCGCATACGTAAAACATTATATATTTATATAATACTTGTTCATAGATTATATCACAAACAAATCTTTCCAGTCAATGCAGTGATTGGGGGTGTTGGGAATTTTATATATAAAAAAAACTTATATCCTATATTTGTTTTCATTATATTTTTTGTAAAAATATGAAAAAAATCGCCCTTCCGTGTAATGAAAAAGGCGATTGTTTATTTTTATGTTTCATTTCGACGCGTACATGGTAGCGTGTTTTATTTTTTAGGATATCCTCAATAATTACGTCCAACGCGTACATGGTATCTCCATTTTGTCTTTTTTAGAGAAAAATTTTCGCGTCGATAATTTCTTTTTAACGGCTCAAATATTTCTTTACAGCGTCCATATACACCAGCCAATCGGTGCGGCTGTGATAGTGTTTTCCTGCTCGAAAATGGAATCCAACGTCCCCGTCTGTGAAAATGTCACCGCAAACGGGCAGTCTGTCAGGCGTTATTATCCCCGTTTTGCCGTACAATTCCCACGCCTTGGACGAGGCAACACAATTTAACAACTGATTGTCATTATCCGCCCAAACGTCTTGAATTGCGCCGCCAATATACGCCGCGCGAGGCGCAACCAAAGCCAATAAACAATGCTGGTCGAACGGCATTGTTTCCACCGCTTCGGCATACTTTGCAAAGGACGGGCTAAACCAATACGGGAATCTATTGAAAATATCCACGACACGTTCGCCACCCTCGCATCTACAACGCGAAAGCGCCGCGCCGCAACACCCCGAATCATTAGAGCAAACAAAAGCAAAACGCTCGTCCAACGCCGCCGTTAACAGCGCTGTTTTGCCCAATCGGGAATGACCAGCAACACCGATTGCCGCGTGGTCTGCCTCAGGGCGCGTCTGCAAATAATCCATCATGCGAGATGCCATATACGACCAATAGCCGATTTTGCCCGTATCGTCTGCCGTGCGCTCGCCTGTTTGAAACAAAGCGGCAAGCCCCGTGGTAAAATCGCCGTTATCCGTTGTTACGTCGTTGTAGCAGACCGAAAAAATACCGAACCCGTTATCCATCAATTCTTCCACGGGCAAATAGATATCGGGAATATCGGGACGGAAATTCAGGTAAATAAAAAACGGATGTTTTTTACCGTCGGCAGGATAGATAAGCTGCGTAGGCACGACGTGTTCTTTGCCGCTCACGTTAAAGCGGAAAGATACCGTTTCCCACACCGCCTTGCCTGCAAAATCGATAGGTTTTCTTTCCGTTTGAATTTCGGGCGCAACGTACGGCGGAACGCGACCGTATTCCTCACGCAAAAGCACTTCACGCCAATACGGACGCAGGATATTTTCCCACTCCTCTCTCGTGGAAATCTGCTTGCCGTCGGGCGTTAAAAACAGCTCGGGCAACGCACGTTTTTTCAATTCTTCACTCAAAACAATCTTTTCCATTATACTACCTCTTTGGAGAAATACTTTTTATATAAAAGCGTCTGGATTACAGATATAATTATCCGTTACGATTTTCACAAGATCGATAATTGCAAGAATTACTCCGACTCCAAAAAAACTCGTAACTATTTTCACTATGCCTTTTTTATTCTCGCCCATCAGAAAATTATGCGCGCCGAAAAAGCCTAAAAATGCACACGTTACTATCATCAGCATTTTGCTTTTTCCTTTAAGATTTCCCTTTTTAACATTTTTTGCGGGTTGCGAAAAGGGCGCATTATTGTCAACTACCACTTTTTCTTCTTCTATTTTGTTTCCGCATTTAACACACATTGTTTGTCCGTCAAACAACTGTTCTCCACAATACTTACAATACATTTTTTACTCCTCTTTTCAATATCCGTTCCGCACGTTGTCTTGATGAATCCTATCAAGATTTTCATTCGTCATTCTCTGTTCCTCCGCCGCTCTCTTTTGATAATAAGCAACGTCATCAAGAGATTTTTTCAGTTCGCGATGATGTCTTTCCGCAAGCTCTTCCGCGCGCTCTCTTGCTTCTATACGTTCTTGCAGCTCACTCAGTTCTTTCTCTTCTTTATCATAACGATTGATTGCGTCTTGCAAAGTATAATCGTATTCCTCGTGAATAAAATGGTATAATCGTTCAACCATTCCCAAATATCGACAACGTCTAGGAAGAAAAGCAAGCGCTTCGCTATTTTGCTGGAAGAAATTTTGCTTTTGAGCCTCCAATTTCTCGATTTGCTGTTTTATTTCCGCTATCTTTCTATTTTCCTCATTGATACATTGACGAAAATCCTCAATCTTGCGGTTATATTCCGTCATTTCCGCAACGTACGTTTCATTGTTTTGCTTTTCTCTTTTTTCTTTCGTGCGAGAAAAATAGATTGCATACGGTATCCCCACTGGCCATACGAAAAGCAGCAACAATATCATACTCGTTCTTTGTTTTTTGTCCATTTGTTCAGGCGTTTGCGGTTTTGGAATAAAGTTTGCGCACATTACGTCCGAATCAATTCTCTTTTTAGCCTCCGCAATCGCCCGTTCATATTCCCTTATCGGTGCATCAAATCTTCGCCCCGACTCGGTAAAAATATTCACCGCTTCTACCAACTGATTGTTTAATTTTACGTTCATTTTTTCTCCATAATTATAAAATAAGACGACCAAAATCAAGGCAAAAATTCCCACTGCCATTAAAAAGCAAACAAGAATTAAACACATTGATTTTAATCGCCTTTATTTTAACACAACTTTTATAAAAAGTCAACGCTTGCAAATATAAATTCTTTTCAATTTATCAATTAAACCGTTCCACCTCTTGCGTGGTGGGAATAGACGGCTGCGCGCCTTTTTTAGTGCACGCAATCGTTGCGGCTTTGCTACCAAACGCCGCCGCCTTTATCAAATCGTCCCCGCTCGCCAAACGCGCCACCAAACCGCCGCACAACGTATCCCCTGCCGCCGTCGTATCCACAGCCGTTATTCTCGTACATGGGTACCTCGTTTCGCTATTTTTCGTCAAAATTTGATAGCCGTTTTTTCCAAGCGTAACAATAATATCCGCACTCGTTTTTGCCTGAATTTTTTCCTTACCGCCGAGAATTTCTAGCTCCGTTTCGTTGGGTGTAATCAGGTCGCAATACCCCAAATACGACAATATTTCCACGTTCGCAGGCGCAGGATTGAGCACAACGAACATACCCTTTTCCTTTGCCTTTTTCAGCCCGTACCCCACAACGTCAATCGGGTTTTCCAACTGCGTCAAATAAATATCGCCCGTCTGCGCCGTTTTTAAAAATTCGTCAACGTCCGCTTTCGTCAAGCAATCGTTCGCGCCCTTGTCGAGAATAATGCGATTTTCACCGTTCGTCACCAAAACGACCGCCGTACCCGTTGGTACGCCTGCCACTCTACGCACGTGCGAAACGTCTATTCCCTCTTTTTCAAAAGCCTTTACGCTCTCGTCTCCAAACAAATCGTCGCCCACGCAAGCGCACATTTTCACGTCACCGCCCAGCCGACTCGCCGCGACCGCTTGATTTGCGCCCTTGCCGCCGCGCGCCGTGAAAAAGCCACTCCCCGTCAACGTTTCTCCCCCGACGGGGATATAGGGAGCAGAAATAACGAAATCGGTATTCACACTCCCAACGATAAAAATTTTTTTCATTTTTTACCCATCCTTTAATTTTTACCTATCCTTAAAAACGCCGCTATCGCAGAGCCGCCGCCTAACAATTTAGCGTTTTTCGATATGTTGCATCGTAAGGTCGACACGCTTGGAAATCTTCAACGTATCCAAGCCGAAAATACTGGTGTGGAGCGTGTCGTTGATAGGCTCTTTCCAATACGCGGGAATCGTTTGCACACCGTTCGCCATACCCAGCACCGAGCCTACCGTCGCGCCGTTGCAATCGGTATCAAAGCCCGTTTCCACCGCCATACAAATTGATTTTGCATAGTCGCCCTTACCATAGAGCAGGGACGCCACGACAATCATTGCGTTCGGAATCGTTTGACACCAATCGTTGTCAAATTCGTCGTATTTCGTATGAATTCTCTCAAAGCATTGTTTTTGCGACGCGCCCTTTTTATAGCCGTCCATAACGCTCGTCACTTCTTCATAGAATCTCGACGTGAACGGAATTTCCGCCAAACCGCCGAGGATAATCTCCTCAATATCGTTCGTCGTCGCCGCAATCGCCAACATCGCCGCCGCAAACATTTCCCCGTAAATACCGTTCTTTACGTGCGAAATGGACGCGTCGCGCCAAGCCATTTCCGCCGCCATTTCGGGATTGCCCGGGTTGATATACCCAAAATAATCCCCGCGAATCTGCGCGCCTATCCATTCGCGATAAGGGTTTTGATAAACCGCCGATTCAGGCGGCGCAAAGCCTTTAATAAAATTACAATACGCAACGCGTTCCGCCGTACAATAGGCGTCCTTGCCCTGATATTGCAGCCACGCGTTCGCCACGTCGTACGAAGTGAAATCCCGACCGTTTTTATCGATAATTTCTTGCGCGAGCACTACGTAGTTCATATCGTCGTCCACGGGCATACCGTCCGTATCGTCCGCATAGCTCCTGCCGACAAAACTGAATCTAAATTTCCCAACGACCTCCTCTTTCACGTCCGTTGTGTAAACGTAGCGGTGCAGAGGATAATTATCCGACGCTTTTAAGAACGGAATCAGCTCATCCGTGCGAATCGCCTCTATCGTTTTCCCGAGCAAGCAACCGCAAGCGCGGCCAAGCCACGCGCCGTGCACTTTTTCCCTTAACGTCTTTTTGTCATACGCGCGCACACGGGGCGCGTCCTTTCGCAAGCTCTTTATCGTCTTTAAATCGGACGGCTCGACGTAGGGATAGTCCTCTTTTTGTTTTGCCGACATAACGATTTCAAACAATATATCGCCGAGTTTCTTTTTTATCTCGTTTTTGGGCAACAGCGACGCCGCGTAAAAGAGATCTTTATACCGCGCTATATCCAACCCCTCGGATATAGCTTGCTCGTATTCCAACGTCAAATTCGACGAATAAAACTCCCAATCGTGAATATTTTGATACTGCGGTTTGAGCGCGTTAGCCCTTCCCATTTCTTCCACAACACGGTTGTCATTGCCAAGAATCAGCGCGTCAAGCGACACGTCGAAATATTTAGAAATCGCTACGATTTTTTCTAAATCGGGCGTAGACGCTCCGCTTTCCCATTTTTGAACGGATTGCTGCGACACACCGAAAATCTCGGAAAATTGCGCCTGCGTCAGCTTTGCGTTCATTCTCAATTTATTGATGACTATTCCTAATTCCATATAGAGCGCCTCCTTGCGCGTGGTATTGACTATATTATACCGCCAATTCACCGCAAAAACAAGCAATCTATATTTGTTTTATATACAACTTGTAGTTGTTTTATAAAAATATCCCCGACGAGGCTTTTTATACCGCCGAGGACATTTTTTATCATTACGAATCATTTATTTTACTTGGTTTTAATCGCAAAAACAACGGCGTCGCCGCTTTTCAGCGTTGCTTTTTTACCGTTTGTATCCACCGCGCCGTAATAAATGGCGTCCACTTCGTATCCGTGAAAAGCAAAGCGTTCTTCTATATCGCTCGTTGTATTATTTACAGCCACGACGATATATGATTTCTCGTCCAAAGGATGCACCGTTATATACGTGTTGGGGTTTTGTTTTTCGACTATGCGCTTGCACTTCGATTTTTCAAAAGCCATAGCATAGATTTTCTCATACCCAGCCTCGCCGTCGCAAATCCCTGCCGTCGAAACGAAGAATTTCTCCAACGGCGCGTTAAAGAACAGCACTTGCCCCTTGCCCAAACGATTGCAAGTGAACGCAGGATTGCCCTTTTCATCCGCAAGCAACACCTCGGCGGTGTTCGTTTCCAACTTCAATCCAAAATTACGGGCAATATGCAACGTTTCACCGTCTATTACAACCGTCAACGCATCCGATTTTATTCTGCCTTTGGAATAACAACCCGTGAGCTTTTCAAACTCCGCAATCGTGCCGCCGTCGTACGTCAGCAATGCCGTCGCGCCGTTTTCCACCCTGTTTATCAGCTCTTTCAAGCTCGTTCGAGGCATATATTCCACGCTCGCCGCCCCGGGAACGATATACAAATCTTTTTCGGGGAAGGTTTTCGCGCTATCCGCAAACTGCAATTCTATCCCCGCGCGTTTTGCCAGCATATACGCGCCGAACGCATGATTCCACCCGTCCGTTTTCACCAAACAAACAGCGTCACGAACACGCTTGGGCATTTGTGCATACGGGAATTTCTTTAAAAAGTCGTTAAATTTAACAAATTCTTCCACGATACGCTTGGGCGCGCCCGTTTGTTTGAATAGCCCCAATTCCCTTTCGCAGTCCACCCATTCGTAGGGTGCATAGCCAAAATCCTGATCGAACGACGTCCACCAAACCATCCCAAGGCCGTTATTCGCCCAGCCGCCAAATAAATTCGCGCGCGCGAACGCCGCCACCGTTTGCTCGTCGCCGTATACGTCCCCGAGTGTACCGATTTCCTCGATCAAGCAAGGTTTACCGCTCAAATCGGCGTACAGCGTTTGTTCTGCAACCGCGTGCGTAATCGCCCTCGCCGAAACCAATCCGTCCTCCGTGCAATTCGCCGTGAACAAATGATATGGATGCACGGTGAGGATATCGCACAGCTCCGCTTGGTCCTCTATGCGCCAATAATCGCCCACGCAAAGCCCGTGCATACCCGAAAGCACAGGGCGCGTGTTATCCTTTAATTTAATCGCGGAAACAATCGTATTCGTCCACAGCCACGCTTGATACGGGCTGTCGATTTCTCCCATACAGTTGCACTCGTTGCCCAGCTCCCACGCGATAATTTCCTCGCAGGGCTTAAACCGCTCGACAAACGCCTGCACAAATTTTACTTCCCATTGCATACACAGCGGATCGGTGATAACGTTTCTGCCGACAAGCGCGTCGGGAAAATAGCAGCAACCGCTCATATACCCCGTGATTAACGATACGATTAGTTTTAAATCGTACTTTTTCGCCAACGCGCACAGCCGTGTAAATTCCTCTACGCAGTTCTTATCCAACCCGTCTTCCGTGACCGTTTTTTGCGCGGAATATTCATCACTGTAACGGACCTCTTTCACCTTTCCGCCCCAGCCCAACAACGCCTTTAAGGGCTGAAAATCCGACCAAAGCGGGAACACGCGCAAAACCTTTATCCCTGCCGACGACAAAGCATGCAAATCCTTTTCAACGGAATTTTCGTCCCAACACTGCCACATTTTTAAGCCTGCGTGCGACGCCCAATAATTGACGCCGTTATAAAAAATTCCGTCCTGCAAGCCTTTTTTCATACCACGTTCACCTCACTAAATAGTTTGGATATTCTCGTACAATACAATAATTGCACAGTCTATATTTTATCATCCTCGGTATTTTTTGTCAATACTTTGCTTAAAAGTTTATACACCGCCCGCATTGTTTTTATGCCTTATATAATGGCGCAAAAGGTAAATAACCTAATCCACAATACGCAAGTGGCTGCCCGAGCACCTTCACTTTTTATTTTTTTAAGATTTTTTCAATTTTTCTATTGACATTTTTCTAAAAATAGGATATAATAATATTACCGTTGGATAAAATCTTTGTATTGATTCCACTTCGGGCTTGTGATGGACGAACTTGATTCGTCCTCTTTTTTTATTTTTTAATTGATTGTCCTTTCAATTTTCTAATGCTTTTATTTTCATATACTCTAGATTGATTTACGCCCCACGTACGCCCCATTTTTTGAAACTAAAAACGTTTTTGAAAATTCAATAAAGCAAAAAAACAGCCATTTTTTAACGTTTATCCGCTAAAAAATGGCTGTTTTGGCTGGGGCGAAGTGATTCGCGCTTTTAGCAGCGCGCCCCGCTGGACAATTATCAATTGTCCATTTTGCCTAATATACTTTCCGTAACCCTTCCCTCATTAGGCAAAACGCTCACTCCCGTTCGCGGCTCCCACCCTCGAATCACTTCGCTTTTCAACAAGACAAAAGAAAAACGAGATACCTTTTGGTATCTCGTTTTTCTTGGCTGGGGCGAAGTGATTCGAACACCCGAATGACGGAGTCAGAGTCCGTTGCCTTACCGCTTGGCGACGCCCCAATATGTAAGAACTCGCGTTCCATTTACTTGCGTTATTTTATCAAACTTTTTGGTTTTTGGCAAGCGTTTTCACGCCCTTTTCAAAACTTTTTTCTTTTTTCGGCAAAAAAAATTTTATCCCGCCTTTTTTCTGCTCGACTTTTCCTGTATTCTATTCCCCAAGACAATACAAAAAAAGGAGATTTATTATGTTCCTCAGCGACCTCACCGACAAAAACGTATACGCAGGCAAAACCTTACGCGGCGTATGCCGTGGCGTGGGCGTTTCCCTAAAATCTCGAGCCGTGAAATATCTGCTGTGTTCCAGCCTTACCCACGCGCAAACGGCTGCGCCTACTCCCTCGAACGGCACCGATTTTTCTATCGGCATTTCCGCTGTTGAAAGCGTGGAGCCGTCCGTCGTTCTTTCGCGCTTGCGCCCTGTTTTTCCTAAAAACTGTGTAAAAATTTTCATTGGGCATCCCGTATATTCCGTTGACGGCGTATTCCTTGGCAACGTCGCCGATCTTGAACTGCACGATTTTGTCGCCACGCGCCTTATCACCGATCGTGGCGTTTCCTATCCTGCCCTTGCTATTCTCGCCTGCTCCGACGCTATTCTTTTGCGAAAAGAAAGCGTCTTTCCGCTCGGTCAACGCGTACCTGCCCCCCTCCTTTCGACGATTTCCGACAAAAACGATCCGCTCGTTACAAAGGTGTTATTGCGCGACGCCATCAAAAAAGGAAAGCTGATTCGTCTTACCCTCTCCCTATCCCCTTTTCGTTTGGATATTCCCGAATTTAAGAAAAAAGGCTTTTTCCTTTAAAACAATTTCACCGTAAAAGACACGTTATATAGAATATTTTGCCGACATTTTTAAAAGACACGAGAACATCTCGTTGACGAGCCGCACGTCCGCTGCCGTCCATTGCGGTTTACTTAAAAAAGCCGTAAAAATTTTCGACATTTCTTCCGTTTCTAGCCGCTCCGCCTTTGTGAGCGGCGCTTCTTTTAATCTCGCCAACAATTTTCGCACGTGTTCAAGGCGTATATTTTCCGTTTTCCCCTCTTCAACGCATACCTGCCCCCTCTCTTCCTCTTGCAAAGCCGCGCTTCCAAGCGCCGTGTTTAGCCTTGCGCGCACGTACGCGTTATCCCTATCGGGCAGGGTGTATTGCAGCTTTCGCAATATCTCCCTACGGCGTTCCCTCCGTCTTTTTACCGCCGCCACGATTTCAATTGTAACGAGTGTAAAAAGATAGCCCATCGCGCCGCCTGCCACCAACACCGACCACGCGATAACGCTCGCCGTTCCCGTTATTCTCATCGCCGCCAACACCATCGCATAACACGCCGCTATCACGGCAAGCAACGCCAAATAGACGTCCTTTTTGCCCGTCAAACAACCGACGAGCGTTGCAAACACCATCACCGCGCCCCCACCGCCAATAACGTAAATGAGTGACGTATTTGCTAAAAACAATTCCTGCAACCAACTAAAAAACCACATATCCGCCTCCTTTTTAACGTATAGACTTATTCCCAAAAAGCATAGGCAATTTTTAAAATTTTTTGTCGTTTTATCCTTTTTTATATCTAAAATCCTACAATTAAATCCACAAAAAAAGAGACTGAACGCGTACATGGTAGCCACGTTCAGCCTTTTTTATCTTTTTTTGTCAACTCGGTCAGCGATCTAATTCAGCCCAAATCAACCCCACCGTCAATCCATATCCACCTGAAAACCGTGATAAATATTGACGATACTGCAACGAATCGACTCAGCAGGAATCCGCATAATTTTCGCTACGGCGAGCCGATACAAATCCAACTGCGGCGCATAGTGCTTTTTCAAATATTCCGCGCCACCGCGTGAATATTTATAATCGATAATCCGCACTTCTTTTCCTACGGCAAGCAAGTCGATTGCGCCTTGAAAAATCATTTCCTCGCCGTCCGTTTTCTCGCGTAGAGCCGCGTATTCCGCCGAATACTTCGCATACGTTTCGCGGATAGGCAACGACACCAAAAATTGCCGTTCTTTATACAGCTGCATACCTTGCAATGTATAGAAAACACGGTTGGATAATATCTTGTCTAGCTGCGACAAATCCAACAATTCCCAGTCCTTTACGTTATCAAACTGCATCTTTTCATACACCGAGGCAATCGCCCGAGCCCTTGCGTCGTCCCCCACGGCGTTCCCGTTCTCGTCGTACAAAGCCGAAAAATCAAAACGCTCTAAAAAGGCGTGATAGGCAAGCCCTTTCTCTATATTCGTTTTCGCGTCTTCGTCCGTCTCCGTTTCACCTTCCTCCCATTCCGCAGCCTCGATAAGCGTCAGTTTTTCAGGCGCAAAAACGTCCTCTATCCGTGGTGTTTTTTCCTCTTCCTTATCCGCAAGCAACGCCGTTGCCGAGCTTTTCACAGGCAGATTTTCATAACCTGCGTACGGATATTCCCAACGGAATGCCTCGACAATCCCTTTCGTCAATTCTTCGTCAGGGCTCACCATCAACGCATCACGCGGCGGTTTTTCCGCCGTAAAAACAGAATCTTTCACGACGTATTTTTCCCATACGCTAAAATCGGTGAGTTCCGCAAACGAGCCGGCATATTTCACGTTCGACACCACCGAACGCTCCTTGAAAATCATATGCAAACTATATTTCGCGCGCGTGAGCGCAACGTAATACAAATTCAACTCGTCCGCAATCGAATTCTCTTTTTCTTTCTGTTCGTGCAACCGCCGCAACAGCGTAGAGCTTTTCATCATCTTATTGACGTCGAACGCACGCGGCGCAAGCCCGTATTTTTCTTCCACGAACACCTCGTCCCTATCGCCGCTACGGAAAGGCGCGCTGAGGTTATCCAAAATCACCACGGGGTATTCCAAACCCTTAGACGAGTGCATCGTCATCACTTTCACCGAATCCTCGCCGCCGTTTTCACTGTACTTTATCTCGTAATCCAAATCGCGCAGGCGATCGAGAAAGGCGTGCACGGACAACGGCTCGGGATTGCTCGCTTCTTCAATAAAACGGTGAATACGTTTCAAGCACGCCACGCCGTTAGCACGGGATAAAAGGTTCGCTTCCATACGCTTATCCGTCATAATGCGCGTCAGCAATTCCCCTGCGTCCAGCACACGCGACAGCGTACGGATTTCTCCGAAATATTTATAAAATTCCCGCAGTTTATGCGCCGTTACATCCTCTTTTGTCGTGTATTTCTTGCACGCGGTACGGAAGAACGGCTCGTCTTTATACGCCAAACGAATTTTAGCCAGCTCGTCCGCCGTCAAATCCCCCATCGGCGAAAGCAACGCGCTGCAAAGGGGTATGTCCTGTTCGGCATTATCCAGCAGTGAAAGCACGTCGATTAGCGTTTTTACTTCCATATAATCGCATACGTTCACCGCCGCAACGGACGTAACGGGTATGCCTTGCGCCGACAATGCCGCCACCGTTTTTTCAATTTCGCCCTGCTTTTTACGAGAAAGTACCGCAATGTCCGAATAGCGCACCTTGTATTTTTTCTTCTCTTTTATATCGTAAAAATCTAATTTCCGCTCGTCGTAAATAATTTGCTGTATCGTTTTCGCGAGCAGACTATCCGCATCGTCTTTCTTTTTTTCGCCCTTGAGTTCTGCGAGCAAACTATCCGCATCGTCTTTCTTTTTCGCGCTCTCGCGTACGGAATACACTCCGCGTTCCACTTTCTCGGGTTCTGGCTCGTCCCCGATAAAATGCACCTGCACCCTGCCTCGGTGTTCCTTATACAAACCGCCGCTTCCCATATACGAATCCTTGGCGTAATCCACCGAGCAGGTACTCGGCGTCATCGCCAAAGAAAACTGCGTGTTCACCGCGTCCAACACCGCGTCCGCGCTACGAAAATTACTCGTCATTGCCAAACTATTCGTTTTCTTTCCCTTGGCAAATTCGCGCTGTTTCTCCACGAAGAATTTCGATTTGCTGCCACGGAACCCATAAATGGATTGTTTCACGTCGCCCACCAAAAACAAATTCTCGCCGCTGACGCGCGAAATGATTGTTTCCTGCACGGGATTGACGTCTTGATATTCGTCCACGAATACGTAACGGTATTTATCGCGCATTTCTTTCGCAATCGTTTCATCTTTCAACAGCGCGAGCGCCTTATGCTCCAAATCGTTATAATCGAGCACGCAGCGCGCCTGCTTTTTCTCTTCGTATTTTTTATCAAATTGCAACAAATACTGCGCCAACGCCGTCGCCGTTTCACCCGAGCGTAAAAAGCTATCCAATTCCTCGTCGTAAGAACGAATTTCTGAAAGCTCTTCCCCACACCTTGAAACTTGGCTTTTCCAAAACGCCATACGCTCGATATGCGCTTTTTTCTCGTCGCTATCCTTGGGATTTGTATACTTTTTCGTAAACTTCGGCTTCCCTAACGCGCAAGCGGCAAAATAATCCTCTGCCGATAACAGCGTCTTTACGTAGTCCACCGCTTCCTGCGCGCGCTTGATTTGCACCTTACAACCCACGCCCTCAAAATAGCTAAGCTCGTCTTCAAGGTACGGTAAATAATAGTTGCATTTTTCTTTCAAAATCGCCAACAAATCCGCGCAAATCTCGTCAAACTTCTGCTTGTCATATCGGCTGTTTTCAAGATAGTCGATATAATCTGCGCGATCGCGCAAGCCTTCATACGTTTTCAGAAAAATCTTACGCAACGTTTTATCGCTCTTTTTACGCCAGTACACCGACAGCAAATGCATAAACCGCTCGTCTTTATCCTTGTATCCCGTTTCCAACAGCTCGTCCAACGCCTCGTTTTTCAGCGCCGTGCCCTCTGCATCGTCGCCGCCAATCACACGAAAAGCGTTATCCACGCCCGCCGCAAAAAAGTGCGAACGAATAAGCTTGGAACAAAACGAGTGAATTGTGGAAATATCCGCGTTTTGCACTTCGGACAGCTGTCTTTTAAGGCGTTCTCGTTTTTCTTCCGTTATCTTCTCCTCGTTGATACTTTTCACGAGCGCCTCACTCAATTTTTCTTTCATCTGCGCCGCCGCCTTTTTCGTAAACGTAACGGCAAGCAGGCTATCGACGCTCTCACCGCCTTGAATTAAACGGATAATTTTTTCAATCATGACCGTCGTTTTGCCGCTGCCTGCGGAAGCGGAAACAATGGTTTTACCTTTCGCGTCAATCGCCGCGAGCTGTTCTTTTGTAAATTCGCTCATATTATTCCCCCTCCCGTTTTTTTCGTGCGATTTCCGCAATCATTTTCGTGTCGATATCCTTTTCTTTTCGCACAATCGAAGCGTCTTTATTAAAGTTGCACATACCGCCGTATTTGCAATACTCACAGCTCTTTTCATAGGGCGTGGGCGCGATATATCCCTCTTTTATTTCCTTACTGCCCTGCCTAGCCACGAACACGGAATAATCCAAGAAATCACGGAACGTCGCCTCGTCCATCACACGCTTTGCCTTTGCATCGTTTTTAAGCGCCGCGGGGAAATACTCGCTCTTTTTATCCTCGGTAATATTTTTATCGCCGCAACGCAACGCCTCGGCGTCGCCGTTTAAAAATCCTTTCATACGGAAACGCGCTTCCGTATCGTCGCTATATTGAACGGACGCAGGGAAATAGAACACCCCAGCCGGTACACGCTCCCCTTTCACCGCAGACATATACAGCTGTAATTGCATTTTTCTGCCCGTGTAATATGCCGCCGCGTCATCCTCGATTGTGCCCGTTTTATAATCGATGACACGGATATATTTTTGCGTACTGTCCACGCGATCGACTTTGCCTTTAAAGTCCTCTATTTGCACCTCTTTTTCCGTTACTTCCACGACAAATTCAGAATCCTTTATCTGCCGATACGCCGCCACCACAACGTCCGCGCCCTCTTGTAAGAGTTTATCCGAAAAATACTCCCCCGAAGCCGTATCCTTTTGCGTCTCGAATATGGGCGTTTTCAAGAGTTCTTTCCCCTCCTCCAAGGCGTAGGCGCGCACTTCCTCCTCCGTCTTTTTCTTTGACGCTTTCACTATCGTGTTTTGCAATAATTTGTGAATAAAATCCCCCGTATCCATAGCGAGCACCGCCGTTTCCTCTCGCTCTTTGAGCCTTAAACCTTTCTCTGCAAAATACCCGAACGGACAATCGAAAAACTTTTCCAACGCCGTAGGGGAAATTGTGCCTTCGTCAAAAAACAGCTTTTCGCCGTTTTCAATCTTTTCAGGCGGTTGATAGCCCTTCCAATAGGCATCTTTTTCTTCTATGCCAAGCTTGTCCAAGGCGTAATACAACGGAGTATATCGCTTGCGCGTATCCTCTTTACGTAATTCGTATTCCTCTATCTCCACAAGGAACTGCCGCAATGCAGGTCCGTCTGCCGAGCATTTATATTTGAAATCGGCGTCGGATATCTTTTTCTGTCTTGGAAGCTCTACTATCTCTTCCCTCCTCTCGCCGTTGTCTTTTATTATCGTCTTTTTTACACCGAACAATCTATCAATATAGCGGAAAATTTCACTAGTAGATGGCTCGCTGCCGTCCGCGCCCAAAGGATAGGATAAATACAGTTTGTCTAAAAACGTGCAAAGATTGAGCGCAACACTCTCTCTTGCGCGTAAATTCACCTCCGCCACCGTCGGCTCTAACAGCGTTTTTACCTCCTCTAAACGGCGTATTTCCTTGTCGGACACGATTGCGGTATCCGTACCACAGCGTGGCACTTCTTCCGTCAAGCCCATTGCAAACAGCACGTTTACTTTTTCAATACGGCTATCCGTAATATCCCCGATAAACACCGCGTCCGCTTTGAGCGGTATCAACGAAATCTCCGTCGCGTCCAAGCCGTCTTTTAATATCGCCTCAAATTCCGCCACCGTCATTTCGCGTGTTTTGGTCAATAATTCCGCCTCGTCAAGCACCTTATCCAGCGCGCGATGAATCTGTGCAAGATACCCTTTTTGGGATATATCTTTCACGTCCTCTTCCAGCTCTTTCAGTTTTTCTTCCGTCGCAAAATCCTCTAAAATTTTCCGCACGGCATTGCAGTAATCGCACCCCTGCCCCTTATCTTTTATATTTTCAGTGGCTTTTACTAGCCGCTCCTTACCCGATTTCAACGTTTCGAGCGAATACAGCTGTTTCACCGCCTCACTCGTCTTAATGTCACTGCTTGCACCGCCGCGATAATTAGCAAATTTCAAAAGATAATTTCGATATTCGTCGCTCTCGCCAAAGAAGAAATTTTGCGTCAACGACTGCACGGCAATCGGCGAAAATCCCTCCCGCACCACGCGGAAACAATCGAGCAAAAACTGCCCAAGCGGATGTTTTTTCAACGAACGTTTTTCGTCGATAAAATAGGGAATATCGTATTCTCGCAACGCTTTTTTAAGCACGAGCGAATACGCCGACACCGCAGGCACAAGCACGGCGATATCCCGATAGCGCAAGGACGGATTTTCCGCCAAAGCGCGACGAATTTTTACAGCGACGAATTCCGCCTCCGCCGTTTTGTCCTCCGCCTCGTATATCTCTACGTTTTTCGTTTCCGTTCTCGCCCCACGGCTCTTAGGCTCGAACAAACCACGGCGCAACGCTTCCGCTTCACCGCCAAGCGGCACGCCCAGCTCTTTGGGCGGCTGTATATGCGCCTTGTCGTATTCTTCGCACACGGACATAAAATCGCGCACGGCGCGGTTTGTATAAAGCTCCTCTTTCCCCGCGCAGAACACACCCACGACGCTCTTCGCCGTTTTTAAAGCCGCGCGGATAATGCTACGCGCTTGTTTCGTAAAGGAATTATAGCACAGGAAAAACACGTTCGCGTCTTTAAGCTCGTTCTTTTCTTCGATATATTTAGGCAACAGCGATAAATATTTACTCTCGTCCAAAAACGCGTTGTCACGCAAAAATTTCGCATATCCCTCGTAAATAAGCGCCAAATCGGATATTTTCCTTTTCAGCATATCCTCCGGCTTTTTCTTTCCTTCGGGCGAAATCTCCTCCTTCGACATCTCCTCCAGCGTTTTCTTTAACGTTTCGGGTGTAATCTCCGACGCCGACATCTGCGCCAGCGTTTCGTAAATACATTTCGCGTTGTTCCCAACCCCCGTTGTCGTGGTAAAGCATTTCAACGCGTTTTCCCGTTGCAGGCGCGTCATCACTTCGCCCACCGCCATCACCGAGCCTTGCTTGCTAATCGCGTGCTCGTCCGTTTCCAAAAACCGCGCGAACGTAAAAACGGACGACAAGAACGTACCCCCCGTCGCCGACAGCAAAGCGCGCTCGGCTATCAAAGTCAAACGGTCTTCGCAAAAGATGATATTTTTTTCGCCACGCGATTCCAGCTCGGCAGCGTGCGCCGCCATTGCCTCCATACACTCGGATAAAGTATACGCTTTTATGATTAAATTCACGAGCTTTCCCTCTCTTTTTTCTTTTTCCTTTCTATTATACCATACTCTATGGTAAATTTTCAGCTTTTTTTTACAAGAATTTTTGTAAAAACTCGATTTTATTTTTTACAAATCGCAAACAATGTGGTATAATAATATAAAAGCGACGTTTCAAGCGACGTTTTTTTATCGTGGACGAGGTTTTCCCTCGCGCGTTTTAAAAGCGTTTCGCCAACGATACGAAAGTAAACATAAAATAAACACAAAACAAACGCCGCGCCGTCAACGCGCGACGAGGAGAACGTATTATGCAACTCACAAAGCGTAAAAAAAGCAAAACTCTCGTTATTTTATTAGCCTGCCTTTTGGGCGTTTCGACGCTTAGCGCGTGTACGAACGAAAATCCTACGTCTTTCCGCGCGTATTGGACGGCGGACGCAACGCTGCCCGAATCGCTCGGTTTTTCCGAACGTCTTGAATACGACGTCACCTTTACGGCTGGCACGTCCTCGCTTGCAAATTATTCGGTGAACTATCTCAACGGTAAATACGAAACGGCGCTGACGACCAAGCAGGTGGAAGGTAGCTCGGAAATCATCTACGTTTATGAAACAAAGCTGACGATGGACGTCGTATACACCTATAAAACGGAATCCACCGCACCTTTAAAGGATAGCGTAACGACGCGCGTTGAGTTCCGTAACGCTGACGAACGCTTGCAGCCGATTTCTTCGCATAAAGAATTCGTTTGCCACAGCCCGATGTCCTCGGCGGCTTCCTTAGAGGATTGCTATCAGAAATACGATTACGTCATCGATACGACGTACGAAGGCAAAAAGGGCGCAACGTCCGTCACTTCTTATCTTTTAGACGACGAAACGGGCGAACGCTTGACAAACAGCGACGGCACGTTTGCTATTGGGGAAGGCACTTCTTATAAAAAGAATTTCACTATCAACGACAAGAAAAACGCATACCTCGACAACGAACAGCTGTTGTTCGCTATCCGCGGCATTGAAGCCAACTCCTCGACGTCTGAAAAAATCCTTGTATACAGCCCGCTCACAGCGGCAATGCAGACGATTAACGTCAGCTTTTCCTCTTCCAAGAGCGAGGAATTTACGTTCAATAGAAACGGCGTGGATAGCAAGAACTCCATTGAATACTATCCCGTATCGCTGTCGATAAGCTCCAAGAACCCTGGCGCTACGCAAACGGCGTGGATTGCTAAAAAGAACGCGTCGGGCGAAAACGTGCACCGTAATTTGATGTTGCGTTTAATCACCCCTCTTTCCTACGGGCTTGGCTCGCTGACGTATTCCTTGACGAGCGCGACGTTCTCGGCTTAAAGCGTCAAAAACTTAAAATTATATAGATAAAAAAACGGCGCAGACCATTCTGCGTCGTTTCTTTTTATCATTGTTTTTTCTTTATGGATAGGTATACGATTTCCTGCGTTTGCTCGGTGATTTTTATATCCTCGGCAATCTCCACGCCGCACACCGCGTAAACGGTGTCTCCCTCTTTCTCCGCTATCAAGGGCAGGTATTCCCGCACGTCCACGTCGATTTTTTTCTCGTTAAACAGCTTTTTTAACGTTTTCGTGCCACTGCCAAAGCAACGCATTTTATCGCCGTCCTTACGGAAACGGAACACCGCCGTATCAGGGATTTTCGCACCGTCAAAACGCAGCGTTTTCCAGCCGTTTTTTTCGTCCTCTACGGGCGTTAAAGATACGTTAACCTCGTACATGCCCCCGTCGAATCCATTTTTATCAAAGTTTTTCACCGCCGATTTTTGGCAGGAGATTTTTTCCGTTTTCACACGAAACAAAACGCCCTTTTCTGTCTTTTGTGCCTGCAAGCCTTGCGGCAAATCGAGCCTTGCGCCGCGCTCTGAATTTTGCAGAGCAAAAACGCTCTCCAAATGCGCTTTTGTATAATCGCGCGCGCAAACAAGCCTTTGCATTGCAGCGAGCGCGGCGCGACGAAAGAGCGGTTTTTTATCGCAAAAAGCGACCTCTACCCACTCGCCGTTTTCATCTGTGCCAAAGGAAAGCAGTTCCTTGGCATATTCTTGCAACAGCGCGTCGTCCTCTGCCGCCACCTGTGCAAAACCCGCGATATTGCCCGTCGCGCCCGATACGGCAGTTTCCAAACGAGGCAAAATTTCAAGGCGGAGCTTGTTCCGCGTTGCGTCCTGCTGAAAATTCGTTTTATCCACGCGATATTCCAAGCCGTTTTCTCGCGCGTAGTCCTCTATTTCCTTACGCGACCAGCTCAAAAACGGCCGCACGTACCCGCTGTCTTTTTCCGCAATCCCACGCGCGCCCCACAGCGCCGTGCCCCGCGCGATACGGAACAACACCGTTTCCGCCTGATCCAAGGCGTGGTGCGCCGTCGCAATATAATCCGCCTCGCCCTTTTCAAGCAGCGTGGCGAAGCTACGTTTCCTAAAATTCCGCGCCGCCGTTTCTAGGCTCTCTTTCGTGTTTTTCGCAAGCGCGACGCAATCCTCCCGAAAAATGAAAAGCGGCACACCGAGCTTTTTACAAAACGCCTCCACAAAGCGCATATCCGCAACGCTTTCCTCGCCGCGGATCCCATGCTCGCAATGGGCGGCGCACAACGTATACCCAAACGTCGCCGCGTGCGTTTTTAAATAATGCAAAAGCGCAACGGAGTCCACTCCGCCGCTGATTGCCACGCATATACGTTTTTGAGAAAATACGTTGAGATTCATCATAGGTTTAGTATACCACACCGCCGACCTTTTTGCAAGAATTTTTTAGACAATTCCTTATAACAAGCGTTAAAAAACTCTCCTTTTACTTAGGAGAGTTTTTTCTTTTACCCTTTCGTCATTTCCCGTAATACGCGCGCAGGTACATTTCCTTAATCTCGCGCACAAGCGGATACCTCGGATTCGCGCCCGTACACTGGTCGTCAAAGGCGTCTTGGCTCATTTTATCCACGCTATCCAAAAACTCCTTTTCACTCACTCTTTCCCCAAGCGCCTCTTTAATCGTCCGCGGCAACTCCAACGTTTCCTGCAATTCCTCTATCTTCGCTGTCAAATTTTCAAACGATTCCTCGTCCGTTTCCCCTTGACAGCCCACGTATTTCGCGACTTTTGCATACCGCGAAAGACAATCGGGATAGCTATACTGCGGGAACGTACCCATCTTTTCAGGCGACGACGACGCGTTGAATCGCATCACTTCCACAAGCAACAACGAATTGGACAAGCCGTGTGCCAAATGCCACCGCGCACCCAACTTATGCGCCATCGAGTGACACACACCCAAAAACGCGTTCGCAAACGCCATACCCGACATCGTAGCCGCGTTCGCAACCTTTTCTCGCGCCGTCATATCCGCTCTGCCTTTTGAAAATGCAGGGGGCAGGTACGCGATGAGTAGCGAAATCGCCTCGTATGCAAGCCCGTTGGAAAAGTCCGTTGCCAAAAGCGACGCCACCGCCTCTATCGCATGCGACAGCGCGTCAAAGCCTGCGTATGCGGTGAGTTTTTGGGGTATATCCATCATAAGCTCCACGTCGCACACGGCGATATCGGGCATCAATCCATAATCGGCGAGCGGATATTTCTCCCCCGTACTCTCGTCGGTGATAACGGCAAACGGCGTCACTTCACTGCCCGTCCCCGCCGTCGTCGGGATTGCCACAAACGTTGCTTTACCGCCCATTTTCGGGAACCCAAACACCCGTTTTCTAATATCCATAAACCGCATGGCAAGGTCGGCAAAATCTACGTGCGGATGCTCGTACAGCACCCACATAATCTTCGCCGCGTCCATAGGCGAGCCGCCGCCCAGTGCGATAATGACGTCGGGCGAAAACGCGCTCATACGCCGCGCACCCTCTCTCGCGCACACCAGCGTTGGATCGGGCGTGACATCGAAAAATTCCGTATGTGTAATCCCCAACCCGTCCAGCTCGTCCGTGATTTTTTTCACCATACCCGATTCGTATAAAAATTTATCCGTCACGATAAATGCGCGACGTTTATTATATACTTCCGAGCCGAGTTCTTTGAGCGCCGTCGAAAGACAGCCACGTTTAAAATACACCTTTTCCGGCGCGCGAAACCACAGCATATTTTCACGCCGTTCCGCCACCGTTTTTACGTTAATCAGTTCTTTAATCCCGACGTTTTCGCACACACTGTTACCGCCCCACGAGCCACAGCCAAGCGTCAGCGACGGCGTTAAACGAAAATTATACAAATCCCCGATACCACCCTGCGCCGCAGGCGTATTGACGAGAATACGGCAGGTTTTCATACGCTCGCAAAACGCCGCAAGCCGCGTTGCCGCCTTATCTACGTCGATATAAATAGACGCCGTATGCCCAAAGCCGCCCCCTCGCACGAGCGTATCCGCCTTGTCCAGCGCGTCCGTAAAATCCGCCGCTTTATACATCGCCAAAACGGGCGATAACTTCTCCTGCGAGAACACCTCGTCCGCCTCTACGGATTGCACTTCCGCGACCAAAATTTTCGTTTCATCGCGTACATGGATACCACAAAGCTCCGCAATTCGCCTTGCCGTCTGCCCTACGATAGCAGGATTCAACCGCCCCTCGCCGAACATCAGCGCGCGTAATTTTTCCGCGTCCTCGGCGTTTAAAAAATGACAGCCGAGCGTTTCCAATTCCCGCTTAAAATCGTCGTAAATAGCGCAATCAACCACCGCCGCCTGCTCAGATGCGCATATCACCCCGTTGTCAAAGGTCTAGGAATGCACGATGGACGCCGCAGCGAGCCGTATATCGCAGGACGAATCCACAACGGCAGGCGTATTCCCTGCGCCCACGCCAATAGCGGGCTTTCCCGAAGAATACGCCGCGCGCACCATTTGCGGCCCACCCGTCGCCAAAATAATATCCGATTCTTTCATAAGCTGAGCCGAGCTTTCCACCGACGGGTTTTCTATCCAGCCGATAATCCCCTCGGGCGCGCCTGCCTGCACTGCCGCTTCCGCCACGATTTTCGCCGCCGCTATCGTGCAATTTTTCGCGCGCGGATGTGGTGACATAATCAATCCGTTGCGTGTTTTTAAACAAATTAAAGCTTTAAAAATAGCCGTCGAAGTGGGATTCGTGGTCGGTATTACCGCCGCCGCTACCCCAATCGATTCGGCTATCCTTGTGTAGCCGTTCGCCTCGTCGCGCTCGATTACACCGCAAGTCTTTTCATTTTTATATCGGTTGTAGATATACTCCGCGGCATAATGATTTTTCAGCACTTTGTCCTCAAAAACCCCCATGCCCGTTTCTTCCACAGCCATTTTTGCGAGCGGTATTCGCGCCGCGTTCGCCGCCGTTGCCGCCGCCTTGAATATTTCGTCCACTTTTTCCTGCGGATAGGCGGAATATTCCACCTGCGCCGCGCGCACACGCGCCAAAATCGCCTGCAAATCCTCGCCTACGTTCTCGCTCGTTTTTCCCGTTTTCGTTTTCCGTTCCGTCATACCTCTCCTTTCGCCGCCCGTCTTTACGTCAACGACAAAAAGAAACGGAGCGCGCGTTATCTCTCGCCCGTCTTGTACAACTTCCCAGCCAGCATCGCGAGCGACGCCGCCAAATCCTCCGTCTTTAACACCACTTCCTTAGGGGCACGTAAAGGCGCAGGCGCAAAATTCCATATCGCCTTAATCCCTGCCTCCACCATCTTATTCAGCACCTCTTGCGCCGCCGTTTTGGGCACGGTGATAATCCCGATACGGATATTCCGCTCACGCACGAACGCCTCCATGGCAGAAATAGGCAATATTTCCTTATCCAACACCTTTTTCCCAATCAACTTTTCCGACACGTCGAACGCCGCCACGATATTCAAACCGTTGTTCTTAAAGCCCTCATAACCCAAAAACGCACGTCCCAAACCGCCTGCGCCAACGATAATCGCCTCGGAAAGATTGTCGTAGCCTAAGAATTTTTCAATATCGACGATTAAACGACTGATTGCAAACCCCAAACGCGGTCTGCCCGCCTCGGAGGACACCAAAGCTAGGTCTTTTCGTACAAGCACCGACGATACGGAAATATTTTGCGCAATCACCGTCGAGGATATGTATTGCGCCCCCTTGGAATTTTCTTCCTGCAAAAAATGTAAATACAGTGGCATACGCCCCAGCGTTGCCTTGGATATTTCTTTCACTTCCTTATTTTCCGCTGCGTTTTTCAAAATTTTTCCTCCCGTTTCACTTTTTTATAGTATCTTTTCTTATATTATACCCAAAATTATCGATAAAATCAAGCGATTTTGAGAAATAAAACGCCTGCGTGGACGAACAAATTTACATATTTTCATACGCGCACTTGTGCATACTTAAATACCTACCTGTGCATATTTAAATATCTATTTGCCGTATTTTTCTGCGTTCACTCCCCTCTTTTCCTTTAAAATCAAGGTGTTTCACGTTTTTTGTTTCGCTATATTTTTCGACAAAAAAACAACCTCGCGTTTTTACAACACGAGGTAATTTTATCCTGTTTATTATTTTTTATTCCTGCAATAATACGTCAAGCAGTCGCTTTTTTATCTCGGACGCTTCGCCGTAATCTCTTGGCAATTCCACACCTAAAAGCCGCTCGTTAAACGCGATTTTGCCGTCTTTGAGCACCACGATTCGCTGTCCTAACATACACGCCTCTTCAATATCGTGCGTCACAAACACCACCGTCGGCTGTTTTTCCTGCCACAGCCGCGCAAATACCCTCGAAAGGCGAATTTTTAACGCCGTGTCGAGCGAGGAGAACGGTTCGTCTAACAACAACAAACCCTCTTTATCCACCGACAGGAACGCACGCGCAATCGCCACGCGCTGTTTTTCACCGCCCGACAGCTCTTTCGGGCGTTTATTTCGCAACGCAAAAAGCTCCGTTTTTTGTAAAATATCCTCAATAGACTCGTACATGCCCCCCACGTAGCGCAAATTTTCCTCTACAGTGAGGTTGGGCAACAAGCGCGGTTCTTGGAAGATATACCCGATCGTTTTCGGCACGTCCGTCACGTTGCCCTCGTAAGGAATCAGCCCTGCGAGGATATTCAAAAGCGTGGTTTTACCACCACCCGATTCGCCTAACACGCACGTAATCGTGCCGTTTTCTATCTCTAAGGACAAATCCTGAAAGACGTTATTTTCGCCGTACGATTTTGAAATGGCTATTTTCATTTCACCCTCCTTTCCACGAGAGTGGCAATCGCCGCGCCCAGCGTTTCTAAAAGGATACCGACGAGAAAAGTCACGACGACAAGGGCAAACAGCGTCGGCATTTCTAAATACAGCCGCGCCTCTTGCATCATACCGCCAAGGCTCTTGTACGTGTTCGCCAACACCTCCGCCGACACGACAAGCTTTAAGGAAAAAGCAATCGCCGCGCTCGCCTCGCGCAATACGTACGGCGCCGCCGAGGGCAAAAATAATTGCAACACTCTGCGTTGCCACGGCACGTTATATACGCGGCTCATCACCACCAATTCCTCGTCCACCGAGAACAAAGCCGCCAAAATCCCTGCATACAGCATCGGGAATAAAGACAAAAACGCCACGACGATAGGCGCTGTCGCCGCGTTCGTCCACACCAATACAATGAGGAGCACCGCCAGCGTCGGCACCGAGCGCAACAGCGTGACAATCGGCGACAAAATTCGACGAAACGGGGCTACCGTGTACGCAATGACAGCAAAAATCGCCGCCAAAACGAAAGATATAAAAAAGGCAAAAAGCACTCTGCCAAGGGTGTTGAAAAACGCCGTCCAAAACCCGTCGTTTCGCATCAACCGCCAGCCCTCTTTCACACAATCGGCAAAGGACGGCACGAGCAATTCGTTCCCCACGCTCTTTTGCGCCACTAGCCAAACGACGACGAGGAAAGCCAACGCCACTAGCGTTTGCCAGGCGTTTTTCCATACGATATTCAGCCATTTTTTACCCTTTGCCTTTTCCGACATATGCGGTTCACCCCACACGAATACAATCCGTCTTTTTCTTTATATTTCAAATCTTTACTTCAAATCTTTGCGCTTGATTATTCAAATCACAAACTACTGTCAAAATAGAAAAATTTGTCGTCAACTTCCTTCGCCGCGCTCGCGTTCACCGCGATAATACGGCGCAAATACGACTTCACCGCATCCGCGCAAACGCTCGATTCCACAAATCCCACACCGCAACGCAAAACCACGTCTTGGCTCAAAACGCCTGCGTTTAGCGTCGTCGCATAGGACGAATCCTCTAAATGCGCCGTCACCGCCGCCACGATTGCCGCGCCGTCAAGTTCCCCGTTCAGCAGCGACAAGCAGGACTTATTTACGCTATCCATAAACGCCTCGATACGCGCCTTGTCGCTCTCTATCAGGCTCTTTTTCGCCACCAGTACCGCTTGCGGATACCCCGCAAAACCCTGCGTTGCGCCCGTTTTCTGCACGTCCGACGTCACCGTGCCTGCCGTTTTCGCCGCGCTACCAACGTACAAATCGTTCAAATCGCCAACGACGGTAAAACCGTTCTTTTTCACGCGCACGCTCGCCGCAGGCTCCGCCACGACGTAACAAGCCACGCTCGTATCCAAAGGATCGATAGCCGTCGCGTCCGCAATCGCTTTGAGATTGACCTTATCCGCCGCCACTTCGCCGTCGTTTTTCAGCTCTTGCCAAGCCACGCCGTAGCCGTCGAGAATACATTTGAACGTCATACCGGGCACTTCGTTAATTTTCATCACACCCACGGTCTTGCCCAAAAGGTGAGACAAATCGTTCTCATTTGCCGCAAAATCGGCAATCACACCCTCGTTTTTGGACAAAATATACAAATTGCCGTTCGTGACCGTGCCCAGCATTTGATATTGTTCGCCGTTGCCAAGCAGTTTGCTCGCCGCCGTAATCGGCAAAACGCACACGTCCGCATTTTTCGATGCGTCCTCGTATTTTACTTTCGTAGCAATCACGGACGGATTGACGACGCGATAGGTAACGCCGTCCGTTTTGGTATCCGACTGCATCAACGCCGCAAACGCCATAGCCGGCGCACCGTCGGGCATATACACCGTGATTTCCTGCGTGCTCGGCTCGTTACTGCTCGTAGCAGGCGCCTTGCCATCACCCTTGCAACCGACAAACCCTATCGCGGCAAAAAACGCCGCAAATAAAGCCACCACACTTTTTTTACTGAATTTTTTCATATCCAATCTCTTCTTTATAATTGTCGTATTATTTATTGCCGTTCTTTTTGCGTTTCATCTTACGACGGTCCCGCCCCGACAATCTCGTATGATACGGGTCTTGTTTTTCCACAACCTCTTCCGTTGTATTCTCAACCGTTTCCGTTGTTTCCTCGAACGTTTCCTCAACGATTACCTCGGCAGACTCTTCCGCTACCTCTTCTGCAACAATAGGTTGTTCTTCAACGGCAGGTTCTACCTCAACGATGGGCTGTTCCTCAACGGCAGGTTCTACCTCAACGATAGGCTGTTTCTCAACAGCAGGTTCTACCTCAACAATAGGTTGTTCTTCAACGGCAGGTTCTACCTCAACGATGGGCTGTTCCTCAACGGCAGGTTCTACCTCAACGATAGGCTGCTTCTCAACAGCAGGTTCTACCTCAACAATAGGTTGTTCTTCAACGGCAGGTTCTACCTCAACGATGGGCTGTTCCTCAACGGCAGGTTCTACCTCAACGATGGGCTGTTCCTCAACCTCTTCCGCGATTTCCTTAATCGGGGCTTCCGTCACAACCTCTTTCGTTTCCGCCTGCTCCCATTTCCCTTCCTTCTTCAAACGTTTCATCTTTCGACGATCGCGATTAGACATTCTCCGATAGTAAGGGTCTTGTTTCGGCTCATCCTTTTTAACGGTTTCTTCAACGACCTCTTCGACGGGTTCGTCTACAATCTCCTCAACAACCTCTTCGATAGGTTCGTCTACGCTTTCCTCAACAACCTCTTCGATAGGTTCTTCTACAATCTCCTCAACAACCTCTTCGACGGGTTCTTCTTCAATCTCCTTAACCACCTCTTCGATAGGTTCGTCTACGATTTCTTCAATAACCTCTTCGATAGGTTCTTCTACAATCTCCTCAACAACCTCTTCGATAGGTTCGTCTTCGATTTCCTCAACAACCTCTTCGGCAAGTTCTTCTACAATCTCCTCAACAACCTCTTCGATAGGTTCGTCTACGCTTTCCTCAACGACCTCTTCGATAGGTTCGTCTACGATTTCTTCTATAACCTCTTCGATAGGTTCTTCTACAATCTCCTCAACAACCTCTTCGATAGGTTCTTCTTCGATTTCCTCAACAACCTCTTCGGCAGGTTCTTCTACAATCTCCTCAACAACCTCTTCGACAGGTTCTTCTACAATCTCCTCAACGACTTCTTCGATAGGTTCAACTTTTCGCAATTCTTCGGCAGGCTCTTTTTTCAACGCCACCGTCTTGGTTTCCTGCGGCTCGTCCACCGACCTACGCACTCTGCCCAGCACAACGGACGCCACCTCGCGCACGTCTTCGTCCACTTCGTCCTCGTCGTCTTCGTCATCCCAGCCAAGCCCTTTTTCACGCAACGTCCGCTCCCATTTCTGGGTAAATTCACTCACGGCAAAATTCTCGTTCGCCGCCGCCAAACCACATTTTTGCGCCAACGCCGTCAAACCCGCCGCGCGCAAAACACCCGCCGCGCGCCCGTCCGCTACGTCGCCACAAACACTCAGCTGACCGTCGCCGCACACACAGCCGCCCTCGCAGGTCACGACTTCCACGTAATCGTATCTCGCCGCACCGTTTTTCACGTCCTCGATTAACGCGCGCAACTTTTTCAAACCCTGCACAACGGCAAAACGCCACTCCGTTTCCCCGTCTTTCACGACCGCCTCCGCGCGCCCTTTATTGCCATAAAAACCACTATACGAGAGTTTCCGCAAAGCCGTTTCCGACTTATCCGCGAGCAAACACCGAGCCACAGCCTCCGCCGCGCCGCCGCGTTTCCCCGTCAAATATCCGCACGCCGAGCTTTTTCCAAGCGGCGTATCCAACGCGCCCTTTTTCAGCAAGCGCAGGCTCACCTCGGCGTTAATCGTCGCATCCGCCAAAATCCCCGCCAGCTCTTCCGTCGTCAGCACCACGTCCGCATAAAAACTGCTCTTGCGCGCCTTACAAGGCTCTATCGCAATCACGCGCACCTTCTTTTCAGGTGTATTTTCCGCGCATTTTTCCGCGTAATATTCCTTAACCAACCGCGCGGACATCTCCGACGCCGTCAGCATTTGCGGCACGTCCAGCCCTACAAGCAGTTCGTTCGCCACTTCCGCAAACGCGTCACAGCGGGTGGAAATGTACGGCGCCGTAATGCCTTTTTTGCGCCTTTGCCAAACGTTCGCCGCCTCGTACGTAGCCATTGCGTCCTCCGCAATCGCCGTATCCACAACGGCATCCACACCCAACGCCCGAAGCGCCGTCACGACTTTCCCAATACCGTCCTCACCGCGCGCCAAACCAAACCACTCGCCAATGCTAATGCGCGAGGGCGTAGAAAACTGCACGACGACAAAAGTCTTTTTCTTATCCGCCGTCAGTATTTTCCAGGCTCTTTTAACGTCGGCGTTGCCATCCGTTTCCTTTTCTATATTCTCGTATTCTTCATACGTTATCGTGCTCATTATTTTTCTCCTCAACGTCCAATAATTTTATCAAAAAATTGCGTTCAACGCATACCTGCCCCTATCGTTTAGTCTTTCAGCACCGCTTCCAAACGATGTATCGGCAGACCTCTTTCCACCCATTTTTGTTCATATTCCGTCACGATATTCCACGCAGGATTTCCGTTCTCGTGCAAATTATACGTCACGTTTTCCAGCGCAAATCCGCATGCCTTAAATTCCTCAATCGAAAAATCAAAGAAATCCCTATCGTCCGTCTTTTGCAACACTTTACCGCCCTTTTTTAGCAGTTTTTTATACACCTCCAAAAAATTACGGTGCGTCAAACGCTGCGTCGCATAGCCCAGCTTGGGCAACGGCGTGGAAAAATTCAGATAAATCGCGTCCAAACTCCCCTCGGGAATATAACAGGGCAAACACTCCGCGCGAATATTCAAAAAACGAATATTCTCAATCCCCTGCTTTTTCACCTCTTCCATCGGCGTCAAAATCACGTTGCTCATTTTTTCAAGCGCGAGATAGTTGATAGACGGGTTCTCTTTCGCAAGCGCGCATACAAAACCGCCCTTTCCGCAGCCGATTTCCAGCGCCACGGGATTCTCGTTTCCGAACGCCGCCGCAAAATCAATCAGCGCGCGGTAGTTCTCCGCCGCCTCTTTCATATTCAAAATCCCGTTCGCGCCGTGCGCCAACAGCAAATCCCCGCACGCCTCCATGCGCGCGTCAAAATTTCTCTTTTTTCGCATTCTCATTGACATATCAACACCTCACACGCCGCCAAATAACCGCGTCCTCTCGTTTTTCGTTCTCCTACCCGTCGAAAATCATTTCGTACATTTTCGTCAAAAATCATTTCGCATACTTTACGCCGAAAATTATTTCGTACCCGTGCTACCAAAGCCGCCCTCGCCTCGCACCGTCTCCGCGAGCGTTTCTCTCTCTTCAAATTCCGCTTTCAAAAAGGGCGTCACAACGAGCTGTGCAATGCGTTCCTTGGGCGCAATCTTCTGTTCCATATCCGAGTGATTGTGCAGCGCGACCATAATCTCCCCACGATAATCGGCATCAATCACGCCGACCTTATTCGCAGGCGCAAGCCCGCGCTTACTCGCCAGCCCACTGCGCGCGTACACAAGCCCCGCATACCCCTCGGGGATTTCCATAGCCAAACCCGTATGCACGAACTTAGTTTCCCCGGGCGCAAAAACGATATCCTCATCCGAGAGCGCGTACAAATCCGCCCCCGCGGCAAATTCCGAACCGTACGTAGGCAGTACAGCGTTTTCGTTTAATTTTTTCACAGCAATCACAGGCATAATTTTCTCCTCCGAAAGTATACTTTTTAAGTATACTTTAATTTATCATATTTCATTATACCAAAAAAGCGCAAAAAAAGCAAGCGTTGAAAGAAAACAAGTTTTACCTTTCTTGTATCTTCCGCTTGCTTTTTTGTTTATAGGAATCACAGCCGCAACGCAAAGCAACGCTTTGCAATTCACGCGTTCGCCGAACGCAATTCACGAAACCCTCGTTTCAATTCACGCCGTAGGCAATTCACTTACAACGCCACTTCCCCGTCACTACATACAACCTTTTCCGCAGGAACGTTATACATCCAAGTACTCCCTTTTTCTATTGCATACCATTGCTCCATCGTGCCCTTAAATTCAATACTCGTTAAGCTAGTGCACCTCTCGAACGCCCAATCACCAATGCTCGTTACGCCGTTGCCTATCACCACGCTCGTAAGGCTGTCGCAATTAGAGAACGCACTATCACCAACCCTCGTCACACTGTCGGGTATCACTACGCTCGTTAATTTGTCACAAAAAGCGAACGCCCCCTCACCAATGCTCGTTACGCCATCACCAAACACCACGCTTGTTAAGCTAGTGCAACAATTGAACGCATCCTCACCAATGCTCGTTACGCCATCACCAAACACCACGCTTGTTAAGCTAGTGCAACCATGGAACGCCTCCCAACCAATACTCGTCACTCTGTCGGGTATCTTCACACTCGTTAAGCTAACACAACAATTGAACGCCCTATCGCCAATACTCGTTACACTATCAGGAATCGTCACGCTAGTTAAGCCGTAGCAATGCGCGAACATCTCATCCCCAATACTCGTCACTCTGTCGGGAATTATCACGCTCGTTAAGCTACTACAATTATAGAACGCATGATAGCCAATGCTCGTTACACTGTCGGAAATTTCCACACTTGTTGGAGTGTTACTGCCAAAGAATGCCCCATGATTTATTTGCGTAATATCTCTAGGTAATACCAAGTCCGTCTCTTTACCTGTATACCTTATAAGTATTTTCTCCTCACCGTCCGTATAGATGATATATCCGTTTGCATCCGTGGAAAGCTTACTGCTATACGAATCGGTATAAACCGCCCTTGCATAGAAAGATACGTAACTATGATTTTCGTCCATTTTACCTGCTGTTAATTGTAATGACGATTTATTGTATACCTCGGTCAAACTATAACAATTTCTAAATGCACTATCGCCAATTTCCATCACACTTTCGGGTATTATCACACTCGTTAAACCCAAACAATTAGAGAACGCATCATCGCAAATGCTCGTTACATTGTCAGGTATTACCAAATCGCCCGCAATCAACTCATTATCAATATACAAATTTTTATTTCTTAACTCATAACGCATAATGCTCGACAAGCCCGAAATCTGACACCATGACGCTATGTCGCCTGTATAATAAACATCTTTTATACTGCTACAATTCTCAAACACTCGGGCCCCAATGCTCGTTACACTATCAGGAATCGTCACGCTAGTTAAACTGTCGCAATTATAAAACGCACTATCTCCTATGCTTGTTACGCTGTCAGGTATCACCACGCTCGTCAAACCGCTGCAATCAAAGAACGCCCCAGTACCAATACTCGTTACACTGTTGGGTATCGTCACACTCGTTAAACCTCTGCAATATTCGAACGCATAATTACCAATGCTTGTCACTGGCAAACCATTATATCTTTTAGGGATAATAACAACCCCCGTAGCATTACCTGAAAAATTCGTCACGGTATATTCCCCGTTCGACAAACTAAACGTCAACCCTTCACAAGCCCAAACCACAGGACAATTCGACAAGTTCCAATTATCGTTCCAACCGTCAGGCTTGCTTTCCGCCACGCAATAAATCGTCAAATTAGCGCAGTTGTAGAACGCGCCTTCGCCAACACTCGTTACGTTGCTAGGGATTACCACGCTCGTCAAACCGTTACACTCTCTAAACGCGTATACACCAATACTCGTTACTTCTTCAGGAATTTCCAATCCCGTCAAACCGCTACACTTAGAGAACGCAAGCTCTCCAATACTCGTAACACCCTCGGGAATCTCAATGCTTGTAAGACTGCTACAATTATAGAACGTATACGGCTCGATACTCGTAACGGAGCTGGGAATGTTCACGCTCGCCAAACTGGTACAACCGTTAAACGCATCTCTGCCAAGGCTCGTTACGCTATTAGGAACAACAACGCTCGTTAAATTCGTCCAGCCAAGGAACGCGTATTTATAGACATCCGTAATTCCCTCGGGGAGCGTCAAAGTCGTTTCCGCGCCGCTATATCCCATAAGGATTTTTTGCGCGCCGTCCGTATAGATACCATATCCGTTTGCATCCTTGGAAAGCTTGGTGCTGTACGAATCGGCATACACCGCCTTGGCATAGTTTGCCACAAAGCCGTTCGCAGTGCTGCCTGCCGTTATAGTCAGCGACGATTTATTGCCCACCTCTACCAATTTATAGCAAGCTTCAAAAGCGTCGTCTGCAATATTCATTACGCTATTGCCAAGCACTACGCGCGTTAAACCTCTACAATAGAAGAACGCCCTTGCGCCTATCGTCGTCACGTTATCGCCAATCGTCACGCTCGTCAACGAGCCTTTGTTTTCAAAAGCGCTCGCCGCAATGCTCGTCACGGGCAAGCCGTTATACGTTGCAGGAATTACAATGTCCGTATCCGCGCCCTCATAGCCCGTCACGGTATATTCACCGCCCGACAACGTATACAAAAAGCCTTTCGCGTCCTCGTTATACGTAGCCGTGTACGTTTCCGTACCAGTAGTGGCAATAACACAAACCTCGTCGTTGCTAACGATATCCCCGTTTGTATTCACCCAAGCAGCAAACTCGCAATTCTCAGGCGCGGGATTTGCCCTAAGGGTGATTTCCTCGTTCATCTGATATCTACCCTGAGGGAATCCGTCTTTCAGCACGCCGTTCACCGTCTTGATATTGTAGTACGTAGCGTTCGCAAGACGGTCGATTTTATAATTAAACATCAGCTGTGCCGCCGCGCCGTAGTCCAACATAGCCTTAAAAAAGTCTATTTGCACTTGGCTCAAACCGCCCTTTTCGCGTATGGTATATACGTATTCCAGCACGCTGAATTTCGTCACGTCGCTGTAATAGCCTACGCCGTCCACTTCCACGTATGCGCGCGCAAAAACGTCCAACGTCATTTGCTTCGCCGCTAAACCGTCGGAATAGAAAATTACACAGCTCTGTCCTTTTACCGTCGCTATGCTCGTGCTCGTCGATACGTATTTCTGCGTACCGTATGTATATTCCGCCTGCGGTTCTTCCCAGAACAGCATTTGGATTCTGTCCGTTTCACGGTCAAAACCGCTACCACCTACTGCGTACAGCAGATAAATAGATTCGGAATACGAGAGATTGTTCGACACCACCGTCAACGTGGGCGTTTCTGCCGTTTCCGCTTTTACCGCCTTTTTCGGCTGTGCCGCTATGCCGCCCAAAACCGCGCCAAACAACAGCAACACCGCGCAAGACAACGCCGTTATGATACTTTTTTTGATTTTATTCATAATCCTGCTCCTTATATTTTCACCGTTTTGTTTGTTCGCAAATTAGGTCCAACCGTCTTCATTTGCGTTTTCATCCGACCATTCGTCGCCGAATACACTCGAACAAACGACGTCCTCTTTTTCAAATGCAATCACTTGCAATTTTGGCGTTTCGTACATACACCTGCCTCCTGTAAATAAAAAAAGTGCCGTTCACAAAACGGAACGACACCTGTAAAAATGTCCTTCTCGCTTTGTTGCGACACAAACTACTCATAACTCTTCAAAACGAAGGTTTTTTTGTAACGCGAAAAAGATACACTCCTACCAAAGAAGTATACTTCGCCTAAAAAGTTATGAAGTTTGAGTCGCAATTATAGTTTACCACTTTTTTCTTTCCTTGTCAATCATTTCCCACAAAGAAAAACGGGGCTGCTTCCCACAGCCCCGCCATAAACACACCTCACGCGCTCTCCAAGAAATAATCGTACAACGTCGCGTACAATTCCCCCAAATACCGCTTCGCCACCGTATCCGCCTTGAACGCCGCAAACCTCTTCGCTCCGTCCGTATACGTTCTTTCATAATACGTCTTCACCTGCGTATACCGCTCGGTATCCGACAACGAATAATCCACGTCATACGGCGCGTTTTCCGTCTCCTCCTCGGACGGTTTTCCCGAAAAACGCAGATAAAATAACAGCGATTCACGCACGTTTTCCACTTCCGCGTCATACGCCGCCTGCAACTTCGCCTGCACCAAACCCCATATCGGCGAAAAATAAATCCCCGCCGACACCAAACGGTGCTTCTCCCGTTGCATATCCTCGCTCAACTTCGCCGCCAAACGATTCTTTTTCATTTGCGCCGCCTTCACTTCCAAAATCTGCTCTTCGCTCAGCGCCGCATACTGCGCGTCCGTGTACGAAATAATATCGATTTCCATATCCGCCTCCTTTTGTTATTCCAAAACAAGCTCGGCAGTCAGCTCCGATACCTCGCCGTAATGGTACAAAACAAACGTAAAAGCAAAATTTTCCCCACGCGCGCCGATATGCATCGTCGCTACGCCGTTAATAAAATTCAAAGCCTCCGTTTTTTCCACGCGCCCATTATCCACCGACACCGTCACCTCTATCGAACCCACGCCTTTAAGACGAATCGCGCGCAGCGTCTTTCTGCCCTTGATACCAAAGTCTTGATTTGTCGATTCAAATCGATACTGCGCGCCTACAGGCAACGTGCCAAACTCTTTCGCATACCGCAAACATCCGTCCACGTTACACACCGCCAAGCCGTCGCAATCGCTCAAACTCCGCAAATACGTCCCGAAATACCCTTCTTCCTTTTCCACGTCCAGCACGAGCAACACCTGTCCTCGCCACTCGTCGTCGTAATTCAAAAGATATTTCCCCGCGCATCCCGAAGCCCTACACTTATCGGAATCCTCCGCCAACTGCACTTTCATCTTTTCACAAATCCGACGCGTCTTTTTGCCCTCGCAAACGTACAGCCCGTCCTGCGCCAAAAACACCATCTTCCCACGGCACGCAAAAATAGACTTCTTGACAATCGGTCCGCCGTTATAAGCCAACCTCGTCACTTCAAAATCTCTCGCCGCGCCGCTAGGTTTCAAATGCGTCACGCCACGCTCGTAAAAAACATATAAATCCTCTTCCGTCGCGCGAATCGTCAACAGCTTTCCACAGCTATCGTTAGGCAAATATATCTTACCGCTATCATCCACCGTCTCGCTAAAATCCGTCGGAGCCAACGGCGCCGAATACGCCACTGTAAACGGGCTCACCGCCGCAAAAACACGGTCTTTGAACACACAAAAACCCAACGCCTTCGTCACAGCAGTCGTTTTCAAACCGCTCGCTTCGCTATACAATCGCAGCCCCGTCGCCGACGTTACGTACGCCATATACGCATTGCCTTGCGCGTCGTAAACGGTATCCAATTCAGGCTTCGACATCAACATCTTTCTTATCAACGTCTTATCCGTGTCATTATAGAAGAAAAGCGACCCGTTGACGGCAATCGTCATCTTACGAGTATACGAACCGTCCGTTTGCTTGGCTTTCAGCCAATAAAACTGCGCCACTTCATTTTCTTGCTTATAATCGATCATCGCGCCCGAATCCGTCAACAACGGCTCCAAGCCGATCCCCGAACGTATCGCGCCGCTCACGCAATCGCAATTCACGCTGTTTTTCGAGTCCATCACTCCCGCCTTACCGCTTTCATAGCCGCAAAAACGGTTGATTGTCACCATTTTCGTTTTCGCGTTCGATTCAAATTTCTTTTTCAAAAACCCAATCATTACGCCCACCATCTCGATTGCAATCTACGACAAGGTGCCGCCTTATACGCCGCGTTGATTGCGTCCTTATATTTTTTATCCCACACCGCCGCATCCTCGTACATCCCCGAGGCAAGGCAGTATTCGGCAGCCACCCCATACGCCAACAACCGCACGGACGCCTGCACCAAATAATCGCTGTTATCGTCAATCGTTTTCTTTTCAGGCGTGTACGTATACGCCACCTTCACCTTCCCCTGCTGCGTTTTTAAATATTCAGGGAACAAAGTAAATTTCGCGCTATTCTCCCACTCGTCGCTCACGCGCAAAATCCGCACCGCTTTTCTGCTGAAAATGGAATAGGGAACAACCCCCGTCTGCGTTTCCACTTCCTCCTCCGCATATAAAGGCAAATAATCCAACGCCAACTCGTTCTCCACCATATTATAGCAGTCGAGCAATAATTCCGTGTTTTTCATACCGTACACAGACGAACCTTCGATATATTCACGCACAAATTTCCCGATCCCCAACGACGTCGCCGCGGCAATCACCACTTCTTTTACCGTCATACCTACCTCCTTTTTTTAAAAATCGGGAGTACCCAAAAACGCACTCAACGCGTACATGGGTACCCCCAACCCCACTCAAACGCTTAAAAAAGCGTCAACGTTTTACGCCTCGTCGATCTCGATAAGTCTACCCTGACCGCAAGGACGTTCACACATAAGCTCCGCATATTTTACGAGCGTTGCCGTATAGACGGGCTTACCGGGAATCTGTTTCAAAATCTTCCCGTCTTCCCCTTCTAACCACTGCCAATCGCACAGCTGATGCAGTTTAAAGTCGTCGGTATTTAAAAGATACATAGTACCCTTAGGACAGAAACGGTCTGCCATTACGGGAATACCGTTAAATTCCAACGCCTTATAGCCGTTCACTTCCACAGTCGGCAAAGCAATATTATTCGCTCTGCAATACGCCACCAGCGCGCGCTTTACCCCCCAAGAACAAACGATAAAATTCACCTTGCTACCCGAATTTTCCTCAATGGTATCGATAGCTTTTTGGATAATTTCTTCCGTGATCGCGCCCACGTTTTCTTGTGCATACGGCTTCATCACTGATTTCGTTCTGGAAACGCCGTAAATATCCTTATTCGAGAACAGTGCGCCAAGCCCCGTAATCTCATGACCGAACGAAGATTGTACGTACACGCCCGAACCGATGGGAATATCAATGGTCGACAACGACGCGCCGCTCATCTTAATCGATTTCGCTTCCCTATCCACGGCAAGAATTTTCAGCTCGCGCACGTCTTCAAGCGCCTCGCCCGTAGAGCTGTAAAAATCAACAATCATGCCTTCCGCGAGTCCGTTTACGTTGTCAACGTAAAGCACGTTATTATCCGCCACGGAATTAACCGTCGCAACCTTACCGCTACCGTCACCAAAGAGCATTCTACCAAAGTTAAACGACGCGCTCTTAATCAAAGATTGCATTTCCTCGTTCAGAAGATTGACGAACGCGCCCTCGTTGTTCGCAGACGCACGCAACGCCTTGTCGGAAATTTCAATCGTACCGTAAAGGTTTTTCAATGTAGCAACAAACTGCACGTAATCGTTCGCAGAAGCGGTAGGCAAATCGCCCGTTTCGCTACCCGCGCCGATACCGCCGTTAATGCCGATTTTCACTGCTTTTCTGACGTCTTTACCCGTAACGTCCGCAGTTGTTTTTTCAATTTGCGCCAACAGAGGGTTTGTTTTCGTGTTCAAAGCCTCCGCCACCGCGTCCAAATAAAAAGATTTCAATGCGTTATCCGCAGTCTGAATAGTTATCATAAAAATTTCTCCTTTTTCATATTACTTTTTGCATACCATACAACGTTCCGTTGCATCTTGACCAAATCCTATCCTGTCATTGCGAGGCAACGTTCCGTTGCATCTTGACCAAATCCTATCCTGTCATTGCGAGGCAACGTTCCGTTGCATCTTGACCAAATCCTATGTCATTGCGAGGCAACGTTCCGTTGTATCTTGACAAAGTCCCATCTTGTCATTGCGAGGCAACGTTCCGTTGCATCTTGACAAAGTCCCATCTTGTCATTGCGAGCGTAGCGAAGCAATCTCATACAAATACTGCCGCAACGCAAGGCAAATGCCTTGCAATTCACGCAAAACCCGCTTTTGCAATTCACCCCTACGCCCTCAAAACACACTTCAACGCGTACATGGTATGCCCATTTACTCAACAGCACCCTTTTTAAAATACCTCAAAGCCATAACACCGGCATCTCCCACCGTTCTGGCTTTTAAGGGTGGCGCTGCAATCGCACCCAAACCGCTCGCCGTTACGGGCGCGCCGCTCTTTCCCAAAGAAACAAGATATTCGCCAATGATTTTCAGCCGCACGTCCTCATTTTTTACAGCCTGCGCGTACAGTTCCTCCGCCGAAAGCGTTTCCGTTCCGTTTTCCGCGACGGACGCCGTCTCTTTCAAGACGTCCTCCTGCAAAGTCCCGTCAACGTTTCCCGTTGCCGTCCGATCCTCCGTTTTTTGCGCCTCCGTCGTCAAAACCGTATCCATAGCCGTATCCACAGCCGTATCCACAGCCGCGCCGTTCCCCTCTTTCGCGCCGCTTTCCATCACCAAGCCCACAGCCGCATTTTCTACGTCCACGTCGCTCTCCCCAACATTTTCGCACCCTTCGCCAACGGGTTTTCGAGCATCCTTTTCCACAGCACTCGCCACGTTTTTCCCCTTCGCCGCATCGTTCACCTCCGCCACGAACGCGTCAAACGCGCGCGCCTGCGCCCTCTTCACAGCAGCGTTCTTACGGAGTTTTTCCACCCCCGAACCCTCGCCGTTCCTTTTCCCTCGAAAATTTTCCGTCTCACGCTCCAGTTCCTTCAAACGCTGACTTCGCCTCGTAAATTCCGCTTCCAAAGCGCCGTAAGCCCTCGCAAGGGCGTCCACGTCCTTAAACTTCCCCAGCACCGTCGAGGCATCTTTCAGACCGATTTTTTCTTCCCTCTCGCCTGTCTTTGCCGCTGCAATCTCCTCCGTCTGGGACGTTTCCACGCAAACGTTCTCCTCTGTTTTCATATCCTCTCTCCTCCTTTTTTATTTCACTTTTTTCACTTTCTTTTTAACGCCGCGCGTTATTTTTGCGCTCTTTTATGCGCCTGAATATGCGCCAAAAATCTTTGCTTGTATTCCCCGTTTTTCTTATCCGAACGGAACTCCGCCGACAGCAAAAATCTCGTATGCTCGCGGATATGCAACCCGTGGTCGTCATATTCATCCGGCGCAATTTCCTCGCCTTGCTTTATGCCGATATTTTCTTCCGCCGCTTTCGCGATATGCAACGCCGAAATATCCTTCGCGTTTTCGTATCCGCCAAACCCAAACGCCTCCAAAATACGATTCTTGTTCTCCGCCGTAAGCTTCCCCTCGTCATCCGTCAACAAGCCCGCCTCGTACAGTTTCAACAGCGTCGCGCGCTTTTCTTCGGGCGTCACGGCTTCCTGCGATTCAAACTGCACGTCGTTCACCGCCAAAGACGCCGCGTTAAAATAATACACCTGCGTCTTTCTGTTCTCGCCCGTCAGCGTCATCAGCCTAGCCGTCCCCGCAAACTGTCGATACAAACGCAAAATCTGTCTGCCCACTTCCTTCATCGCGCGCTCAATGCTCGCCACCGTCGCCGACAATCTCGATTCGTCCTGCGACAACAAGAGCTGCAACCCCGTCGCACTCGTCACTCTCGCAGGCGTAGAATTTTGCGAAAGATCACTCACGCCGCTAATCAGCGCAAATTCCTTTTCCAGCCACTCTTCCTCGTCCTTAAATTCCGTCGGCACATTGCCGCAATCGAGCATTTCAGGCGCTTTTCCGCCCTGTCGATACACCAAAATCTTCCCAGGTAACAAGCCTTCTTCCGCCAATTCTTCGGTATCCACCGAACCGTCCTCAACAGTCAAAACGCCCATCGACAAGCGGTTCAAAAACTCGTGTTTTCTGTTTCGCACAGCGTTGTACGCTCTCTGCACGGGAATCAACCGATCGATTACACTGCTCGCAAAAAACGCCCCGGGCAAACGCAAACAATCCTGCTTAACGAAAGGAAAACCGCGCTGTCCACGCTCCTCGTTCACGTAAGGCAAATCCCCCACGTACAGCAGCTTTCCACCCGCCACGATTTCCAGCCTACCCTTTGGAAATTCACTATTCGGCCTCGTATATCGCTCAATCAAAATTTCCGCGTTTTTCAATGTCATATTACGCATCGAAGTCCCTTCCGTCGGCAATTTTCCCGCCGCAGGCTCACTACGCACCAGCATACTCGAAACGTCGCCGCCTTCAAGTGCCACGCCGAATTTTTCCATAATATATTCCACTGATACCGCCTGCGCGTGAATCAAACTCCCCACGCTTTCCAAATCTTCCGCGTCCAAACGGTCGGGAAAAATCTCAAACGGCGGCACGGCAATTACCTGCGCCTCGCCCTCAAACACGGGCTTTTCTTCCAAATCCACCGCCACTTGACGTCCACCCTTTTCGTCCCATACCACCTTATAGAACGCGCTACCGCAGGTCTCCGACCAAACCATAGCCTTGGACACCGTCTCGCGTAGGCCAATTCTTTCCTGCACGTATTTCAAAACGTCCGTCGCTAACTTCGCCGCCTGCACGTCCCCGTCTTCGTCCGAAAACGCACGCACACGCAATTCTGGCTTCATCTTTTCCAGCTTCGCAATTCTCGAATCAATCGTCGGCGCGATATGATTAAACACCCTGCGCGATTGCCAATAAAAACGCTTGTCCTCTTCCACCACGCCGCCCAAAGGCGAAACGTCACAGTACTGATTTCCGCTAAAAAAATTGATATTCAACAGCCAACCGTTCTCCACCGACCGTCTTTCCTCACGTCGTTTGAGAAAATCCTCCGTCACCTCTCTCGCAATCCGTTCTTCCTCGCGTTCTCGCGTGGTCTTTTCTTCCGTTTCTTCCGCTTTCGTCATACACCTATTTCCTCCTTAATTTTTGGTCTTTCTCACCACTCTTTTTCTCGGTTTTGGACGCGGCTTTTTCGCTTTCACCTCGACCATGCCCTCCCCATTTTCCGTTTTTGACGTTTTTTCAACGCTTTCTTCTTCTGCATTTTTCGCCTCTGTTTTCAGTCCACTTTGCGCCTCGCTTTTCGCCTCGTTTTTTACGCCGTCTTGCAACGCCGAGAGTAGCCTACTTTTCTCCGTCTCCAATTTCTCGTCTGTCCAGTTCCCATAGTCCTCTTTGCCGTCCGTCGCCAACAACAGCTGCACAGCTTTCAAATCAGGCGGAATATCCTTCTTCGTCTTTTTCCGCTTCGTCAGTTTCAGTTCCCCGTCCACCTCCGCGCATTCTTCCGTCACCTCCGCCACTTGATATCCAAGTGCCACCTTCAACAGCGCATCACCAAGCTTTTCTTCCTTCTTTCTCTCACGCATACGTCCTCCTTTTCAGCCCTCCTTTCACCACTACAAAACCGTTCATCGCATACCTGCTACCCCCGTTTTAAAAAACTTGCACAAAAACACCCCATAAAACCACCTTTAACCCCACCCACCCCACAGCGCCACTACGCTCCACCACAACCCAACGATAATCCACCTCAAAAATCAAACGTCTTCTTTTTCATACCTCTCAGCCGCCTTTCCTTATCTTTCTGAATATCACTCTTCTTTTCCAGCTCAGGCGTTTTTCTCGGCCTCGTCATCAAATAATACCGCATCTCATCTAGACTATGGTCGTTCACCTTCCTCGGCACGTCGCCGCTCCCCCAGTAATACCCTTTCAGCTCGCTGATAAGATGCGGACAAGTATTAAAAATATAAATATTCGGCAGTCCGTTTTTCTGATTAAGATAACTCTTCACCTGCGCGATCCCCGAAAATAAATCCTTTTCCACTTCGGGATTCACCAATATCCCACGTTCGTAAAACAGCTCCACGACGCTTTTAACGCCTGCCAAAGTCCTCTGCTTCGCCGCGCTGTCAATCAACGCCCGCACACGCCCCTGCGCGTCCCGTTTCCAGCCCAACCTATCGCAAATACTCTTTATCGCAGCCGCGTGATAATCGACGTCCTTACCCGCCTCGTAATGCTCGAACACCACGTACACGTTATCGTCGTAATCCACCGCATACCAATGCGCCGACAACGGATTGTTCAGCCCAGGGTCAATCGAAATGGTATCCTGCCACTCCGGCGGCAACGAAAACGGCTCGATTACGTGTATATTCTCATCAAATTCCGGATACACCAGCCCCTCGCCTGCCTGTAAAAACCGCCCGTACTTTCTCGCCTGCAACGTCCGCTCGTCCAACGCCGATTCCAAAACGCGCACCTCTTCCTCGTCCAAATACGGATTATCGCTCCACTCCACAAACTCATACCACGCCTCAGGATCGCACCGCCGATTGAGAAATATCTCATTATACACGAACGTCAACCCCTTCAACGGCGTCATCGTCCCAAAAATATCCCCGCGCCTATCCAAAACACGCATGCGACACTCCCGATACACGTCCTCAGGCGGTTCTTCGTCAAACCAAACGAAATCCAGCGACGCTCCTTGAAACTTTTCCCTGCCCTGATCACAGCTCTTAAACCCAATCACCGAGCTCCCGCCCAAGGCATTTTTCACACGGATAAAATCAATAATTCCGTCCTCAGGCGCATCACGCCTACCGCTCGACATCACGATTTCCTCAATCCAGTCCTTCCGCAAATACCGCAATATCTTTTTCTGCGCCACGTCGCGTTGCACCTGCCCCGAAAGAGACACCACCCAACCACACACGTCTCGCCGATTTTCCCGATAGGGGTGTATCCCACGCGCCATATACACGCACTCCACCGCGCCGCACTCTGTCTTTCCCGAACGATTTCCGCCGAACACCCAGCGATTCCGCTTTGGACACTTATGAAAAGCTAACTGTTTCTCGTGCACTTTCTCGCCCATATTATAAGCGGCAAGTAAATCGTTTTCCCTGCGCCGTCGCAGTTCTTCCTCGATTCTGCGTATCTTTTCTACAATTTCTTTCATAATCTCCTCTTATCTCCCAAAACCGCCCATACTACTTCCGCTATACTATTCTAAAAAACCACCAAACCCAAAAACGAATATGAAAAAACGCACGATTTTAGCCCTACTGCCCATATTATACTTTTTAACGCTGTTTTTTAGCGTTTTTCCGCCCGTCTATCTTGGCACGGGCGTCTTTTCACGCCCTATCGCGAACCAAATCGCCAACCAAACCACCACGCAAATCCCCTCGTCCAAAACCGCCAAAACAACCCAACAAACCCAAACAGCCCAAATACTCCAAACCGCCAAAACAACAACCACCTCGTCCTATCCCCAGTCGAGCAGTTACGCCTGCATTTTAGACAGCGAAACGTATTTTTGCAGCGCCCCCGACGAAACGCGCGGCATTTTTTTACTGCCGAAAACGTATTACGTCAAAATCCTCGAATACAGCGCCGACTATTGCAAGGTCGAATATCTCTACGACGACGGCGCGGCAAAACGCCTGACGGGCTACGCAAAAACCGAACAACTCACCTTTGTTGACTACGTCCCCAAACGCCCCTATCTATATTACGTTTTCGACGCGCACTACTACATAAACGGCGACGCCCAGCACGCCGATTCCGCGATTTTAGACCAAATCACTATCTCTTGCGTCTACTACGGCGATTTTCGTATCGGCGCACAGCTCTATTGCTACGTCCTGCGCGGCGATTCGTTCGGGTATATCCCCAAACCCACCACGTTGTATTACGAAGAAAACCCCGAATATGCCGACTATCTCGCGCAAAACGCCTCGTCCTCACAACCCAACGCTTCTGCAAAATCAGAAAAATCAGCGTCCTCCCCAGCGCAAATCGGTATCCTCGTCGCGTTATGCCTGCTCGTACCTATTCTCGCCGCGCTCATTTTAAAGCCTCCCCGCCGTCCCCCGTACGAAACGGACGAATAACCAAATCCGCCAAGCACCAAATAAATCTGCCAACAAATAAATCCGCCAAGCCAAAACGCCTCGAAAAGAGCAATCAAGGCATCACAACCAGCCCCCAATAATCGGCTTATTTCAGCCACCTGCGCTCGTCCAAGGAAATTTTCCTATCCTTACCCGCTTCGATATATTGATGTATCTTTTTAAAAATCTCCAACGAAGCAAATTCCTGCAAATATTTCTCCTTTGTCAATCCGCTTGCGCGTAGCATCGCGCCCACCTTTTCCGACAACCGTTGCTGCCGTCGAAAATACGCCCGCTCGCTCCATTTCTCCTTATCGTCCCCGTCGCCGTTTCTGCCCCGCACGAATCGGCGCACTTTTTTTCGTTTTTCCAAAATATCGTATCGCCACCAAGGTCCGTTCCACGTCGCTAAGCCTTGACAAAACGTCCTCCACCGTACGTTTCAGCCACTCGAGCCGTTCTTTGCAGAGAATTTCCTCCGCGAGATACTCCGCCAAACGCTCCGTCGTCATCGCGCTATCGTAAGAAAGCAACGCTTTATTGCGGATATGCTCCGCATAATCTTCTCCCACCGTACGCAACAACGGATACGCATACAGCACCACCTTCGTATAATTCTCCAAAAATCTCACCTCGCTTTTTCACACGTTATTTTTCTATTTATTCTCTTCTCGCCCTGCCTCAGCACACCCGCCGCCTGCGAAAGACGGGCTTATTATGTCATCAAAAAATATTTTTGCAAGTCCACTCTGCCCACTTTTTGATGAAAAACACGAACATTTGTTCGTTTTTGTAGACAGTATAGCCCATTAAATATGACAATAGTACGCCTATTTTTATAAATACAAAGCAAAAAAAAGAAAATTTTTCCAATTTTACAGTCTTTTTTTCTTCTTTTGGACAATCGGTCAAAAGGTTGTAAAAATATCCACAATCCCCTTGCTTTTTTCTACAAAAGATGCTATAATAATAATGTATGAGAAAAATTTCGACGACAATTTTATCCGTATGCGCATTTGCCTGCGCCCTCACCGCTTTCGCCTTACCGAAAACGGCGGCTTTCGGCGCACAAAAAACGGCGTCCGCGGCAACGCAAAAGGCTGTCACGTCCACCGTTGAATTGCTGTCCCCGTCTTCCTATGAAGAGTATCTTCCCCTCAACGCCCCTGCGGACGTAGCGGCAACGGAAGACTACACCGCAATCGCCGACGGCAACGTCATTTACGTATACGACCGCGCCGACGACGTCTATCGCAAATACACACACGATACGCCGTCGCAAAATAAAATTAAGAAAATCCAATTCGCTGACAACGGAAAGCTGTATTTCCTCGACGCGTCCACGTATTTGTACGTGCTCGATCCCGAAATGCTCAGCTCCACCGAAACGGTAGACTCGGCGGTTTCTTCCAAAGATTTCGTCTGCTCCACCTTCCACATCAGCGGTAACGTGATGTATTTCACCAAAACCTCGGGTAGTTCGGCGCAGATTTTAAAAACGCCGTTGTCCGATTTAAACAAATCCTCAGGCACCGCCCTTCTCGACGACGTTTCACAATCCCCCACGCTCGCCTTTTACAACAACGAGCTGTACTACACCGAGGGCGGCAAATATCTCAATAAAATCGATCCCACAACGAACGCCAATGCAAACCTCGTCGCCGCGTTCCAAAGCGAACTGCTTTCGATGACGATTAAAGACGGCGTATTCGTTTGCACGACGTCGGCAGGTGAATTTCTCACCTATCCCCTTTCCGCGTTCGACACGGAAAAACAGGCAAGCAAACTCACCCCCACAAAAAGGGAAACGGGCGGCTATTCCTCGCTCTGTCTTTTAAACGATTACGTCTACGCCGTGAAAAAGGACGTCGTACGACAGTATTCCTTTAAAGAGTCGGCATTTACCGCTTACGAAATTTGCAACAGCTCGTCCGCGCCAAACCGTTTAAACGGCGCAACGGACGTATTCCTTTCCAACGACAAAGTGTTCGTATCGGACAACGGCAATCGCCGCATCTCCGTATACGATACGGCGGCACAAGCGTTTGAAGCACCTATCGCAACGACGCTCTCGCCCGCCTATCTCGCTTCCGATAGCAAAACGTTGCTTGCGGCAAACGCCACGAGCGCGGCACTTTACAGCCTTTCTCAAAGCAATTACGGCGAACAAATCGCCTCGTTTAATCGCTTTAGCGGCAACGTCCAAGGCATTGCGGCGGTGTACGGCAAATACTATCTCGTCACCGACGAAAATATGTTCTATTGCCTTTCCAAAAACGGCGATAGCTGGACGCTGGACGCCACGCAAAAAAGTTCCACAAAATACCGCTATCCCACTCTGCTCACAGCAGACGCCTACGGCTATTTATACGTCGCCTGCGACGATAACGCGGTGTATCGTTACACGGAAACAGACTTCCTCACCACCGCAGTGGCGAGCACGGCAACCTGCGCCTCTATCCCCAGCGACACGCGCAAAATCACCGTAGACTATCGCGGCAATTTATACGCGCTCAGCGGCACGCGCGTTTACCGCTACGTTGCCCCGAAAGATGGGCTTTCCAATCCCCACGCAACGTACACGGCAAACGGTAGCTATTCCTTGAACGAACCCCTCGTCCACGACGATGACGGCGCGGTGCGTTCCTTCGCGTTCTCCATAGAAGAAAACGCCACCTACGTCCTCTACGAGGGTAACTATCTCGCAAAAACGACAAAACTCGGTCTACCCACGGTAAAAACGATTGCCGTGAACAACGCCGATAAAAATATTTTCAACGCGCAAAGCGCAAGCTTTACCGTAGTGAATATCAAGCCCAACGCCCTCGTCGTCGCCTTTGATATCGAAAAATTGCAAGGCGCGACCGTATTCCCCTACGTCAACGCAGAGCGTAGCGAAACCAAACAAACGGCGCTGAAATTAGGCTCGACGGACGTGTACGATATCGTCGCCATTTACGACGAAAGCACGCAAGCGTACAAAACTTGCCTCGTGCACACCGCCTCTTGCGAACAGCTTGGCTCAAGCGACTACCGCGTTGAATACCCCACGGAAACACAAACCACGGGCTATCTTACCAACGACGTTTCGTTGTATAAATACCCCTATTTGACGGAACTTCTCACCGTTTGTGAAATGCCGCGCGGCAACACCGTAACGCTGCTTGGGGAAATCAACCAGCTCGACAGAGCGTACTATCACGTATCCTACGCTGACGCGCAAGGCGCAACGCATACGGGCTATATCCCGAAAGCATACGTCACCTTAACGAGCGGCGTCGTCAATCCCGAAACTCTCGTTTTGGGCGCGGAAAACAGCAATACGAGCGCAATCGGACGTATGGTGTATATTCTGCTCGGCTTTGGCGTAATCTGTTTGTTGACCGATTATCTCATCTTACGCAAGCCCAAAGACGAACACGCCGACGAACACACCGAAGAACTGTAAAACAAAAACGCCCCAACGCACGATTGCGGCGTGACATGTATAAAAACAATCCGCATACAATAGTATGCATTAAAAATTACAAGGAGGAAACGATCTTATGTCAGACTATCATCTAAGCTCAGTCGTAGACCCGCTAAGTGCGCAGTTTGCCGCGGATCGTTTTTTCCGCGCGTAAATTCCACACGCGAGCCTACCGACAAAATTTTTGTCCTATAATAAAATTTTTGAGGTAGCGTATGGAAAAAGAACTCTTATTAGCATTAGAAACTGAAAACTATGAACAGGCGGCAGAGCAGGCGAAAAAGCTTTCGCCCGAAGAACTTGCCGCGATTTTAAAGGAGATAGACGATAGCCGCCTTACTCCTTTTTGTTCTGTCTTGGACAGCGAATTGCTCGCCGACACCCTGCTCCTTTTAGCCACTGATTTGCAGGAAAAAATTATCGGTGGGCTGTACGACGACGAGCTGGAAAAGGTAATGGACGAGATATCCGTAGACGAAACCGTGGACATTATCGAGGAAATGCCGCAGGAAATCGTACGGCGTATTGCCGAGCTCGACGATATTTTAAAACTGTTGGAAGAACGGAATTATACGGTATTAAAGCCCCTTCTCTCCTCTATGAACGCCATCGACCTTGCCGAGGTATTCGAGGAAACGGAGCAGGACACCGATTTGTTGATTTTGTTCCGTATCCTGCCCAAAGACCTCGCCGCGGAAACCTTCGTTGAAATGGACAGCGACGTGCAGGAAAAGCTGATTCATAAATTGAACGATAGAGAATTGAAAGCCGTTATGGACGAACTGTTCCTTGACGACACGGTAGACCTTATCGAAGAAATGCCCGCAAGCGTGGTAAAGCGTGTCCTCGCGCAAAGCGACAGCGAAACGCGCGCGTACATCAACGAACTGCTGAAATATCCCAAGGATAGCGCAGGCAGTATTATGACGATTGAGTTCGTGGCGCTCCGCCCGACAATGACGGTAGAAGACGCGTTCGAGCGGATTCGCCGTACGGCAATCGATAAAGAAACGATATACACCTGCTACGTCATCGACGAAACGAATAAACTGCTCGGGCTTGTCACGGCAAAGGATTTGATGCTGGCGCAAAAAACGGCGCTCGTATCCGAAATTATGAAAGAAAACGTCATCTACGCGTACACCGAGGACGACAAGGAAGACGTTGCAAGAAAAATCTCCGATTACGGCTTTTTAGCCCTGCCCATTGTCGACCGCGAAATGCGGCTCGTCGGTATCGTTACCGTCGACGACGCAATGGACGTCTTGCAAGAAGAAAACACGGAAGATATCGCGAAGATGGCGGCCATCACCCCCACCGACAAACCGTATTTAAAAACGGGCGTCTGTACGCTGTGGAAAACGCGCGTACTGTGGCTGCTTATCCTTATGCTCGGCTCTACGTTTACGAGCATTATTCTCAACAGCTACGAGGCTCAACTCTCCACTTGCCTTGTCGCCTGCGTGCCTATGATTATGGGTACGGGCGGTAATTCCGGCTCGCAAGCCTCCGTTACCGTCATCCGCGCCCTCGCCATCGGTGAAGTGGAATCGCGGGACGTTGGAAAGGTAATATGGAAAGAACTGCGCGCGTCTATCCTTCTCGGGCTCACCCTTGCGGCGGCTTGTTTTGTAAAGCTGATTGTGTTAGACGGTATGATTTTAGGCGTGAGCGGCTACACTTGGGACGTATGTCTCGTCGTATCCTTGGCGTTGTTCTTCACGGTGATTGTGGCAAAATTCGTCGGCGCGATATTGCCTATCTTGGCAAAAATCTGCCGTTTAGACCCCGCCGTCGTTGCAAACCCTTTCATCACGACGATTGTAGACGCAGTGTCGGTGATTTTGTTCTGCTATTTATCCATTTGGATCTTGGGCTAAACCTTTCAAATTTTTGAAACAAAAAACGCTCAAACAACCGAAAAAATTGTATACAAAAAGGCTCTGGGAATATCCCAAAGCCTTTTTTGTTTTACACGATAATTTTTACCGCCACGCCGTCTTTTTCCACCGCTTCCAAAAGCACAAACGAGCCGTATTCTTTTTTATACGTTTTTAAACACCTCATCACGCTTTTTAACAGTTTTTTGCGGTTCTTTTTCACCTCTTCATCTTGTGTTTTCGCCAACAAAATACTCAAAACGCCTTTCATCGGCAAGGCAATTTTCCGTGTTTTCCCTGCCGTTGTAATAAAAATCTTCATTCAATCCACACCTCGACGAGCGAGCCGTCTTTGGAACGTACCTCTATGATTTTGCCCATCACGCCAAGCGAAACAAGCTCTATCGCTTTATTAAAATCAATCGCAGACAATATATCCTGCTTCCCTTTCACCGTAATAGCGTTATGCAAAGCATCGCTCTTTAACAACAATTCTATCAGTGCAACAGGCAAATTCAGCTTGACTGTATCCTCGCCGTCCTCGGCGCAAATCTTTAAGAGCTTTCCCTTTTCTTGATTTTCCGCCAAGCGCGCAATCGGTTCTTCACCGTCGTCCAACAGCTCGTCTACGCTAATGCCAAAGGTACGCGATAATTTTTTCAACAGCATTATGTCAGGGCAAGCCAACTCGTTTTCCCATTTGGAAACGGCTTGCGGCGACACGTCGCAAATCTCTGCGAGCTTTTCTTGCGTAAGCCCTTTTTCTTTCCGATAATACGCGATATTTTGACCAAGTGTTTTCATTGTTTACCTCCAAAAAATTTTTACGTGTTTATTATAAAGGTTTCCAAGTGCAAAAACCACGTATCATCAGTTGTTTTTTGTAAACCATTGGTTGTTTTTTCGCTTTTTATTAGAAAAAACTTATAACACGGACAGATATCTACCGCCGTCGTCGGGGAACACCGTCACAATCGTTTTGCCAGCGCTTTCTTTCCTTGCCGCTATCGTCAGTGCCGCCGCGTACGCCGCGCCCGAAGAAATCCCTACGAACAAGCCCTGCTCTTTACAAAGCGCGCGCGCCTTTTCAAACGCCTCTTCGTCCGTCACCGTCAGCACTTCGTCGTACACCGACCTATCCAACACGCTCGGCACAAAATTCGCGCCGATACCTTGTATGCCGTGCGCACCTGCCTTGCCTTCGCTCAAAAGGGGAGATTTTGCAGGCTCTACGGCGATTACGCGGATATTCGCGTTTTTCTCTTTTAAATACCTGCCTATCCCCGTCAGCGTACCGCCCGTACCCACGCAAGCGACGAAAATATCCACTTTGCCGTTCGTTTGCGACCAAATTTCCGCGCCCGTTTTTTCGTAATGCACCGTCGCGCAAACGGGGTTGTTAAACTGGTCAGCGACGATTGCGTTCGGCGTCGTTTGCAACAGCTCCTCCGCCTTTTCCACCGCACCTTTCATACCCTTTGCGCCCTCTGTCAAAACGAGCGTCGCGCCGTACGTTTGCAATAATTTTCTACGCTCTATCGACATAGTTTCGGGCATAACGATTACCGATTTATAGCCGCGCGCCGATGCTACTAGCGCCAGCCCTATGCCCGTATTGCCCGACGTCGCCTCGATAATCGAGCCGCCTTTTTGCAATCTGCCCGATTTTTCCGCGTCGTCTATAATCGCCTGCGCCACGCGGTCTTTAATCGAGCCGCCGGGGTTATATTTCTCTACTTTCGCTAAAATTTCCGCCGCGCCGCCCGACACCTTTACAAGCGGCGTATTGCCGATAAATTCTTCGATATTCGCTTTCAACTCGTACATGGTATACCTCTTTATACGATTTCTAACAATTCCTTAGGCGTATCGACGAGTTTTGTCGCGCCGTTTTTTAATAAAAATTCTCTGTCCTTAAAGCCCCAAATCACCGAAACGCAATCCACCCCTGCGTTTTGCGCCGTTTGGATATCCACTTCGGAATCCCCGACGTACAACGTCTTTTCTTGCGTCGTTTGCAATCTTTCCATCACTGCAAACAACGAATCGGGCGCAGGTTTTTTACGTATCCCTGCCTCTTCGTTCTCCCCGACTGCCTCTAAAATTAAGCCGTGAAAATACCTCTCCGCCAACGTTTTTACGGCAAAATCCGCTTTATTCGACAGCACCGCGAGTTTTTTGCCCTGCGCTATCAACGCCTGCAACGTTTCGATAATGCCTTCATATGGCTGGGTTTTATCCGCGCAATGCGCCGCGTAATATTTTTTAAATTCCGTCAACGCTTTTTCTATCGTTTCCCTATCCGCGCCGCCGCACGCGCGTTCGATAAGCTTTGCAATCCCGTTCCCCACGAACGAGCGCACCTCTTCTTTTTTTCGTAGCGGCAAGCCGCATATCGTTAACGCCGCGTTCACCGCCGACCATAAATCGTCCAGCGTATCCAGCAACGTTCCGTCTAAATCAAACACGATAGTCTCGTACATGGTATGCCCCTTTTGTGATTTTTTATAACACAGCCTTAATGGCGGCAATCGCCTCGGCGCGGTTTTCCGTATGCGTTTTTACGTAGATTGCCGACACGTAATTTCTCGTCGTACCCTCCGACAGCTTTAACGCGGCAGAAATTTGTCGGTTGGTAAACCCTTCGTACATCATCAAGGCAATCTCCACTTCACGATCGGACAATCCAAAAGCGCGTGTCAGCTTTATTTCACGGTCCGCCGCCACGTGTTGTGCCGCCGCCGCGATACGTTTGGCTATCTTGGCAGGCAAAATGGTATCCCCCTCGTACGCGTTTTTCACCGCGTCGATAAGCGCCGCCGCGCTGATGTCTTTCAAAAGATACCCGCTCGCACCGTTGTTGATGGCGTTGAGGATATAATCGCTGTCGTCAAACGTCGTCAAAATCAGCACTTTCACGTCGGGATAATCCGATTTGATACGCTGCGTCGCTACCACGCCGTTCATATTCGGCATACGGATATCCAACAGCACAACGTCGGGTGTATTTTCACGCATTTTTTCCAGCGCGTCAAAGCCGTCCGTCGCCACGCCAACCACCGTCAACGCCTCGTCCGATTGTAAAATATTCCCGATTTCTTCCGCCAAATCACGCTGATCGTCCACGACCAGCACACGGATTTTTTTCTCACCGCTCATATTTATTCCTCCCGCGCAGGCAACGTCATACGTATTTCAAACCCCTCTTCGTCCTCGGACACGAAATCGATTTCACCGCCAAGCGCCTTTGCTCTTTCTCGCATTGTGGACAACCCAAACCCCTCTTTCAGGTCTGCCGTTTCCATCCCTTTTCCGTTATCGGACAGCAAAAAGCACAGTTTGCCGTCCCTCTTTTTCAACTCAAACCAAAACGCCGTCGCTTTACCGTGACGCAAGCCGTTCGAAATGCCTTCCTTTAAAGTGTTGCATAAAAAACGGCAAGTTTCTTCGCCTATCACCGTATCGTCTATCTCCGAGCGGATAACGATACCCGTGCCGTCCATCGATTCGCGCACCACGGCTTCCAGCGCCGTTTTCAAGGGCAATTCGCCCGTGCGTCCCGACAAAAGATGTACGCAATCGCGCAGCTCTTCCAAGGCGTGCCTTGCCCGAAGATTCGCCGCGGCGATTTTGTTTTTCGCCTCTTGGGGATCGCTATCGACAATCAACTTCGCTGATTCCGTTTGCATAATCACTGTCGTCAGCGAATGCCCCGCGGTGTCGTGGATTTCCTTTGCGATACGCTGACGCTCTTTCAATGCGGTCATTTCCGCCACCGACGCGTACGCTTTTTCTAGTTCTTTTTTATTCTCGTCCAGCTCCGTCAACGCTTTGTCTAATCGCAAAAACTGCCGATAGAACGCGAGCGCGATATTCACAACGACGTAATGGAACAACAGCGCCACCAACGCGCCGAACGCGTGCACCCCGACGGACGCCAAATTTACTTCACCGCCCCCGAGCAGGTACGTTCTCACGTAATAGCTCGCCGCGTACACGGGTACGCCGATACAAAGCAACGCCACCGACGGACGGGTTTTTTCTAACCCGATATAAATTTCCGTCAACACAATCATATAAATGAGGACGGGATACGTACCGCTGGTGACGAGCATAAAACAGCACGCCGTCACGGCGTCTAACACGTAAAACGCAATACGCGTTTTGCCTTTTTTTATCACGAATAGCTTTAACGCTTCCGAGAGCGTCAGCACGCTGACCAGTCCTAAAACGACCGTCAGCATCAGCCATTTCTTTTTGCCGTCGTAAAAATACGCGTGCTGTATAATCATAAGGATTTCCACCAAAATCAGCACGCTGAAAATCAGCCATTTGGCAATCACGCTGAACTGCTCCTCGTTGCGGATATTGTATTTTCCGAACAAGCGCACGAAATAGGCGCGAATACGGTTTTCTTCCCACGCTTCGCTCCATTTATCGTGCAATTCACGCACCTTACTCTTTTTTTCGACGCCGCCTTGCTCCGTCCCCTTTTTGACGTCTTTTTCACGCTGTTTTTTCATAGCTTTTCCTTTCTATCAGGTCTATCAGGGAAATACCTTTTTAATCGAATATTTCTCGCTGATTTTTTTCAGTTTACCGCTAAGATAATAGCTATACACGCCGTCGGGCGCATAAATGACGTGATCGCACAGCAATACGTTTTGCATACTGCAAATGAGCTGACAATTCGTCGTCATCGCATCGTCCGTTTCCGACGAATCCGCTTTGCCGAACGGGTGATTGTGCACCAAAACCAGCCCAGCCGGCTCACCAAGGCTCAACACTCGCGCAAGCTCTTCGGGGGCAAACTTTACGCTATACATACTGTCGTTTTCAAAACGCTTACGCATAAAAATATTGCCGTCGTGGTCGAGAAGATAGGCGTCCACCACTTCGCGTTTTAACGCCGCGTACGCTCGTTTGACAAAAGGCAAAAAGCTGTCCCTATCGAAAGTTTTTGGATACACTTCTTCTTCCAACGCCAAAAAATCGTCGATAAAACGCCCCACGCAATAGAGATACGCCGCGACGTTTTCGCCTACGCCCGCCACGCGTTGGAGCTGTTGCATAGACGCGCTGAATATCCCCTTAATCGTGCCAAACTCCGCCAGCAATCTATGCGCCAAATCGTTGGTATTTCTTCGCGGTACGGCGTTGAATAATAGCACTTCCAACAGCTCGTGCTGTTGCAAAGCACCGCTTTCCAGCTTTTGTATAATCCGCTTTCTATGTCCTTCGTGACCGTGAGTAACGCCCGTCATGACCGTCTCCTTTTTTCGCGCTTTTTTCTATTGTACCATACCGTACGAGAAATGTCAAAAGCCACGCCGTTAAAAAAAATATTTTTTTATCTTTACCCCTTTATTTTGTTTACGAAAAGGCGTAAATCGTGTATAATAATAGTATGAAAAAACGCCGCGCCAAGCAAGCGAACGCGGCGATAGGATTTTTTCGTTATCGTAACGATATGGAATTTTACAAAAAGGCAGGAATTTACCTTATGGAACACGCAATGCAGAAATATTTTAACGAAATCGTCAGCTCCACCGTGGAGCTCATTAAATTCGATTCGTCTATGAAAGCGGCAATCGAGGACTGTCCGTTCGGCAAGGAAGCGGCGGATTGCTTGGAATACTTTTTAAATCTTGCCAAGGATATGGGTTTTGAAACGCATAACTATGACAACTACGTTGGCGAGGTCGTATTCGGCGAGGGCAAGGAATTTGCTATTTTGGCGCATTTGGACGTCGTGCCTGCGGGCAACGGCTGGAAATATCCACCCTTTGGCGGCGTAATCAACGACGACCTTTCAGACGGCGGCGTGGCAGGCACGAAAATTTGGGGCAGAGGCGCTATGGATGACAAAACCCCTGCTATCGTTTGCCTGTACGCAATGAAAGCGTTAAAGGACGCAAATTTGACGCCCAACCGCAAAATAAAACTTATCGTTGGCTGCAACGAAGAATCGGGCTGGAAATGTATCGAGCATTACAACAAAGTGGCGACGATGCCCGAGGAAGGTTTTACCCCCGACGCGGATTTCCCCGTCATTTACGCGGAGAAAGGCATCTTGCATTTCACAACGCATTTTTCGATAAACGAGGCACCCATGTCTGCGTTGAACGCAGGTGAACGCCCGAATATGGTGTGTGATCTTGCCGAAACGATTTTAACGAGAAAGGCTGGCAACAAGCTGTCCCATTATCAAAATCCTATCGACGGCACGACGCTTTCCTACGACAATACAACGAACATTTTGCGCGTATACGGTAAATCGGCGCACGGCTCCACTCCGCACAAGGGCGCAAACGCTTTGGAAGCGTTGCTTGCCTTTTTGTCCACCTTCAACGAGGATTGTAAAAAGGCGTACGATTTGCTGTTTGCTGACGTTTTGGATTTGAAAACCATGCAGGACGAAACAGGCTATCTCACGATGTCGCCTAACGTTGCGACGTATAAAAACGGCGTTTTGTCTATCACGACGGATATCCGTTTCCCCTCGACGCACGCTTTGGAAGAAATCACGCAAAAGCTGGATAGCTACGGCGTGGAATACACGGTAGAGAGCTATCAACCGCCCCTTTATAACGACCCGAACGGCGCGTTGATTTCTACGCTGATGCAGGTGTATAACACGGCAACGGGTGAAAATGCTTCCCCTATCGCAATCGGCGGCGGTACGTATGCGCGCGCTTTGAAGTGCGGCTGTGGCTTTGGCCCTGAACGCAAGGGCGATGAAGCGACGATTCATCAAGCGAACGAATACGTCACCTTCGAGCAAATCCGTTTTATGAGCGAGATTTATTACGACGCTATTTATGCGCTGTGCTGCGCGCAAGCAAATACGGAAAAAGCCGCAGAAGAAACCGCAAACGAAACCGCAGAAGAAACGCCTGCTGTGGAAAACGCATCGAAAAAAGAAACTATCCGCATTGCAACGATTACAATTCGCAGCACACTGTAATAATCCAAACAAAAATAGATTTTAACACAAAAGAAGCAAGCCCGAAAGAGCTTGCTTCTTTTTTATGTTCTTATACTGCTTACGAAATGGCGAAATCTTTCACCCAAATCGCATTATTACCGCCCGAAATGAGGATAGAAAATTCCGTGCATACGTCTGCAAACGGCGTAATATCAATCGTAATCGTTTTCCATTCCCCTAAAACGACCTTCAAATCGCCGTCGGCGTTCGTATCGTAGCTAACGTAATTACCGCTAATCCCAGGCAACGTTTCCGCTGTCTGCGTGGGCTTTATACGGAGCATATATTCCGCCGTGCTACTACCGTCGCTCGTATACGCTTTCGAGTCTACGAGGATAGAGAACGTAACCGTGCTCTTGCCTTTCAACAGCGCCGTATTGACATACAGTTTGTTTTGATAGTTCTCCGACGAAGTCACCTTATAGGCGTTCACCGTCGAGCCGTCAGCGTTCGTGTACGTCTCTGCCGTAATCGAACCTCTATCCGTCGAGCCGTCCGCATCCGTCCACGTCCAAAGGTCGCTCTCGTTCGCTACGCCGCCGTATTGCAAACCGTTTACAACGATTTTTTCAGCCGCTTCCGTGAACGCGATATCCCTAAACCAAGCCGTCGTGCCTGCCGCAAACATAATCGAAAATTCCGTACACGTTTCGTCAATATTTGAAATATCCACGGAAATCGTACGCCACTGACCGCGAGGCAAATAATTGATTGCGTCGCTACCTACGTTCATCTGATAGAACACGTACTTGGTGTCCGTACAGCCTTGCTCGTTCGTAAGCGTACCGTCCGGTTTTACTCGAAGCGCAATATTCCAGCCCGAACCCGGCGCATCCTCGGGAACGAATACGTTGAACGTAAACACGTCGTATTGCGCCGCAAGCGCCGTATCAAAGAATACTTTACCTTGTTTTTCCGAATAGATTTTATACGCGTTTACGTTTTCATCAAACGCCGTGCCGTGCAACGACATACCGTAGCCGTCTTGCAAATCCGCCGAAGTAAGCTGCAAGCCGTCGACGGGCATTTCTACGGGTTTGGGTTCAAAATAGAAAGGATTTCCTGCATAGCAGATATAGCCCGTGCCGATAGAGCCGTCCACGGAAGAAACGGGGATGACCGTACCGCCAAGGAGCGGGTGCGCGCCGTTAGGCATCGTGTAGCCGCCTGCTATCGTACCGTCTTCCAAAACCCAATTATATCTATCGTACGTGGACGATTTTTGGCTGTATTGGAAACGTACGCCTTCGTATACAATGCTGACGCTGTTACAATGTTCGTGACCGACGAAGATGGAATCTACGCCGAGCGCTTTCATACCGTTGAACACCGCGTACGAGGTATCCCAAGGGGATTTTTGCAATCTACCAAGGAAGCCGAAATCCGTTTCGTCCGCCGTTTCCAGCGTGTCAAGATTTAAGGGATTTGCAAGCTCGGACGAAGAACCGCTAACAAGCGTTGCGTCGAACTCCTCGTATTTTTCAAAAGCTTTCATAAAGATTGCCTGCTGGATGTGGTATGCAAAGGAAATCTTTACGTCTGCGTCCACCTCGTGGATTGCGTTGATTTGATTCGTATACCAATCGATTTGGTCTTGACCAAAGCCTACGCTCGTCTTTACGACGTTCGTACCCGCCGCGGGCGCCGTTTGTACGCCGTCTTCATCGCACATAGGTTTACCGCAACCGTTGGAGTCCATCATATAGAACACACGCAACAGTTCGCCGTTCTGTTCAAGGCCTACCGAATAGTTACCGTTCCCCGTTACGTCGCCTTGTTTGAATAAGCAATTTTCCGCCGCTTCGAGCTGTTGACACTGCCAATCTACGCCCATCAGCGATTCGTTGTCGTGGTTACCAAAAACGGGCGCCCAAGGCGTGTCGAGCGTTTCCATAAAAGTGATAAGGCTAGTGAACAATTCACCTTTGGGGTCATAGCGACCGTAAACGAGATCGCCCGTTATAATAATTAAATCGGGGTTGGTCGTTTCAACGACTTCGCGTACGTATTGATAGCATTGTTCTTCCGGCTTTGCGCCCCAAGACCACGTTTGCGTGTCCGAAATCTGTAACACAACGGGATCGCGCCCCGATTCTATTTCTACGAGGAAATCGGGAATATTGAGCGCCGCGATAATCACGACGTCCTCTTTGTCTACAATAGCCGTCTTGCCCTCTGCATCCGAGAAATATTCTTCACATACCGAGCAAGCCCAGTATTCGATATTACCGTTCGTCTTGCCAACAGGCTCAACGCGTTCTACGTTCGTAAGCGTGTGCGACGCCGCAACCACGGTGTCCTCCGCCGTAATTTCTTGCTCGGCGTTTTCGTCTGCGAAATATTTACCGCATTCGCACGTCCAATGCTCTATTACGCCGTCCTGCGTACAGCCTGCCGCTTGCGCGTCTACCTTCGTCAGGCTATGTTCGTGAATCTCCTCACTGCTCGTGATTTCTTCACTGCTTGCGATTTCTTCGCTGCTTGCGATTTCTTCGCTGCTTGCGATTTCTTCGCTGCTAATCGCCGTTTCAGAACTAACGACTTCGCTGACGATATCACTGCTCGTTTCTATCGCGTTGCTGCTTTCGACCAAAGAACTTTCTTCTTCGGACGTAGTGGGTTTCTTGAAACATCCTGCGGCAAACAAGCTGGTACACACCAACGAAGCAAGCAGGATTTTCGACCATTTTTTCATAAGGATTTCCCCCCTTATTATTTTTTAATGTATATATTGTATCACGATTTTACCCCTCTGTCAATACGGAAACAAAAAAAACACCCGCTCAAACAGGTGTTTTTGTAACAATTTTTTAGGTGTTTTTGTAACAATTTTTAGGTGTTTTATATCGAAATCATATACACGATCAAACCGCTGAGCACCAAACGGCTCACCTCTCTTGAAAACTCCTCTAACGGTTGCGTTCGGTCGGAATTAAACCAGTAACGGTAGGCGGAAAACAGCCCCGACGTTACATATTCCACCGCGATATCAATACGCTTTGGATCGAAACGCTCGTTCTTAATCATCTCTTGACGGATTTTTTGTTTGAAATATTCAATCAGCTTGACGAGGAAGTTGGAATTGTAATCCAAACGCATCAGTTGGCTACATATCTGCATATTGTCGTTAATGATTTTTGTCAACAAATCAAACGCGGAATCCGCATCCGTAAGCCCTAACGAGCTGCCTTGCGTTTCCCGTTCAAAGATATGCAACACTTCGTTTTCCAAATCCTCGCGAATTTCGTGGATACCGCTGTAATAATTATACACCGTTTTACGGTCGACATCCGCCTTTTCCGCTATCTCTTTTATCGTGATTTTTTCAACGTCCTTTTCCACCATCAGCGCAATAAACGCCTCGCGTATCGCCCGCTTCGTCTTTACTACTCGCCTATCCACCTTTCTGTCCAACTCGTTCTTCTCCTTCTTTCGTATGCGTTTAGTATACCACTTTTTATATAAAAAATCAATGTCTTTTTGTGTATTTTTCAACAGTTACACATTTTTTCAACAAAACGTGGAATATCTTTTTTTCGTGTTGGTTATTTCGTCTTTGTAAAAATCGCCGTCATCTGCGATATTGAAATTAAAAAGATATACGGCCTGCGCGTGCAGACCGTATACCTTTTAGTGAGAGAATATGAAAAAAGTTTAGTATAGTTCTATTTAAAAAACTCTTTTACATGCTCGCGTCCTTTCGATTACGCCATAAACGTCGTTCACGGCAATCCTTCACGCCATCAACGACTTTTCGAGTGTATATCCCTATGTACTACCCCATTTTACTGCTGTTTTGTGAAAGTTTTATGAAAATTGTGTGATAATTTAATGAAATAGTGCAATATTAACAATTATTGTAAGAATTTTGCATAGATAGTTTCAGCGATACGAATACCGTCAGCGGCGGAAGAAGTGATACCGCCGGCATAGCCTGCGCCCTCGCCGCAAGGATACAAAGCCTTTACGCCTATCGATTGCAACGTTTCGTCGCGTTCGATACGGATGGGAGAGCTGGTACGCGTTTCTACCGCCGTCAGCAGGGCGTCGGGCGAGGCAAAGCCTTTCAGACGTCTGTCCATATCGACAATCGCGCTTTTCAATGCCTGCGTAATGGGTGTTGGCAACACGGCGCGAAGCTCGCAAAAGGACGTACCAGCCGCGTACGTGGGCAGGACTTCGCCAAAACGGTTGCTCTCTTTATTTGCAAGGAAATCTCCGACGAGCTGCACGGGCGCGGCGTAATTGTCTCCGCCGACCTCGTACGCCAAGCGTTCCAAACGTCTTTGAAAACGCACGCCTGCCAGAGCGTCGTCGCCGTCAAAATCAGCACGGCTGACCTGCGCGATAAGCGCAGCGTTGGCATTGCGTTGATCGCGCGCGTAGTTGCTCATACCGTTGGTGACGACACCGCCAGCCTCGCTCGCCGCAGGCATAACGTAGCCGCCCGGGCACATACAAAAAGTGAACGCGGCGCGTTCGCTCGCATGGGAAACGAGTTTATAATCCGCCGCAGGGAGCTGGGCGTAGGCATTGCCGTACTGCGCGTAGCCGATATTCGATTGTAAATGCTCGATACGCACCCCCACGGCAAAGTCTTTTTGACGCATAGGCACGCCGCGATTTTGCAGCATTTCAAAAGTATCTCTTGCGCTGTGCCCCACCGCCAAAACGAGCGCGGACACTTCTATTTTTTCTTCGCCGTTTGGCGTTTTCAGCGTTGCAAAGCGGAGCTGTCCGTCTACAATCTCCACATCGATTAGACGGGTGTAGAACAGCACTTTACCGCCTTTGTTTAGGATATATTCGCGCATATTTTTAACGACTTTTTTCAAATTATCGCTGCCGATATGCGGCTTGTTCAGCCATAAAATTTCCTCGGGCGCGCCAAAGCGCACGAACGTTTCCAACACCTCACGATTGAGCGGGCTATGCGTTTGCGTATTGAGCTTTCCGTCCGAAAACGTGCCTGCGCCCCCCTCGCCAAACTGCACGTTGCTGTTTTCATCTAACAGCCGTTCGCTAAAAAAGCGATTGATAGCGCGTTCACGCTCGTCCACGGGCGCGCCGCGCTCGATTAAAATGGGCGTAACGCCGTGTTCTATCAGCCGCAGAGCGCAAAACAGCCCCGCAGGGCCGCTACCCACCACTATCGTCGCGCACTTGGGCATTTTCTCCTTGGGGAGCTGTGGATAGGTCTGTTCCGTACGGTTTTGCGGTGTATCCGAAAACTCTATTGTATAAACATACCTTATATTACTCTTATCTCTTGCGTCGAGGGATTTTTTCTTAATGGCAAAATACGCAGGTTTTGTTTTTAATTTTTTTTCTGCAATTTTGAAAAGCTCCGTTTCCTTTTGGCAAATATTCAGTTTTACGTCCGATAACGTATATAAACGCATACCTGCCCCCTCTATTTGCTAATTTTTCTATCGATTGCCGCCGCTACGATACGCGCAGACGTGTACGCCCATTGTAAATTGAAGCCGCCGCACTGACCGTCCACGTCGAGGATTTCGCCCGTGAAATACAAGCCGTCTGTCTTTTTGCTCTGCAAATCGTCGTCCACCTCGTCCATACGCACGCCACCTTTCGTCACCTGCGCGTAGTCGAAACCAAGGCTGCCTTTCACCTCTAACGGGAACGCTTTTACGAGCCGCGCCGCCGTAGAAATATCTTCCTTGGCACGTTTAAAAATCGCCCTGCCGATTTGGTTGTTCACCACGCCGCACAGCAACTCGCCAACAGGCGTATCGGGAAAGCTCGCGCGCTTGTTTTGTAAGGTCTGTTCAATGGTTTCCAAGGAAAACTCTGGCAAAAAGTCAATGCTGAGGCTAGTATTTTCGTCGAGCGCGTCCGCAATGAACGCGGAAATACGGAACACCGCGTCACCCGAAACGCCGTAATCGGTGAAAATGACGTCGCCCACCACCGTCCTTTCCTTTCCGCGCGCGTAAGCCGTCAGCGCCGCGTCGTTCACACGGATGCCTTTGAGCGTCTTGATGTGCGCCGTGTCCGTTTTCAGCTGTACGAGCGAGGGCTGTAATCTCGTCAAAGTATGTCCAAAACGCTCCGCCAAAGCGTACGCCGAGCCGTCCGTACCGAAGTTTTTCGCCGCTTTGCCGCCCGTGGCTAACACGACGTTTTGCGCGAGGTATTCCCTGCTACCGTCGGGCGTTTCCGCCGTCAAAACAAAGCCCTGCGCCGTCTTTTTTATCGCCGTGATTTTCGTGGAAAGCGCCACCGTCACCCCACGCGAGTGCGCGTAAAAACGCAGTGCGTCCGTCACCGCCGACGCCTGCCTGCCCGAGGGGTATACCCGACCGCGCTCGTCCGTGATAAGCAGCACGCCAAGGCTGTGCAAAAACTCCGTAAACGAGCGATTGTCGTATCGTTGAATCGCCTGCGTAATCCGTTCAGGCTTTGCCGAAGACGTGAAGTATTCCGCCTCTAACACAGCGGCGTTGGTGAGGTTGCCCTGCCCGTTGCCCGTGGAAGAAAGCTTTTTGCCTACTCGGTCGTTTCGTTCAAACAATACAATCGTTTGATTGTCATTTTTCAGCGTGGTGGCGAGAATCAAACCTGACGCGCCGCCACCGATTATTGCCGTCGTTATCTTTTCCATATCTACATTGTACCCTATTTGCGCTTATTTGTCAAATTTTTTGAAAAATCGGCGAAAAATTTTTTTTGTACGTATTGACTTTTTGGAAATTTTATATTAAAATATACATACGAGCATACCAGGGTTGCGTTTAATGCAAAAAACGGACGATTTTTTGCCCCTGTTTTTAAGAAAACGCGGTGAATTTTCTCAAAACCGCCGCGCACAATTTTCGGTTGTTTGGTATAAGGAGAAATTATTGTGAAAGCACTATTGGAATATTTTAAAAACAATCTTGCCTTGACTATCGTTATGGCAGGGTTTGCCGTGTTTCTTATCATAATCGTCAGCGTTATCCTCTATCTATATTGTAAGAGCCGAAAAACGGCAAAATGGCTGCAAGACGCCAAAGAAACGGAAGAAAAGCGAGCGGAAAAGAAAACGCGGGCTTTGGAACGCTACGCCGCTCAGGACGCAAAAACAATGCAAAGCCCTACGCAAAACGGCGAAAAAGCCGACGTAGACGCGGCAGAAAAAAGTATAGATACAAAAGGCGAACAAAATACAGACGTTCTCTCCCCTACGCAGGAAAAACAGCCTAAAAAAACGGCGAAAAAATCTGAAAGGAAAACGCCCACAACGGCGAAAACGCCGCAAAAAGCGATGAGAGGACAAACGAAAAAAGAGCCTAGCATGGCTAAAAAAAGCGCGAAAGATACGCAAAACGTTGCAAAAACGGCGACGAATAACGAGAGAAAGAAAAAAATAAAAGGAAAGGAGAATACCGTGTTATTAGATGAATTGAAAGATATTGATACTTCGATGGATTTTTACGAGGAAAACGAAACCGACCAAGCGGCGAGATATTGTGGAAAATGGGTGATTTGCCGTATCGTAACGAGCGAGAACGCAGCGCAGAAAACGCCCGAAAACGAGGAAGAAAACTATTTCTTCGAGCTGCACGCTTCCAATGGTGAAAAACTGCTATCCAGCGAGGAATACACGTCATACAACGGCGCTTTGCGCGGCATTGAAACGCATAAAGCGAATATCTTACGCAACAATTTCAAAATCACGCTGTCGAAAAAAGGCGACTACATATTCAAGCTGCTCAGCGGTAAAAATCTGCTCCTTTGCTTGGGAGAAAACTATCCCACACGCGCACGTTGCGAGAGCGCGATTGAATCGGCAAAACGTTTTGCAAAGACAGCGATTATCGACGAGAATATCCAAGACCACGTTGTAAAAGTGCCCGTCGAGGACGACACGGAAGTACTCCCCCCCGCCGACGGCTATAACGGTAAATGGATTATCGATACGCGCGTGGGCGTTGACGGCGAACAATTATATTTCTTCGAGCTGTTTGCCAACAACGGCGAAAAACTGCTTTCTAGCGAAGAATACACAACGTATATCGGCGCGGTGAACGGGATTCAAACGCACAAAACGAATATCGCAGAGGGCAATTTCCGCGTGACGCTGACAAAGCGCGGCGACTATATCTATAAACTGCTGAATAAAAACGGTCAGCTGCTGTGCTTGGGCGAGCATTATCGCACCAAACGCCGCTGTCTTAACGCTGTGGAATCGGTGAAACGTTTTGCAAAGAACTCCCCTGTTCTTGCCGATTCCCGTTTAACCAAACACGATTAACCTACCTCCTAAATATTGTAACACGGAAAAACGCGGAGCTTTCGATCCGCGTTTTTTCTATACGTTTTATTATATACATTTTTTACGCCAACTACGCGTTTATCTTGCGCCGCCGCCACCGCCGCCGAAGCCGCCGCCGCCAAAACCACCAAAGCTGCCGCCACCGCCGCTACGACCGATACCGCTGCCGCCTTGGGAGCGCGGAGGGCGCATAGCCGTTACGAACGCGCGCGTCATACAACGGTGCATAATGAAATAATCGAACGTGGACATACCATAGCCCGTACACCACGACGGAGGAGGCAATAAAATGTTCGCAAATTTCCCCTCCCACTCGTCCGTTACGCCCAGCACTTGCGCGTACGGCAATACTTTATAATACAGCTCTGGCTCCGTTTCGAGCATTGTCTTTATCTTATCCTCTTCGGTGTAAACGATAAACTCTTTAAAGCCTAATATATCGCCCAGCGATTTCAAATACGCTTCCTCGCGCGAAATAGCGCCCAGCGTTATAAAGGACGGAACGAGCGCGAACACGCACGTCACTAGTTTTTCGTATTTCGTCATAAAATGCGGCGCAAACAGCCACGTGAAAAGCGCCAACGTAATCGCCGCTATTACAATATACGCAAGGTACATTAGACGACGTTTGGAGGGTTTCCATTTATAGCGATAATTTTCGGAAATATAGCCAAGAAAGAGTATCACCGCAATCGGAACAAAAAGCACCGCGCCGTAGCCGTATAAATATCCGCCGCCTACGTTGTTTAAGCCCATTAAGAAAGGCACGAGAAAGGCGTATAACACCCCGACGACACCGCCCAAGATATACCCCAGCACCGATTTTTTATTATACATTTTCACGTGTGGCGTTTGCAATTTCGCCTTTTCCGCTGCCTCAAAAAATTTATACTCTAAGTCGGACGTATGAACGCTGTCGCCGCTCTTGAACAAACCGTTGAACAGCGTTTTTTCGTGCGGCAGAGCCGTTTCGGGCAACCGCGCCACTTTTTTCAATAAAATAGGATCGTTCTCGTCTTCGAGGTTGATTGCCAAATACCCTTTATGCGCGAAATAGTATACCATAGACGTGATATCCTCGGTATCGATTACGCCGTCTAAACGTTTGCCCATCGTCATCGGGTCCATTGCATCGGGCGCGGTGACGTTGACAACGGTAATCAGCTCGTGTTTCTTACGGGTGAGCAATAACGCCGCAATGGCAATCCCCACGATAGCCACGCCGCCGAGCACGATTTTCCACATATCCTCGGTGGCTATCAGCGTTTTCGTGTAATTTTCTAGCGTGCCTTTGGGCAAATCGAACTCTACCGTAATCCCCTCTGCCATCACTTCGTCATAGGTATCCGTGGGCGCGAGATGCAGACAGGGCGCGTACACCGCTAATTCCGTGTTATCCGCGTTCGTTTCATACGTAGCTTTGCCATCCGCGCCTATATTGCCATAGCCAACGTACACTTTCGGTTCGCTAACGAGCGACGCAGGGAAACGCATCACCACGGACACGTCGTTAAGCACCACCGTCCAGCCGAAACCGATTACGTCTATTCTCATTCCGTCCGACGTGTTTCCCGTATCTTCCTGCATAACGTAGGAAATATCGTACGTCCACGTCTTGCCAAAATCAGCGTTGCCAACGCAGTTGACGTCGATAAAGCCGTCCATATCGGGATTGTCTGCAACATACCACTCAAATTCGTCATTGCCCTCGCACGCCGCGTGGAAATCGCGATAGCGCGCGCCTTCGATGGGCAAACTGCGATAAAACATCGTCAAGCCTACGTCTAAAAATTTGACGGTGATTTTCTCCTGTACGCTTATCGAACGATCTTTATGCACGTCCATTTCCACCGAGTAGCTAAGCACTTCGATTACGGGATCGTCATAAAAGTCGTCGTATGCCCCTGCGGCGGCGGTCAACGCGTACCTGCCCCCGTCGTTTGTGGTTTTCCACGCCAAAGGCATACACAAAATCAACAGCGAAAACAGCACCGCCAAAAGAGTATTTAACGCGCCGAAACGGCGCGTTTTGAATACGTTATTTTTCATAATTTTTTAAAACTGTACCTTTACGTTTTTACGTTCTTCCGCGCTGTCCAGCTCGAAATACGGACGCTTTTTATAGTCTTCGCCCATACCGTTTGCCACGATATTCGAGGGGAATACTTCCAGCTTGGTATTAAAGCTCTTAACGACGCCGTTATAATAGCGACGCGCGCCTTCCAGTTCCCCTTCGATTGCTTGCAGCTGTCTTTGCAAATCCAAAAAGTTGGTATTCGCCTGCAACTGCGGATAGCTTTCCGCAACGGCGGTGAACAGCGTACGCAAGGACGAATTGAGTTCTTTTGCCGCTGCCATTTTCGCCTCGGGCGTAGACGCGCTCATAGCGGCGCTACGCGCGGACACGACTGCGTTGAGCGTTTCGCTCTCGTGTTTTGCATATCCCTTCACCGTTTCTACAAGGTTGGGGATAAGATCAAATCTCTTTTTCAAATAAACGTCGATAGTCGCCCACGCTTCTTCCACTTTGTTCTTTAAGCGTACGAACGCGTTGCGCGTCTTGATATACCAAGCCACGACGGCGATAATGAGAATAACGACGAGCGCAGCAATCACGATACCGATAATGCCGCCCGTGCTAAGCAACAATGCGTGTAACATAGTTCTCTCCTTCGGGGATAACCCCTTTCAATTTCTGTATATTTATTATACTACTTATCTATAAAAATGTCAATACCTGTATAAAAAATCGCCTATTGAAATTTATAATCGCATAAAACAAGCATAAAAAGCATAAAAAAACGGACTTTTTCGACACGCGTATATCGAACGCACACCGAAAAAATCCGCTTTTCCGTTTTTTGAAAGTTAAACGAACGGAATTATTCCGGACGTCTATTTTTCAGCCACAATACGCCGTCGGTGATGAAAGGCGAAAGAATAAGCCACAACGCCGAAAGTGCAATCAGCGTGTATACAATCACCGAGCCTGCTGCACGCGCGCCGTTAAAAATCGAGGATACAAGGTTGAAATCAAAGAACCCGAACAAGCCCCAGTTTACAGCGCCGACGATTACTAAAACGTAAGCAATAATATTTACAATACGCATATACCGTTCCCTCCTGATTGCAGTATGCGCGCATTGCTAAAAAATATGCAACGAGCCGTTTTTTAGCCTTTGATAAACGCTAATAAATCGGCGTACACTTCCTTATTCGACGGCTCGTTCAATATCTCGTGGCGAAGGTCGTAATACAGTTTTCCCGTTACGTTTTTATAGCCGAGCTTGCTCATAAATTCGACGGAATCCGTCCATTTATCCACGCTCACCGCCACCGCGTCACGCTCCCCCGAAACGAAATGTATGGGCAAGGACGAATTTTTCACCTGATAACCCTTTTTTTGATAGGTGCGTTTCATCAGCTTGAACAAATTTTCAAAGCCGTTACACGTAAAACGGAAACCGCCCTTGGGGTTGGAATAAAACTCGTCGATATTTTTACGGTTGTGCGAAAGCCACGCGCCCTTGGGTTCTTTGGGGAATTTTTTATCCCCTTTGCCCGTCGAAAGATAGGACAGCATTTTACTTCTATGCCGTTCACCCTTGAACACCGACAGCGTTTTCGCTATCAACACCGCCGTGCCTGCCAACGGGTTTTTGCTCGGCGAGCCGCTCACAATCAGCCTATCAATCAGCTCGTCGTGTTCGCGCAGATAACAGCGCACAATCATAGAACCCATACTGTGTCCAAACAACGTCAAAGGCAGCTGCGGATACCGTTCGCGCAGTAGTTTCGTCACTTTTACAGCGTCCTCAACGAACGCCACACCGTCGCGGTCGCCAAACCAACCGCGCTCTTCCGCCGTTTCTACGCTATCGCCGTGGCCGCGCTGGTCGTAACACGCCGCTACGTAGCCGTTGCCGACAAGATAACGCATAAAATCGTCATAGCGTTCTCTGTATTCGCACATACCGTGTACGATTTGCACCACGCCTTTGAATTTTTGCGCGCTACCGTCCGGTTCGTAAATCACCCCTTGCAGGGTAACGTCAAAATAATCGGATTGTACGCTAAATGGAATTTTATTCATCTCTTTTTCTCTCTTATATTTTTTCTAACGCTTTACGATATATTGCGTATATTATTACGTATATTGCCTTTTTGCGTTTATTCCGTTCTCAATGCCACGACGGGATCTTTCTTCGCCGCCGCCTTTGCAGGAATCAAGCCGCTGATAAGGGTAAGCAAAATACTGATAACCACCATCGTCACCGCCGAAAGGAAAGGCAACGACGCGAGCGTGCTAATCCCTGTCAGCGCGCCGAGCAAGGCGTTGACGCCGAACGATAAAACGTACGTCACCACGACGCCGAACACACCCGAGGCAAGCCCGATAATGAACGTTTCTGCGTTGAACAGGTTTTTAATATCCTTTTTCCGCGCGCCGAGCGAACGCAATACGCCGATTTCTTTCGTACGTTCCACCACCGATACGTACGTAATAATGCCTATCATCACGGAAGACACCACGAGGGAAATGGACGTGAACGCCACCAAAACGTAGGTGATTGCGTTCAGCATCGTTTGCACCATACCCATCATAAGCCCCACCGCGTCGGTGTAACGCACTTCCTTAGACTCCGTTTCGCCCGTTTCGGGATTGACGACTGCCTGATGCGTTTCGTTCCATTTATCCAAATGCGCCAGCATACCCTCTTTCGTGTCAAAGCTCTCCGTATACAACAAAATACTGCTGACCGAATCGCTAACGCCGACTATTCTTTCCACGGCAACCTTATCCGCCGCCCACATGGGTTGCAGCATAGGATAGCCGCCAAATTCTTTCACTTCGTAATAGGAATTCAGCACGGTAGATGCCAAAGGTTTGGAATACAAAACGTAGCCCGAACCCGTATACGTGCCCTCTGCAAGGCTGGCGGCAACTTCCGAAGTCTTGTTGCGTTCGATATATTCCGTCACTAATTTTTCGGTGAAATTCAGTCCGTTGGAAAGGCAGCCGTACGTCAAGCCGTCTTTAAGACGCAAAATACCCGTAATCTTGATTTCCACACCATCGCCGTCCACGGCAAGATTTTCCCTTTCGCCTTGATAATCGAAAAGGAATTTGGACGTTTCGTCTGCCTTTTTATACACGGCGTCGTTGTCGTACAACACGAATTTTTTATTGAAAATCGTGTCGAAATCAATGGTGTAGGGATCTTTTTCCGCTTTCTCGTCTTGTTTATCCGACGCGCTCGTCTCGTCCGTTTCAAAAAGCTGTAAAAATTTTTCCTCTTCGATAAAGCCGAGCTGCGCTAACGTGAGGTCGGTGACGTCGTTGTTGCCGCCGATTACCAACACCGCCTCATTGCTTGCCTTGGGGAATTCCCCGAAGATTTTATACTGACTACGCACGTAGTCGCCGTATTCGGGGTTGTTAAAATCTGCCGTACCGGGCATTTTGCCATACACGCTGCCCAAATAATCGACAAGGTAAGCAAGGCTGGCGTATTTGCCATCCTGATTGCTAATCTGCGTGCGGTAAAAAGCTTTCAATTCCGACAGCGACATATAGCGCGTTTGCACCGTGCCCTCTGCCTCAATGCCTGTTTCCACCGTCGTAAAGACGTTGTTCGATAAATCCGTACCGTAATTGTATTGAATAGCCGCGTACAGTTTTTTGTCCATACTTTCCAGATATTCAATATATTCGTCCGAAAGGTCGTTTTTCACCGTCATACCCTTGGCGATATTCGTAAGGAAGGAATTGACGTATACTTTATTATCCAGTTTGGACAAATCCGGCATATCGTCACGCGAGGACATACCCGTCATAATCTCTTCCATATTCAGCGTCGTTTCCGTAATCTCCACGGGATAGTACGAGAGCATATCTTCCTGCGTTTTTAATATGTAATTATTAAAACCGTTAGAAAGCGCCAACACCAAACAAACGCTGATAATACCGATACTGCCCGCCACCGACGTAATCGCCGTACGCCCCTTTTTCGAGGCGAGGTTTCTTGCGCTAAGCCCCAGCGACGTCTTGAACGACATAGACGATTTTTCACGCTGTTTGCGCTCTGCCTTGCGTTGCGCGCGTTCTGCTTTTTTCGCCGCTCGCGCCTGCGCCTTTATCGCTTTTTTATCCGTTTGCGTCGGCTTTGCCACATCTGCTACGGACGGCGTTTCGTCCGTCGTCGTTGCCTTGCTTTCATAGCGTTCGCCCTCGTAGGGGTTGGAGTCGGATATAACTAGCCCGTCTTGCAAACGCACGATACGAGAGGAATATTCTTCCGCTAGCTCGGGATTGTGCGTTACCATAATCACGAGGCGTTCGCCTGCAATCTCACGGATAAGGTCCATAATCTGCACGCTCGTTTCGGTGTCCAACGCGCCCGTCGGCTCGTCAGCGAGCAAGATTTCGGGATTGTTTACGAGCGCACGCGCAATCGCGACACGTTGCATTTGCCCACCCGAAAGCTGATTGGGGCGTTTTTGCATTTCTTCTTCCAAGCCCACTTTTTTAAGTGCCTCTTCTGCGCGACGGCGGCGTTCTATTTTTGAAACGCCCGCTATCGTGAGCGCGAGCTCTACGTTCCCTAGCACCGTTTGGTGGGGAATAAGATTGTACGATTGGAATACGAACCCGATACGATGATTACGGTATACGTCCCAATCGTGGTCTTTATAATCTTTCGTGGATACGCCGCAAATCACAAGATCGCCCGACGTGTAATGATCGAGCCCGCCGATGATATTAAGCAAAGTCGTCTTACCGCAACCGGACGCGCCCAGCACGGATACGAATTCGTTCCTGCGGAAACATAAATCCACGCCCTTCAATGCGTGCACGACGTTCCCCGCGGTGACGTAATCTTTTGTAACGTTCTTCAGCTGTAACATAACGTTCCTCCTTTTTTGCCTGCCTAATTATTTCCTTTTTATCCTTTCACAGTCGTTTTCGTTTCTTTTTCGTCTTTAAAAAAACGGCTACGTAAGCTGTTTATGAAAAAGAAAAACGGGAAAATCCCCGTCGTTCTCTTTTACGCCGTTACGGCGTTATTTCTTCTTCGTTTTGCGTTCTTTTTTTGCTTCTACTTCTTCTTTCTCGTCATCAATCATCTGCATAAATTCTTCTACGAGGTCGTACATAGTATTAAATTTGTCTTCACCGAACTTTTTAACGACTCTGCCGATAAAGCTGATACAATTATTAAGGTCCTCGTCATACAAGCCCAACATTTCGTCCGTCACCTCGATATACGCAATCTTTCTATCCACGTCGTCGGGAACGCGCTGTACAACGCCCTCCTTCTCCAAACGGTTTACAATCTGCGAAACTGCCGAACGGGTAACGCCAAGCAACGTTGCAAGCTGCGTAGAAATAAGGCGTTTTCCTTCGTATTTTGCGCGGAGTACTTCCCCAATTAAGCGCAGCTCGGTGTTATTGAAATGCGTCGTTTTGTCAGAAAGGACAATCGTTTCACGCTTTCTAAAAATGGAAAACACCATATTCAGATATCTTTCGTTTTTACTGAGCTTTTTTATCGTCGTCGCCGTCTTTTGTTTTTCTGCCATAAATAATTTCACCTCTAAATTTTCTTCCTCGTTCTTCATATAAGAACACGCTTATTATTATACAGTTTTTCCCCAGCTTTTGTCAAGAATATGGAAGAACTTTTTTACGCTCCACCGTTCGTTTTATCGCAATAAAAGGAAACTTTTTTAAAAGCCGTGTCGAAAAAACGTATTTTTCACGGCGTTTACTTTCTAAACGTTTGTATAACGCCTCAGCATATGACAAAATTTTACCATTTCTTTGTGAAAGACTTAGCAAGGTTTTGTGAAAATTTGATAATTTTTTGAAAGTATTTCCATAATATTTTTCACAAAGGCTTGTCAAAAGCGCGCAAACGTGTTAAAATGGGTATGCAATCGATAGAAAATCGAGCGCAATCCATAAAAAACGGAGCGGTATATGAAAAACTCTTTGATTGAATTTTTAAAAAGCTCTTACACGGCGTATCACGCGTGTGAAAACGTGAAAAACATATTGCTCGAAAACGGCTTTCGTCGTCTGCCCGAGGGGCACGACTGGCCCATTTGCGAGGACGGAAAATATTTCGTAGAGAGAAACGGCAGCAGCATTATCGCCTTCACCGTGGGCGCGTTAGATGATTTTTCTTATAAAATTGCCGCTTCGCACACCGATTCGCCTGCCTTGAAATTAAAGGAAAATCCCTTGATTTCTTCCAGCGCGTACGTCACCTTGAACGTCGAAAAATACGGCGGCGGACTTTGGTATTCCTTCCTTGATAGACCGCTGAAAATCGCGGGCAGGGTGATAAGAAAAGAGGACGGTTTGCTCCGTTCGGAAACGGTGGAATCCCCTTTCCTTGTGACGATTCCCTCCCTTGCTATCCATCAAAACCGCACCGCAAACGAGGGCTTTGCTATCAATCCGCAAATCGATTTACAGCCCTTGTACGCGCTGTCGGGTGAGGGCATTTCTCTCGACGCCGTCTATGGCGAAAACGCGGAAAGCGAAGTGATTTCTTACGATCTTTACCTCGTGAACGCGGACATGCCCTATTCGTTTGGGGTAAACGACGAATTTTTAGCCTCTCCTCGTATCGATAATTTGACGAGCGTATACGCCTCTTTGCAGGCGCTCCTTTCCCACGGCGAAAGCACGGGAATTTGCGTGGCGGCGTTCTTTGATAACGAGGAAGTAGGCAACCTTACGCAGCAGGGCGCAGACGGCGATTTCTTGGAAAACACCTTAAAGCGTATTGCGTACGCGCTCCGTTTTGACGACAACGAATATTATAAGGCACTGGCGTCCTCTTTTATGCTCTCGGTGGATAACGCGCACGCGTTGCACCCCAACCACCCCGAAAAATGCGATCCTACGAACAGACCCACCCTTGGCGGCGGCGTCGTAATCAAGGCACACGCGGATAAAGCGTACACCACCGACGCGTTCTCGTCGGCAATCGTAAAAACGGTGTTCGATAACGCCGAAGTACGCTATCAAAAATTCTTCAATCGTTCGGACGTACGCAGCGGCGGTACGTTGGGCGCGGCTACCCTTCGCCACGTCGGCGTTCGTAGCGTGGACATCGGCGTTGCACAGCTGGCCATGCACTCCGCTTGCGAGAGCTTTGCCATTGCCGATTTTGAAGAAATGGTGAAAGGCGTGACGGCGTTTTATAAGTGTGAAATCTCCGTCAACGAAGAAGGCGTTATCGTACGCTAAAATTTAGTATAAAAAGCATAAAAAAGCCGTTGCAAAATGCAACGGCTTTTTCGTTTCGTCGCGTACATGGTACGCGCATTTTTAATTTTTATGGGTTTTTACGCTTATTTGATGAACGCGCGGAAAGCGAGATAATTTTCATACAAATCCGCCTTGGAAATCACTTCAAAAGGCGAGTGCATAGAGATTACGGGAACGCCGATGTCAATGGTGTCGATATTCATATTTGCGATATATTTCGCAACCGTACCGCCGCCGCCAACGTCTACTCTACCCATTTCGCCCGTCTGCCAAATAACGCCGTTTTCATCAAACAGCTTACGGAGATAGCCAACGTATTCTGCGTTCGCGTCGTTCGAGCCGCTCTTACCTCTCGCGCCCGTGAATTTGGTAATCCCTGCACCGTGGGAAAGGTATGCCGAGTTCAGTTTTTCGCAAACTTCGGGATAGTTAGGATCGTAGCCAGCGTTTACGTCCGCGGAAAGACACATAGAATTTGCGCGAACTGCCGCCGACGTCACGTTAAAGGATGCCGCGATTTCGTCGATAAGGTCGGTGAATACGGCGCATTGCATACCCGTCGTACCCTCGCTGCCGATTTCTTCCTTGTCTGCCAAAATCACCATAACGGTATGCTCGTTGGACGTTTCGTCAAAGAGTGCCGTGTACGCGGGATAGGAGCAAACGCGGTCGTCGTGACCGTACGCGCCGATTAAACCGCGGTCAAAGCCGATATCCTTTGCCTTGAACGCAGGTACAAGCGAAAGCTCTGCGCTGAGGAAATCCGCCTCTGCCATACCGTATTTATCGTGCAAAATCTTCAAAAGATTTTCCTTCACCGTCTTGTCTTTGTCGTCCTCTGCCGCCGTGTACGGGATATTGCCAAACCAGATGTTGAGGTCTTCGCCGCCGATAGCCTCGCCGAGGGGCTTTACGTTCTGTTTTGCAGCCAAATGCGGCAACAAATCGCTGATATAGAATACAGGATCGCTGTCGTCCTCACCGATAGCAACGTCCAACTTTTCGCCGTTTGCCAACATCACCGTGCCGTGCAACGCAAGAGGAATCGCCGCCCACTGATATTTACGCAAGCCGCCGTAGTAATGCGTTTTACCGAACGCAATACCATCCGTTTCGTACAAAGGCACTTGTTTCAAATCGATTCTCGGGCTGTCGATATGCGAAGCGATGATACGGATACCGTCTTTCGCCACGTCCGCCGTACCTACCTTGATGAGGTAAATATTCTTGCCGCGATTGTTGTAATACACCTTATCGCCTGCCTTTAATTTCTCACCGAATTTGAAAGGCTTGTAGCCCTGCACTTTCGCCGCATTTTCCACGTACGCGCAAGCTTCGCGTTCCGTTTTGCCCTCGTCGATAAAGTGCTTGTACCCTTCTGCGTAATCAAAAATCTCTTTCATAAGCTTTTCGTCCGCTACTTCGTATACGTTCGTTCTTTTGTATGCAAGTTGACTCATAGTTACTGTATCTCCTGTTATTATTTTTTCATTGTTGATATGGCGTTGCTTTGTTTTTCCCACGAGTGTACTAGCCGTACGTGACCAAGGAAAAACGTAAGTTCAACGTAGTATTTCGCCGCTACCTTATTTTACAAAAACAAAGCAAGCTGTAAGAAAGACAAGGCGAACGCGGCTTTTCCGCAGGGAGCGTACTAGCCGTACGTGACCAAGGAAAAACGTAAGTTCAACGCTGTATTTCGCCGCAGATTCTTTGGTTTTTTAATGTAAGAAGCCCTTTATTATCTGCTCCTCCGCCTCTTTCTCCGTCAGCCCAAGCGTCATCAGCTTGATAAGCTGTTCACCTGCAATTTTACCGATTGCCGCTTCGTGAATCAGCTCGGCGTCGATATCGTTTGCAGAAAGGCAGGGAGCAGCCGTCACCGCCGCGTGGTCCATAATAATCGCGTCGCATTCAGTATGCCCATAGCAGGGCGCGTTGCCGTTCATGGTCGATACGAAACGCTGCACCGATTCACCGCCTGCTACCGAACGGGACATTACGTCTGCGCGACAGCCCTCGCCGTTCATATCGATTACGAAATCGGTATCCGCCGACTGCTTGCCGTGGGTGTAGAGCTTTTCCTTTACGATAAATTCCGCGCCCGCTTTCATATCCGCGCGCGTGATACGCTTGGTCGAATCGATACCCTTGATTTGCGTCGTTTCCATTTCCATATACGCGCCTTCGTCCAAATGCACCACCGTTTCGGGATTCATCACGTTTTTACCGTTACCGTCCCCCTCGCCGTAGTGTTTTTCGACGTATTTCACACGCGCGTTTTTGCCGACGTAAAAGGTATGCACGCCGTCGTGCCGCGACGTCATATCCACGCCGCCGCAGTTATGAATACCGCAGCCCGCAACAATCGTCACGTCCGCGTCCTCACCGATATAAAAATCGTTATACACCACCTCTTGCAAGCCTGCCTTGCTGATGATGACGGGTATGTGCATACTCTCGTTTTTCGTGCCTGGTTTTATGATGATATCAATGCCCTCTTTACCGTCCGTTTTGGTGACGATATCGATATTCGCCGTCGTGTTACGGCCCAGCTTTTCACCATTGCCGCGGATATTGTACGCACCCTCGGGGACGCCGTGCAAATCAGCTATCTGCTTCAATAGGTCTTTTTGAATTGAATCCATACCTGCCCCCTCCGTTTTATAATTTTTCCGTCAAACGCTTGCAGGAATCCGCCGCCAAAAGTTGGGGCAAAACCTCCGTTTTTGCGCCGACGTTTTGTATCTCACCGTTCGCGATGACAACAATTTTGTCCGCGATATTGAGAATACGTTCTTGGTGGGAAATAATCAAAATATTCCCCTGCGTTTTTTCGTGCATTTTTTCAAAGACTTTTATAAGATTGCCAAAGCTCCACAAATCGATTCCTGCCTCCGGCTCGTCGAAGATAGAAAGCTTTGTCGAGCGGGCGAGAATCGTCGCGATTTCGATACGTTTCAATTCGCCACCCGAAAGGGACGCGTTCACTTCACGGTCGATATAATCCCTCGCGCACATCCCCACCTCGGAAAGATAGGCGCAGGCGTCGGACACCTTCAACGTCTTGCCTGCCGCGATATTGATAAGGTCGCGCACCGTCAAGCCCTTGAAACGCACGGGTTGCTGAAAAGCGTACGATACGCCCTTTTGCGCGCGTTCGGTAATCGACAACGGCGTAATATCTTCGCCGTCGAGATAAATTTTGCCTTCCGTCGGCTGAATAATGCCTGCAATCACCTTCGCAAGCGTCGATTTACCACCGCCGTTCGGGCCAGTGAACGCAACGAATCGTTCGTCCAAGGTAAGATTGACGTTCTTTAATATTTGTTTTTCGCCCAGCTCGTCTTTGACGTGATAGCTGACGTTTTTCAGTTCTAACATATATTCCTCTTTTGGAAGTTTATTCTCTCTTTTATTTATACCGCTTTTACGGCGTTACTAAACACGGCGCGCGCGGTTTTGTTTATAAACTTTGTTTATAAAACTTGACCTTTTTAACCAAGGTCGTTTTGTAATTGTTCTTGGCTGGCTCTATCCAGCATTTTCTTTTGCGTCCAAACGCCAACGAACGCCGACACCCACGCGCCCAACGTGGACAGCAACAGCACCGTCACCGCCACCTGCGTCGCGTTGTCTGCCGTTACGTTCCGTCCAAACACCGCCACGCTGACGATGAGAAAAATCGTCAAGGGCAACAGCGTTAAAAATCCGTAGCCGATTGTGCTAACGTCAAGCTTTCCTTTTATCTTTTTGAGATTGAAAAGCCCACAAAACAGCACGATAAACACTCCAAACATAGGAATTAACGCCAAAAGCCATTGTTTTTTAATCGAAATGGTCTTCATTTTTATAGTCTCTTTTCGTTTTCGTTAAAATATTTCCATCAAAATCCCGTTCGTTTTCAGCCATTGCCGCTTTGTTTTCCAATCGGGTACGTATTTTGCCACCTCCGCCCAAAAGCGCGGCGAGTGGTTTTTATGCTTGGTATGCGCGAGTTCGTGCACCACTACGTATTCGATAATCTCTTTCGGCGCGTACAACAGCCGAAAGGTATACCGCAGTTTGTTATCGTACGAACAAGAACCCCATTTACTCTTCGCACTCGTAATCGTTACCGAGTGAAAGGACGTTTGCATTTCCGCCGCCTTGCGCTCGGTGACGATAGTGAAGATGCGTTTCGCGTTTTCTTTCAGCCATTTCACCAGCCTATCGCGTGCGTTTTTGCGTGGCAGACCGATTATACCAGCGCCCTCGTCGAACGTAATATTCCGCCCGTCTACGAGCCGAATTTGGCACTTTGCACCCAGCAATAAAAAGGTGTAGCCGTCGAGGTTTTCGGGCGGTAATTGCATACCTGCCCCCCTCTTTTCCGCTTGTTTGCGTAAAATCCAGCGTTCTTTTTCTTGTATAAAAGCAAAAATCCGCTCCTCGCTATATCGACGAGGCGCGCGCACGATCAATCGCCCGAACGGATCGATCGAGATTGCCAACGTCTTGCGGTCGGAACGGATGATTATATCAGGTTGGATCATGCAGCGTTACACTTCGTAGCCGCGAGGATTGCCGCTCTGCCATTTCCATTGCGAAGCGCACATTTCCTCAATGCCGAATTTCGCCTCCCAGCACAGCTCTTTTTTCGCTTTGTCGGGGGCTGCGTAGCAAGTCGCAATGTCCCCGGGACGGCGTTCGCAAATCTTGTAGGGCAACGTTTTGCCGCAAGCCTTTTCAAAGGCGTGAATCATATCGAGCACGCTATACCCGTGCCCCGTGCCGAGGTTATAGATATGCACGCCGCTGTCGTTGCAATGCTCAATCGCCGCGATATGGCCAAGAGCCAAATCGACTACGTGGATATAATCGCGCACGCCCGTTCCGTCGGGGGTGTCGTAATCGTTACCAAAGACGTTGATGCACTGCAATTTGCCGCTCGCCACCTGCGCAACGTAAGGCATCAGATTGTTGGGGATACCTTTCGGGTCTTCGCCAATCAAGCCGCTTTCGTGCGCGCCGACGGGATTGAAATAGCGGAGCAAAATGATATTCCATTCGTTATCCGCCTTATGCAAATCCTGCATAATCATTTCCATCATAAGTTTGGTACTGCCGTAGGGATTCGTCGTCGAAAGACGGCAAGTTTCGTCCAAAGGCAAGCGTTCGGGATCGCCGTACACCGTTGCCGAGGACGAGAAAATAATCTTCTTTACGTTGTGTTTTGCCAACGCCTGCAACAGCGTTACCGTGCCGCTGATGTTGTTTTCGTAATATTTCAAAGGCAAACGCACGCTTTCGCCCACTGCCTTGAACGCCGCGAAATGGATAACCGCGTCGATTTTGTGCGCGGACAAAATCTTATCCATCGCTTCGCCGTCACGAATATCCGCCTCGTAAAAGGTCACTTCTTTGCCCGTGATTTTTTGCACGCGACGAAGGCTCTCGAAAGACGAATTGCTAAAATTGTCCACAACCACTACGTCGTAATTCTTGTTCAACAGCTCGAGTACCGTGTGCGAACCGATATAGCCGCAACCACCCGTCACCAAAATCGTTGCCATTTATACACCTCTAAAATAATTTATTTCTTTCTTTTTATCAACTGGTATCCACCGCCAACTGTGCTAACTGATACCAACCGTCGTTATAATATCGGCGCTATTGCGCTATCGTTATTTCGACAGTTCTTTTTCCTTTTCGTCCTCTTCGACGATTCCCAAGCGTTTGGAACGGAGCTTTAATATCTTTTGTTTGGTCGCTTTTACGACCTTGATTTCCACGCCGCCAAATTCAAACGTCGTGCCAATGGGCGGGATAGAGCCCGTTTTTTCCGTCACCCAACCTGCAACGGTGTTCGATTCCGATTCCTCGTCCGTCAAATCGTACAGGCTGAAAAATTCTTCCAGCTCGCACTTGCCGTCCACCCAATATTCGCCTTCTTCGATTTGTCCGAACAGCACTTCTTCTTCGTCGTGTTCGTCCCAAATCTCGCCGACAAGCTCTTCTAAAATGTCTTCCAAGGTAACGATACCCACCAAGCCGCCGTATTCATCCGACACCGCCGCCATATGAATTTTCTGCTTTTGCAGCTGTTTTAAGAGGGCGGAAATACGCATATGCTCGGACGTGAACACGATATCTTGTACCAAATGCGAAAAACGCTTTTCACCGTTCACGTAGCCAACGAAAAAGTCGCGTTGGTGAATAAGCCCGATTACGTTGTCAATCGTATCGCGATACACGGGCAAACGGGAATACCCCGTCTTTTCAAAGGTGTCGCACACTTCGTCCATCGTGCAGTTTTCTTCCACAGCGTAAACGTTGACGCGAGGCACGAGGATATCTTCCACCTTCAAATCGTCAAATTCAAGCGCCGAACGGAGCAATTCCGATTCGTCTTCTTTCAGCGTACCGTCTTCCTCTGCTTCGTCCACGATAGACAGCAGTTCTTCGTCCGTAATCGTCGCGTCCTTCTTCAGCTTGAATATCTTCGCAAGCAGCGCCTTATAGCCGTCGAAAATTTTACAAATCGGTATAAGAATCCAATAGAAAAACTGCATCAATGGATAGAAAAAGAAACAGAATTTTTCAGGATAAACGCTGGCGAGATATTTGGGGGTAATTTCCCCGAAAATCAGCACTACGACTGTCAAAACGATGGTCGAAACCGTCGTTGCCAGCTCGGCATTGACGATGAGCTTTGCAAACAAAATCGTACCAAGCGCGGACGCCGTAATGTTGACGATATTGTTCCCGACGAGAATCGCCGTCACTAATTTGTCGTATTTTTCATCGGCAAAACGATACACCGCTTGCGCGTTCTTTTTGCCGAGCGTCACCATACTTTTCAGCTTGATTTTATTCGCGCAGGAATACGCCGTTTCCGTTGCGGAAAAGAAGCCTGAAAAAAGGACCAAAATTGCGATTACAATTGATAGGGGTAGGGGTTCCATGATTTTTTTGTTTTAATCTCCTCTAAACGTATCGAATATTTTTCACTCAGGCGTCCGTTTTGCTCCTTTTTTGTTTTATAAACAAAACGTCCGCCGAGGGAATTTTCTTCGTCACTGTTTATTATAATACTTTTCGCTTTGTTTTGTCAAGACAAAGGCGGTTGTATTTATATTTTTTACCCAACATTTTAGCAATATTTTACTCTTTTCGCCTACTTTTCACAATTTTTTCCTTTTCATCAAGCCCAAAATATAAGAAACGCCCTTTTCAGCGTCTTCGGTTATACGCATTTCAGTGTATATTTCAATGCATATTTCGATATATTTTACGCATATTTCAGCGCGTTATTTTCGTCCGTTCATGCCTCTTTTTTTAGAACAAGTTTTCTTTTTCCCCGACCTCGTTTCACAACGAAACGGCAAGCGCAAAAAACATCCGTTTTTACCCGCTCGACGGGGGCAGGTATGCGTTCACGGCATTTTTTCAACAAAAAAATAGTCCATATAAAAAACAATCCAAAGGCAGAAAAACGAAGCTTATCCCCCTCTTATATCTCTCTATCGCACTCTTGTGTCGCTCTTACGGCTTTTTTTAAAAAAACGCCCTCGCGCACGTAAAAACATTTAACGAAAACGCTTGACGAAAAACGCATTTATATGCTATACTTGTACAAACGAAATTTTATAAATTTATAAGGTCACGCGCGCATATTCCGTATGCGTACGCGCAGGAGGCTATCATTATGAACAAAGAACGTCGCATTGAAACAACTTGCGTGCAGGGCGGCTACACCCCCGGCAACGGCGAACCTCGCCAAGTGCCTATCGTACAGAGCACCACTTTTAAATACGCGACCAGCGAGGATATGGGAAAACTTTTCGACCTCGAAGCGAGCGGTTATTTCTATTCCCGTCTGCAAAACCCCACCTGCGACACCGTCGCAGCAAAGATTTGCGCCCTTGAAGGCGGCAGCGCGGCAATGCTCCTCTCGTCCGGTCAGGCGGCATCCTTTTTCTCGGTGTTCAATATCGCGAGCGTAGGCGACCACGTCGTTTCCTCGGCGTCCATTTACGGCGGCACGTATAATCTTTTCGCCGTTACTATGAAAAAAATGGGCATTGAGTTCACTTTCGTCGATCCCGATTGCACGGAGGCCGAGCTTAACGCCGCTTTCAAACCCAACACCAAAGCGGTGTTCGGCGAAACGATTGCAAACCCTGCCTTGACAGTGCTGGATATTGAAAAATTTGCAAAAGCGGCGCACGCGCACGGCGTACCCCTTATCATCGACAACACGTTCGCCACTCCCGTCAACTGCCGCCCCTTTGAACACGGCGCGGATATCGTCACCCACTCCACGTCGAAATATATGGACGGACACGGCGTAGCCGTCGGCGGCTGTATCGTTGATTCGGGCAAGTTCGACTGGATGGCGCACGCCGACAAATTCCCTGGGCTTTGCACCCCCGACGATAGCTATCACGGCATTACGTACGCAGAAAAATTCGGTCAAGGCGGCGCGTATATTACGAAAGCTACGGCGCAGCTTATGCGCGATTTCGGCTGCACGCAGTCGCCGCAGAGCGCGTTCTATCTCAATCTTGGCTTGGAGAGCCTGCACGTGCGTATGGAACGCCATTGCTTGAACGCGCAAAAGGTAGCGGAATATCTTGAACAAAGCGACAAAATCAGCTGGGTAAACTATCCTGGTCTGCAATCGAATAAATACCACGCGCTCGCAAAAAAATATATGCCCAACGGCACGTGCGGCGTCGTGAGCTTTGGCGTAAAAGGCGGCAGAGCGGCGGCGGAGAAATTTATGAAAGCGTTGGAAATTATCGCTATCGAAACGCACGTAGCGGACGCGCGTAGCTGCTGTCTGCACCCTGCTAGCGCAACGCATCGCCAGATGAACGAAGAAGAATTGATTGCCGCTGGCGTACCCGGCGACCTCGTTCGTCTTTCCTGCGGCATTGAAAATTATCAAGACCTCATTGCTGATATCGAGCAGGCTTTGAGCACTTTATAAACGTTATACGCAATCGGCTTTTATCGCAAAGCGATTGAGCGACAGCGATTGAACGACAGCGATTGAGCGACAGCATTTTAACAAAAGCACTTTTAACGAAATAGGAGGCAAACTATGCCTATTAAGATACCGAATAATTTACCCGCCGTCAAAACGTTGGAGAGCGAAAATATTTTCGTTATGACGGAAACCCGCGCTATCACGCAGGATATCCGTCCGTTGCGGATACTTATTCTCAATCTCATGCCCAAAAAAATTGAAACGGAAACGCAATTTGCAAGGCTCCTTGGTAACTCCCCTTTGCAGGTAGAAATGGAGCTTATTCACACGAAATCCCATCAATCGAAGAACGTTGCGGAAGAACACTTACTCGCCTTTTATAAGACGTTTGAGGACGTAAAAGAGCAGAAATTCGACGGTATGGTGATCACGGGCGCGCCCGTTGAACATATGCCCTTTGAGGAAGTGGAATACTGGGCGGAGCTGTGCGAGATTATGGAATGGAGCAAAACGCACGTCCACAGCACTTTCCACGTTTGTTGGGGGGCGCAGGCAGGGCTGTATTATCATTACGGCGTTCAAAAACGCGACGTGCCTGCCAAGATGTTCGGGGTGTTCCCGCATACGGTAGAATATAAAAATTCTATTTTGTTCCGTGGTTTTGACGACGTGTTTATGGTGCCGCAATCTAGGCATACGACGGTGCTGCGCGAGGATATTGAAAAAGTGTCCGAACTTCGTATTCTCGCCTCGTCCAAGGAAACGGGCGTATACGCAATCACGACCAAAAACGGCAGACAAATCTTTATCACGGGACATTCGGAATACGATCCCGATACGTTGAAAAACGAATATTTACGCGATCTTTCGCAAGGCAAGCCTATCGAGATTCCCAAAAACTATTTCCCCGATAACGACCCGACGCAGCCACCCCTTGTTTCGTGGCGTGGGCACGCTCATTTGTTGTTCTCCAACTGGCTGAACTATTTCGTTTACCAGAGCACCCCGTATGATATCGAAAAAGTACAAAAAGGCGAGTAAATCTACTCGCCTTTTTTTATACCATTTTTATCACGCTCTATAAAGCCTCTTTTTCGTAAAAATTGTCCTATCGCTGTAAACTACCACTTCAAAAATCTTTTCTTCCAATCAAAAAATCTATTTCTTCGTCGAAATAGTCTGCAATTTTACAAAGATTACTTAAAGAAATTTCTCTTTGACAAAGCAAATATCTTGAAATAGTTTGCTGCGGAATTTGCACCCTTTTCGCAAATTCCGTAATTGTCATATCTCCCATCAGCATTTTTAAATTTTGCGCAAACGCTTTTACATATTCTTTTTCCATAATTATATATTATTTTACACCAAGTGGTGTAAAATACTTGACTTTACACCGTTTGGTGTGATATACTTTTTTTACTAATACAAAGGAGGTGCATTATGAAGTACGAATACAAAGTAGAAATTGTAAAGACCAACTTGCTTTTTGGGAACGATAACAAAAAACAAGAAAAACAGTTGAACGCGGCTGGCGAATTTGGTTGGAAACTTGTTTGCATTTCGGAAGGTAAAAAGTATATGAAATATGTATACGTAAAAGAAAAGAATTAATGCATAAGTATAGCCATAGTTAAAAGCTATGGCTATATTTAAGGAGAAAATTATGATTTTTGCAGTAATCATCATTCTTTTGCTTGTATTAGTTTGGCTATTTCATAGATTTTATAGAAACACAAGAAATAAAATGGCAAATAATAACGCTCATTGCTCTTCTTGCAAAACGCCACTTCGAGCAAAAGATATCGTCGATGAAACTTTGGCGGGCGACGGATTAGACAACGGCGGAAAAACACGCAAAATTATCGTAACTATGCGATGTCCTACTTGTTATAGAGATAAAAAACTTACCATTTACACCGACTACCGCCATCATGTAACAAAAGGTTCTCCTGCGCGACAGTATTTTAAAGATATAGAAGAAAAAGAATGGGCGCAGATGACAAAACAAGATTAAAACAATTAAAAACGCTGTGGAGATTCCACAGCGTTTTTAATATGTCAATCACCTTTATTTTATCAAATCTTTTATCACTTCGCCTGCCAAAATCAAGCCTGCCACCGACGGCACGAATGCGATACTCCCTGGCACAGCTTTTCCACTCTCCTCGTCTATCAAGGGTGAGGGCAACGGCTCTTCCTTGGAATACACTACTTTGACGTGTTCTATGCCGCGTTTTTTCAGTTCTCTACGCATCACGCGCGCGAGCGGACAAACACTCGTCTTCGTGATATCCGCCACCTCGAACGCCACGGCGTTCAGCTTGTTCCCTGCCCCCATACAAGAAAGTACGGGCACGTTACACGCCTTTGCGCGCTCAATTAAGGCAATCTTACCGCTCACCGTATCAATGGCGTCCACGACGTAATTATACTGCGAAAAATCAAACTCGGCCGCCGTTTCAGGCAGATAAAAAACGTTATGCGTACGCACGACAATATTAGGATTGATATCCCTCGCGCGCGCCGCCGCGACTTCCGTTTTCATTTGTCCAATCGTCGAGTGCAACGCAATAATTTGACGGTTGATATTGCTCTCGCTAACCAAGTCTTTATCAATCAAATCGAGTGCGCCCACGCCGCTACGTGCGAGCGCCTCCACGACGTAGCCGCCTACACCGCCTACGCCAAACACCGCCACACGCGATTTTTTCAGCCGTTCTACACCCTCTTCGCCTATCAATATTGCCGTTCTTGAAAATTGCATATATACCTCCTAAAAACGCGTTCAACGCGTACATGGTATACCCATTTTTGTTTTTTATCCTCAATTTTACTCCCACGAAGGCGGCAACAAACGGTTGTTTTTAAACCACTCCGTGTCCTTAAACAGCGTATCGTTATTCGAGCCGCGCACCGTCACTTCCGAGCCGTCCGACCAAACGACGATATTGCCGTTCAGAGATTCGTACCCCTCGTCGTTATCCGCCACAATCGTCGTCACGTACACTTTATCCGTATACGGTGCAACGCGGTCGACAAACGCCTGCGAGGGAAACATATTCGCTACGTTATCGGTGTATTCGTCGCTGCCGCAACAACAGCACACACAAACGATTTGCGGCTGTATTACAGACAGCAAAGCCTCTGTCGAGGACGTCGGGCTGCCGTGGTGACCGCCTTTATACAAAACGCATTGCGGCAAATCGTTGTTTTCCACTAACGACGCTTCCCCCTTCGTTTCCAAATCACCCGTGAACAGATAATTATTCTCTCCCTGCGTTAACAGCATACACACCGAATAATCGTTCTCGTCGCTCGTCGTTTCCTCGTAATAGCGCTGATATAAAAACTGCATTGTCACGCCGTCGCCCAGCGTATACGTCCGCGCGCCGCCGTTTTCGTTATTATAACATTGGAGCGCCGTATACACCGCCGTGCCTTGCTCTTTCGCATATTCCACCGCCGTCACGTACTCCCCGTACAGCGAAGAATTCCCACTCGCCGTCAGTTCGCTCTTATTCGTCAAAGGGAATTGAATCAGCGTTTCAACGGAATATTGATACAGCACGCCCGTCCGCAACGGCTTTCCGCTGTTCCCAACAAAACCTGCGATATGGTCTTGGTCGGCGTGCGTCGCAATGACGTATTCCAAAACGCCGTCCTCGCAATATTCCTGCAAATACGCGTTGATCGTCGCCGCCGAGCCTTTACGCGAGCCTGCGTCAATCAACACTTCCGTGTCTCCCACGTCAATCAGCGTGCAATCTCCTGTGTATTTATTGCCAAGCTCTAAAAAATGAATACTCAGCGATTCCGTAACAATATCTTCGACCACGGAAGAATCCGCAGACGAATCCACAGAATCCAAGGTTTCCCCCGAATCCGCCGACGATACCGTTTCTTCCGACGATATAGACGAGAGCGAATCGGACAAAGAATCAGATAAAGAATCGGGCAATAAAACGCACGATTCGCTAGCACTTACGCTGCTCATAGCCTGCAACAGCTCGCTCAAAGCCTGTTCCGCCGTCGCGCAAGACGCCGCGCTCAAACCAAAACACACGGCAAACAATGCCGCCAACATTTTAAACGATTTTTTCATAACGCCCCCAAAACAACTACGCAATCCCTTGCGCAATCAAGCAAGTTCTCACGCAAGTCTTACGCAATTTCTTGCATAAAAGGAAAAACTGCCGTCGGTTTTATGCGGCGGCAGTATTTTTCATAACACTATATTTCCAAATTTCACAAATATCAAAATCCGAACCGTAAACCGATTACATGGATTCGTGAATCGTTCTGGAAATAACGTCATCCTGCTGTTCCTTCGTCAGTTTGATGAAGTTAACTGCATAACCGGAAACACGGATGGTGAGCTGAGGATACTTTTCAGGATGCGCCTGCGCGTCCAGAAGAGTTTCACGATTGAATACGTTTACGTTGAGGTGGAAACCGCCGTCGCTAACGTAGGTATCCAACATCTGAACCAAATTATCTACTCTGTTCGACATAATATTATCTCCTTATTTTTTTTATCGTATTTTCCGCAACCTCGCCCGATAGAAATCGGGCGTAGCTGAGAATTTTAATTTTATCCAAGACTATGATTAGTCTTCTTTACCAAGCGAACCGGGCGTAATCGAGAAGGTGTTGGAAATACCGTCTCTCGAATATTCGTAAGGAATCTTCGCAACCGATTCAAGGGATGCCAACGCGCCGTTTGCGTCTCTGCCGTGCATAGGGTTAGCACCGGGAGCCAAAGGCGTACCGCCACGTCTACCGTCAGGCGTGTTACCCGTCTTCTTACCGTATACAACGTTGGACGTAATCGTAAGGATAGACGTCGTAGGAACGCTGTCACGATAGGTGTAGTGGCTCTTAACCTTCTTCATGAAGGTCTTAACGATCCATACAGCGATTTCGTCTGCTCTGTCGTCGTTGTTACCGTACTTAGGATAATCGCCTTCGATCTTGTAATCTACTACGATACCGTCTTCGTTACGAATAGGATATACCGTTGCGTACTTGATAGCAGACAACGAGTCAGCCGCGCAGGAAAGACCAGCGATACCCGTAGCGAAGAAACGACGTACGTTCGTATCGTGCAAAACCATTTCCAAAGCTTCATAGCTGTACTTATCGTGCATATAGTGGATGAGGTTGAGCGTGTTCACGTACAAATCAGCCAACCACGTCATCATATTGTCAAACTTCTGGCAAACTTCGTCATAGTTGAGCGCGCCGTCGCCGTAGATAGGCACGAATTCGGGGGATACCTGCATAGGTTTGCCCGTAACCTTATCCTTCATCAGCTCGTCTTTACCGCCGTTGATAGCGTACAACAAGCACTTAGCAAGGTTTGCTCTTGCGCCGAAGAACTGCATATCTTTACCAACCTTCATACAGCTTACGCAGCAAGCGATTGCATAGTCGTCGCCCATTTCCGCTCTCATCAATTCGTCGCTTTCATACTGGATGGAAGACGTACGGATGGAGATGTCCGCACAGAACTTCTTGAAGTTTGCAGGCAATCTCTTCGACCAAAGAACGGTGAGGTTGGGTTCGGGAGCGGGACCGAGGTTGTCGAGCGTGTGCAGAACACGGAACGCCGTCTTGGTAACGAGCGATCTGCCGTCAACACCCATACCGCCAATCGATTCGGTAACCCACGTGGGGTCGCCCGAGAACAATTCGTTGTATTCTTTCGTTCTCATGAACTTCACGATACGAAGCTTCATGATGAAATGATCGATAAATTCCTGAGCCTGTTCTTCGGTGATCAAGCCCTTATCCAAGTCACGCTGGATATAGATATCCAAGAACGTCGTGTTTCTACCGATGGACATAGCCGCGCCGTTCTGATCTTTAACAGCTGCCAAATAACCAAAGTACAACGCCTGAATAGCCTGCTGAGCGGTTTCTGCGGGCTTGGAAATGTCGCAACCATAGATAGCAGCCATTTCTTTCAAAGCCTTCAACGCTTTTACTTGGTCAGCGATTTCTTCGCGGTTTCTAACCTTTTCAGGGGTCATATCGCCGTTGATAGCGAGTTTATCTTCTTCCTTCTTTCTGATGAGGTAGTCAACACCATACAGAGCCACACGACGATAGTCGCCGATGATACGGCCACGGCCGTAAGCGTCGGGAAGACCCGTCAAGATGTGTGCGGAACGAGCCGCTCTCATTTCAGGCGTATACGCATCGAACACGCCTTCGTTGTGCGTTTTACGGTATTTCGTGAAGATTTCCTTTACCTGAGGATCAATCTCATAGCCGTACATATTCAATGCGCCTTCGGACATACGAATACCGCCGAAAGGCTGCAAAGCGCGCTTGAAAGGCTCGTCCGTCTGAAGACCAACGATCTTTTCAAGATCTTTATCCAAATAGCCTGCGCCGTGCGAGGTAAGCGTGGAAACGATTTTCGTATCCGCGTTGAGAACGCCGCCAGCAGCGATCTCTTTCTTGGTCAAATCGCAAACGATATCCCACAGCTTTTTCGTTGCTTCCGTTGCGGGAGCAAGGAATTCTGCATCGCCATCATACGGCGTGTAGTTACGCTGAATGAAATCGCGTACGTTTACTTCGTCGTCGCACCATTTACCGGGAACAAATCCTTCCCAACCTTTGTATTGCATCATATCAGTAACTCCTGTTATAATAATTTTATTCTTTTATATATCAACAAGTTTCCTATCCGTTTAATCAAAAACGTTTCAAAAACTTGACGATTTCCGTCTTTAGTTTTTCGCGGCTCTTCTTTCCTCAATCTTCGCGTCCAGCCACAGCTCTAAAATTTCCTCAGGCTGAAAACCGCTACAACGGGCAAAAATTTCTCCGTCCTCTACGAGCAGTATGGTAGGCACTTTTTCCACTTCCCACGCCTCCATCAAAGCCAGCGTCGAATAGTCTGCCTCCACGTGCACCAAACGAATATCGCCGCGCGCGTCGCAAAGCTCTTTTAATATCGGCATCAGCGTCAAACAATTCGCGCAGGACTCGCCGCTAATTTCTACACAGCAAAGTCCTTGTAAATGCTCTTTATAGTCCTTTTCGTTCATTACGCTCTACCCTCGTTTAGTATCTTTTTCGCGCCCTGCACACGCTCTTTCGTCGGCGCAACCACGTCCTTTAAGGGATATTCCAAGCCCAGCTTTTCATATTTCACGACGCCCATGGAATGATACGGGAGCACCTCCACCTTTTCCACCGTCGCCAGCGTATCGATAAACGCGCGCGTTTCAAGGAGAGAATCTTCCCCGTCGGTAAGCCCAGGCACAAGCACCTGCCGAATCCACATCTTTTTGCCGTGTTCGCTCAAAAATTTCGCAAACGCCAACGTGTTACGATTGCTCTGCCCCGTCAGCTTTTTACAAGCCTCGTCGTCGATATGCTTGATATCGAGCAGGAACAAATCGGTGACCTCAATCAGCTTTTTATGCTTTTCCACGCTCGCAGGATCGTCGGGATGGAACATAATCCCCGAAGTATCCACGCAGGTATGCACGCCCTTGCTTTTTAACAGCGAGAACAATTCGATTACGAAATCGATTTGCAACAGCGGTTCGCCGCCCGTAGCCGTAACGCCGCCCTTATCGCCAAAATAATTACGATATTTCAGCGCGCGCTCCGCCACTTCTTCCACGCTGTATTCCGTACCGCCGCTACCCCAAGTGTCGGGATTGTGGCAATATTGACAGCGCAACGGACAGCCTTGCAAAAACAGAACGAAACGAATACCAGGCCCGTCTACCGTACCGAAAGATTCGAATGAATGAATACGTCCAACCAACTCTTTTCCTCCTATGTACGTTCACGCGCGCGTATCCTAAAAAAATAGCGCGCACGAGTCCCCGTGACGCCCCTTTGTTCTCACGCTTACTATTATAACAGCCGCGCGAGCGTTTGTCAAGCCTTTGCCTATTATTTTTTTCATCTTTTTGCGTTTTTATCACGCTTTACGATAGGATAGCGTTTCCTTTTTTACCGAATTTCTCTTTTTTTGCCCTTTCTCCTTTCAAAGCCTATGAATTTTAGACGAATATTAGAAAGAACCGCGACAAAAGCCACGGTTCTTTCCAACATCAAAAAAGGAGTTTAACACATCTTGTAGTCCATTTTCAAAAACCTTTTCAGGTACAAGCCCCACTTGCGATACCATTATACAACACAATTTTCTAAATTTCAATACCTTTTTGAAAAAAAGTTTAAAAAAATTTTTTCGGCGGAATTTCTTCCGCCGAAAACCCGCCTCATTTAGACACTTTTTTACTTGAAAATAAACAGTTTTCTGCCCACGTAATTCCACACGAGCACAATGCAGGTCATCACCACTTTCGCCAGCCATTTCGCCCAGCTCGTATGGAGAATTTCCGTCACGCCAAACAGCGAAAACTCCGGCAAAATCGCCACGAGCAGTACTATTCCCACCTCGGTAATTACAAGCCCGATAACACCGATAATCGTGAACACCATAAAGGATTTTTTCGAGCTTGCCTCTGCCTTGTTCTTCACGTCTTTGAATACGAAACTCACCGAAAGCAGCCAATTAACGACAAGCCCTACGCAAAAGCCGAGCGCCGTCGCCACGACGAGCGAGAACGTACTCCACCAGCCGCCTGCCACGGGGATTAGCGGCAACAACAGCCCGTCAAACAGCCAAAACACAAAATAATCGACGAGAGTTGCCGTTCCGCCCACCAATAAAAAGCGGAAAATCTCCCAAAAGAGTTGCTTTTTCGTTTGTTTTACGGGCGTTTCCGCGCCCTCTTGTCTTTCCTTTGTTTCTTCCATAATTTTTTCTCCTTTGCCTTACAGCGCGCACAACACGAGCGGCATACAATACACCACGAACACGACGGCTATGCCGACAATCCACAGTCCGTAATACGCCGCGGTATCCACCCAATTAGGCGTTTCCCAGCGATATTTTTTCCAAATCCACAGCACGCAAGCCGCCGCAAACAGCCCCACGCCAACTAGCGTAATACACAAGCCGCCAACGAAGCCTTGCGGCGTAAACGTCAGGCGGATATCGTTCTTGCCTGCCTTTAAATAAAAGGCGGTAAAGCCGTCGTACACCTCGTACAATTCCGCTTTTTTGCCGTTGATTTTCAGCGACATCCCCTCGTTGTACGCAACGGAAAGGAACACGCACTCGCCGCCCTTTGCCGTATAACTGCCCGTAATCGAGTTCTTACTCGTCTTCAAGCCCACGCTCTCTGCGCTTTCCACCGCCGTTTGCAAAGCTTTGTTTTCTATCCCGAAAAGGCTGATATCACGCAGAGAAACCGCGCTGTTTACGCGCACTTTCACCGTCACCGTTTCGTTTTCATATTCGCCTAAACACAAAACGCCGTTCTGTTTTTGTGCAGGATATTCGTTTACCGTCACGTGCGGCGCGTACACGCTGAATTTGCCGTTGATGCTCTGTTTCAAAGCGTTCGTACTCTCGTCAAATGCGTTAAAATACAGCGTTTGTTTGTCTTTCACCGACACTTGGAAGAGTATCATCGCCGTCGAGCCGCCCTGCGGCGTCAGTACGTATTTTCCGTTCTCCTCTTTCACCGACAAGTTTTGCAAAGTCGCGTCCTTTAATTCGTACGTCGTCACGCCCGCGCCACCGAAAAAGTCTGCGTACAGCTTTTCTTGCATTTGCGCGCGAGGGTACAAACCAAACGCTTCGTCCCAGCCCTTTATAATATCTTCCTTGGCGATAATCCCAAGCGGCAGATAATAGGGCGTGTTGGAAATATTATAATATTCGCCTTGGAACACGTCCGCCGCGCTCTTTTGATGGGATACGGAATATTTCACCGACAGCAACGCGTCCGTAAGAATCGTGCCGCCGCTGTTCCCCACTTCCATCCAATAGGACGTATAGCCAAGCTGTTTAATCGATTTCATATAACCGTCGCTCGTCAACGACGTGTAATGCCCCAACGCGTTATAACCAAGGCTGCCCATTAAATTGACGTCAAAATCGTGCCCCGAATATTCCTTATCCGTCTTCACACGGAAAAATCCGTCGTCGTCGACCTGATCGGCAAGCTCTATCACCTGCTGTTGCCACACGGCGTCGTGCGCGGGTGCGTAGATATACGTCATAGGCGCAACGTACAGCTCGGACAAGGCAATCACACCGATTGCCACCCATAAAAGCACGGGTTGTAACAATTTCGCGCGCTGTAACACGTACGCCAAAACGCCAACCGCCAACGCCACTGCGTATAATTTCAACAAAGCGTCAAAGGACGCCGCGTTTCCCCACAGCGTATTTGAATAGTTGTCCATCGTAGCGTGGTGCGCTTTCGTATACCCTGTCGCAAACGAATAATACCATATCGAAACACCCACCAAAATCGCACTCAACGCGTACATGGTCGGGTGCTTTTTCAAATTTTGCAGCCATTTTTTAATCCCAAACGGCAGCTTTGAAGGCGACGAATCCCCCTCGTTTTCTTCCTCTTTTTCTTCTGCTTTTTCGTCCTCATTATCCTCTTGTTTTTGTACCAACGAGTCCATCGCGAGCGTCAAGCACAAGAAAATGGTGATAAAGGCGTAGCGGGTAGGAAAGCTCATATAGCTCCCCGTTTGCCACATTTTATTCACCGGCTCTAACAACAGCGGAACGAGCGTTGCAAAGAACAGCACGCGCCGTAACAAACCGTCCTTATCGGCGTTCTTTTTAGAAAACGCGAACGGGAATAAGAACAGCACGGAAAACACGGTGGGCAAAGTCGTTTGATAGGCAGTAAATGCCGCCGAAGCCTGCAAACTCTCCAAAATCGAGGTCTTTCTGCCCGACGTGAAATATTGCACGAGCGAGGGCAACCACACCACCGCCGTTGCAAGCGCTGCCACCGCGCAACAGAGCAAGAAATTCCCTGCAAATTTTTTATCTTTTTCCAAAATCAGGCAGACGAACACGTACAAGAGTAAAAATACGACTACCATGTATGAGAGGTAATAATTGACGAACACGCACGCCGCCAAAACGACGGTGAACAGCAATCGTTTTCCCTCTTTGAGTTTTTCCAAGCCCAACAACAATAACGGGAACAGATATACGATATCCAGCCACATTACGTTTTGATAGTACATCATCACGTAGCCCGAAAAGGCGTATAACACGGAGAAAATAATATTCAAAAGTCCCGCTTCGGGGTGTTTTTTGGCAAAATACAAGGACGCCGTGAGGGAAATGGCGCACATTTTCAGCGTTACCAACACGTTGGCAAACAGCGAAACGTCCGATTTGTCCACGAACGCTACCAGCAGGGAAAACGGACTGGACAGAAAGAAAAAGAACACGCCGTAAAAATTCATACCGCCGGCGTTCTTAAAGCTGAAAAACAGCCCCTCTTTGCCTGCCAAAATATCCTTCAACTGTATAAGCAACGGCACGACTTGCTGATCCATATCGCACCAAGACATAGTTTTGTTCCCATACGGATACAGTCCGTTCAATTTAAAGAACAAAAACATAGCAGCAAACACGATAATCGGCGGAAATGCCCACACAAACCTCTCCAACGCCTTTCCACAGCGTTGCAAAATGCGCCAAACACGCAGCAGAACGTCCTCGTTCCCCTGCGCCACGCGTTCGTTTTCCGTTTGATTTTCGGTTTTTTTCACCCTTTCTGCGGCTTCGTTTTCCATCGCGTTTTCGATTGTTTCCGCCGTTAATTGTTGTTTATTTTCCATAGCTGCCTCCACGGGCTTATCCTTATGCGTTCTCGTTTGCTCCGTTTACGATATAGTCTTTCCAAAGATCGCGCAACAACAAAACGATATTCGCTACCTGAATCATAGTGACAATCTGCAAGGACAGATAATTGATTGTATACAAATGATTGCAAACGACGTAGAACGCGCAAAATTCCGAAATCGCCGCCGCGTAAATACGCTTGGGGTGCAAGAACGAATACACGATAGAAACGAGCGTTGCAAGATAGAAATACCGTTCGTGCATATGCGGCAGGAAAAACGGCACGATTAAACAGAACAAATATGCAAAGTCTATCGCGCTTTCTCTCTTCCATTTCGTCTTTCTCGCGCACAGATAAATGAGCAAAATCGTCACCGTCAACGCGAGCATTATCAGCATTGTTGATACCCTATCGACGTGGTGGCTGTTGGAATTCATACTCACCTTCCCAAACAACGCCACAAACGTCGTCGCAAACAGCGTCAGCATACGATACGAGCCTGCTTGGTCGAAATATACCGTGAGCAGCGACCAAAGACTTCTGCCGCACAGCCACGAGGGCACGCAGAACAATACGTATACCCCCACCACCAGCAAGGGCGACCATAAAGGGATTTTCCCCTTAAACCACATCACCGCAAACAACGGCGCCATAAATATTGCCTGCAATTTAAAAGCGAACGCTATGCCGTACATAATCACGGCGGTAACGTTTTTCTTTTTTAATAAGAAATACAAGCTCCAAATGCAGAAAGACGTGAAAATGGAATCGCATTGCGCCCACGCGCCGCTATTGAAAAACACGCTGGGCATCAATAAAACGATAGCGTACGCCGCAAACGTCTTCCATTTGCTCTTCGTCAGCTCTTTCACGCAAAGGCACACGGCTATCGCCAGCACGATGTCGAAAATACAAGACACGAATTTAATCGAAACCAACGAACTGACGGGAATAAACGTAAGTATCGTCAGTATGTAAAAATACGCGGGCGTGTAGTCTCCGATTTTGTGTCCCAACGCTTTGAGCGGCCCTTCCGCCTTAATCGTGTTAAACCACTCGCTTAAAAAACCGTTATAATCCCCCGACCTGCCGTCGAACAACGCAAAGCGCACCAACATCGTCATTATCGTAATGGCAATAAATAACAATGCAAATTCATACTTAATTAAAAAGCCCTTTACGGCGTCCAAACAGCGTTTCATTGCCGAGTTTTCCGTCGGCAACGTCTGCAACGGCTGTTCTTCCTGCGGCGTTTGTTGTATTTGCGCCGCTTGTTCCGTCACGACGAGTTCTTTTTCGTTCGTTTGATTTTCCATACTTATCCTCCGCGCAAAAGACTGCGCCTTTCCATACGGAATCATTATACCACTTCCTCGTATAAATGTCAATAAGAATATACGGCAATACGCTCACGCCGAAAAAAAGACCTCCACCGTATATAGTGAAAGTCTTTTTATGTCATTTTTTAACGACTATACGTTTTTATGCACTCTACGCTTAGAGTGTGGATTCGCCGTTTTCTACGTTTTCGTCCGCTTCCGCTGCCGTTGCGTTGTATCCGCCGATATACTGCGGCGTGATATTCTTGTACGATTTTGTACCCGTACCGGCAGGAATCAGCTTACCGATAATAACGTTTTCTTTCAAGCCGACGAGATAGTCGCGCTTGGTGCGAATAGCCGCTTCGGTGAGCACTCTCGACGTTTCCTGGAAGGATGCAGCCGAAAGGAAGGAATCGGTAGCCAGAGCCGCCTTCGTGATACCAAGCAACACACGCTTTGCAAGAGCGGGCTTGCCGCCGTTTGCCAAAGCCTTTGCGCTTTCGTCTTGGAAGGTAACCATATCCACGAGTTCACCGGGCAACAAGTTGGTGTCGCCTGCGCTTTCTACGCGGACCTTTTTCAACATCTGACGAACGATGATTTCAACGTGTTTATCGTTGATTTCAACGCCTTGCGAACGGTATACCGACTGTACCTGTTCAAGGATATAGTCCTGTACGCCCTTAACGCCTTGTACGTGCAAAATATCCTGAGGATATACGCTACCAGCGTTCAAGAGTACACCCGGCGTTACCTTTTCGCCGTTCTTTACCTTGATTTCTGCGTTGAAAGGAAGATTGTATTCTTTCTTCACTTCGCCCGTTGCCTCGTCGCACACCTTGATATGCTTCGAGCCGTCGGAATCGTCGATGGAAATAACGCCTTCCACTTCGCAAATCGTCGCGCAACCCTTCGGTTTTCTTACTTCGAACAATTCTTCGACACGGGGAAGACCTTGCGTGATGTCCCCCGTCGCTGCGATACCACCCGTATGGAACGTGCGCATGGTAAGCTGTGTACCGGGTTCACCGATAGACTGCGCCGCAATCGTACCGACTGCTTCGCCTACCTGAACGGGCAACGTCGTAGCCATGTTCTTACCATAACACTTCGCGCAAACGCCGAATCTCGACGTACAAGCAAAGATGCTACGAATAGAAACTTCGGTGATACCTGCGTCGCAGATAGCCGCCGCTTCCTTTTCGTCGATAAACTGGTTCATACCAACGAGCACTTCGCCCGTCGTGGGATGAATCACATCCTCTGCCGCAAATCTACCGAGGATTCTCGATTTCAAGCCTTCGATTTCCTTACCAACGGTGTCGTAAATCGCCTTTACCACCATGCCTTGGGGCTTTCTGCCTGCGCAGCAATCCTCTTCACGAACGATAATTTCGTGCGATACGTCTACCAGACGACGGGTAAGGTAACCCGAGTCAGCCGTCTTCAAAGCGGTGTCGGTCAAACCTTTACGGCCGCCGTGCGAGGAAATGAAGTATTCGAGAACGGACAAGCCGTTACGGAAACAAGATTTAACGGGAACTTCAATCTTTTTACCCTGCGGGTTAACCATTAGACCACGCATACCAGCAAGTTGCTTAATCTGGTCGATGGAACCACGGGCGCCGGAGTCAGCCATCATCCAAATAGGATTGAACTTGTCTTCTTCACCCTGCTTTTTCAAGAGGCTAGCCACTTTATCCGTAGCAGCGTCCCACTGCGAGATTACCGCGCTGTAACGTTCGTCTTCGTTCAACAAACCACGCGCATATTTCTTCGCAATCTTGGATACTTCTTTTTCTGCATTTTCAATGATTTCCTGCTTTTCTGCGGGAATCTTCATATCGAATACGGACGTCGTAAGTGCCGCAAGCGTCGAATATTTATAACCTCTTTCCTTCATCGCGTCAAGCACGTACGAAGCCTTGGGCGCTTTGCCCGTTCTGAACGACGCTTCTACGATACGAGAAAGATGCTTTTTACCGATTGCTCTTGCGTTGCCGATAAACTCGGTGTCGAGTTCCAAACGCAAGTACGATTCGGGCGTGTTTCTCTTAACGAAACCGAGGTCTTGAGGAAGTCCGTCGTTGTAAATCAAACGGCCGATGGTCGTCTTGATAATACCCGATACTTCCAATTTGCCCGTCTTTTCGTTGCGACGAACTTCCGCGCTCTTGATAATCGTTTCGCCGGGCTTGTTTTCCACGGGGCAACGATAGCAGCCATTTTCGTCGAAAGGCAAATCTTCAAATTTACCTTCGGGCAATTCGATAACACGTTTGAGATACATTTCGTCCTGTTCGTGTGCAATCTTGTTTTGATAAGCAAGGATTGCTTCGTTTTCGGACGAGTATACGGGCGCAACGTACGTTTCACCGTTGGGGTCGGGACGACCTTGTTCGTCGTACGTCTTGCCTTCTTCTTGACGCTTAATGGTAAGACAGTAAGCGCCGATAATCATATCCTGCGTGGGCGACATAACGGATTTACCGTCAGCCAGCTTCAAAATGTTGTTCGCAGACAACATCAAGAATCTTGCTTCCGCCTGCGCTTCTACGGACAAGGGAAGATGCACAGCCATCTGGTCACCGTCGAAGTCGGCGTTGAAAGGTCCGCAAACAAGGGGCGAAATCTTAATCGCACGGCCCTCGATAAGCACGGGCTCGAACGCCTGAATAGACAAACGGTGCAGCGTAGGCGCACGGTTCAAAAGCACGGGGTGGTCTTTGATAACGTCTTCCAAAACGTTCCACACCATATCTTTCGCCTTTTCTACTGCGCGTTTTGCCGTCTTGATGTTGTGGCACTGACCGCTCTCTACCAAGCGTTTCATAATGAACGGCTTGAAAAGCTCGATTGCCATTTCCTTAGGCAAACCGCACTGATAAATTTTCAGCTCGGGACCAACGACGATAACCGAACGACCGGAATAGTCTACACGCTTACCGAG
>JAFWBT010000030.1 GCA_017507005.1 Clostridia bacterium | reverse complement strand
TAATCCCAATCTGCTTGTTGGTCGAAAGCCCACATATATGTAAAAATCATTCCATAGCAATCTGACTTCGCAAATTCCTCAAAAACCACCTGACGAAGTCTGTTAATTGCTTTTCCATTATATTGACCAAAGATTTCTATTACGGGTTCGATGGTCATATGATTGTGAAACAACCTCAATCCCGTAAGTTTCATAAGTTCCTGCCCAACAGTCATTTTACCGACAGCGGCATTACCTATCATAAATAATAATTTCATTATTATCACCCTTTTTCTGCAATAAAGATATGTGCAAAAATTCTTATTTATCGGTGAGTTTATTATAACATAAAATAAAATTTAATTCAATTTGTTTTGCGCGGTAAAAGAAAACTCGACTTATTAAAAGACGAGTTTTATGATTTATTCAATTAAAATCCCTAAGGGAAACGACCAATATGGTCGCTCTTTTTTGTTCTCACGCGTTTTTATTCAGCGCGGTCGCACTCATAACGTCAAATTCACACTCGCGGCGGAAACGCTCTAACGCGCGCAGATATTTTTCGCTGAGCGTTAAATTGTATCGCTGTTTTTCTTCATACGAGAGCGTTTCGTAATACGCCCTGTCCGTCAGCCGACCGATTGCGTCGCTCGCCTCGCCCTCGGACAACAGCATTTCTTTAACGCGCAGGTAAAATTCGTCTTCCTTTTTCCCCTCAATCTTCGCAGACACTTGCTCGTGAAAATACCGCCCTGCCTTGCTCTCGTTCAAGCCCTGCTCACGCGCTTTTTGCTTTTTCTCCGTCATATCGTCCTGACATTCCGCCCAAAAACCGCTCTTCATACGCAGTTTTGCCCGTCTTGCCTCCTCGCGCAAAGAATTTTCCCGTCCGCTACTCTCTTTCGACATCATTTTCACCTCTTTTTTCGTATTTTTTTGCCACTTTCGACGTTTTTTGCAACAAAAAAGCTCACAATCACTTGTGAGCTTTTTCTTTCGTTTAGTTTCTGCTTCTCTTTCTAGCAGCCTCGGACTTCTTCTTTCTTCTTACGGAAGGCTTTTCATAGAATTCCTTCTTTCTCAAGTCACCGATGATACCGTCGCGAGAGCACTTTCTCTTGAAACGGCGCAATGCGCTTTCAACGTTTTCGTTTTCACCAACTCTTACCGTAGACATCTTTTTTCAACCCTCCTTTGCCGATGCGTTTATTTTTTACTCCGTAATTATAACAATTTCGGATTTTTCTGTCAAGTCTTTTTTTGCGGTTTTTACAACCTTTTTAAGCTTTTTTCCTTAAATTTCCACGCGGAACAAAAATATTCGTCGGGTTTTGTCTAACGGCGGCGATTTTCGTCAATTTGTATCCTACGCCGACTTTTCGCGCCGTCTATGCTTTAATTCATTTTCTCAAAATCGCTGGCAGGATGCTTGCACCAAGGGCAAATGAAATCGTCTGGCATAGGGCCTTCGTGCACGTAGCCGCACACCTTGCACACCCAACGTTCCGTAGCTTCCGTCTGCGCGGTGGCAGATGCTGCGGCGGGCTTTGCCTTGATATGTTCTTGATAATATTCGTACGTCACCGAACGCTCGTTAGAGAGTTTTTTCGCCTCCGTCACCTCGGCAACAAACAAGGTATGCGTGCCGTAATCGAGCGCGTCCACCACCTTTGCCGACAGCACGGCGTTGGTATGCTCGGGCAGGTAGTACAGCCCGTTTTCCGTCTTGGGATAGCTCGCCCCTGCGAATTTATCCACGTCGCGCCCCGATTGAAAACCAAACTGTTTAAAAATATCAAACGGCGTGCTTTCCGTCAAAACGGATACGTTGAAAACGCCCGTCTTTTTCAAAAGCTCGTTCGTGTAATTCGCTTTATTGACGAACAGCGTGATACGTTTAGGCTCATCCGTGAGCATAGACACCGTATTCACGATACAGCCGTTTTGTTTTTCCCCGTCCGTTGACGTAATAACGAACAAGCCGTATGTCAGCTTATACATCGCTTCTTTTTCGATCATGGCAATACCTCTATTCTATATTATTTCGGGGCGATTTTTTCCCTCGCCCCTTTTATTTACCCATTTTATATTTCATCCAACCGCTAACAAATCGTCCTCCGACGTTAGCAAATCATTTGCCGATTTTTTGCTCAATTTGCCCACAAGCCGTGCAGGTTGCAATACGCGTACACAGCGACGGCTTTATCCCCGTCCGCCAGCTTAAACTCGCACACGGGTGCCTCGTTTGCCTTAAAATTCCATACCTGATAGCCCTTTTCCGTTTCCAGAGCCACCCACTCAATCAGGTGTTCTTCCGTCATGGGATGCGCTACGCTGCCCACGTCCACCTTCACCGTCTTACACTTTTTCGTAACGACGGGCACGTGCTTTTCCTGCGCCGCGTCCGTACTGCCTGCCACCAGCTCCACCCAGCCCGCGCCAAGCGCCAATTCCTCTTTCGATATAATCGTCTTTTTGCATTTTTCGCATTGATATACTCTTAACATTTTCATTACCTCTTTCTTTTATTAGGACTAAATCCTATCTATAATATAGCATATAATTTATCGACTGTCAACAGTTTACGCGAAAAAAATTAAAAAAATTTACTAAACTATTGTATTTTTTGGTATTTTCTATCCTATGTAGCCAACCGCACTTGCGGGCAGACGCATTTTGGCACGTTTTACGCGCATTATTTATTTGCACGCGCATTATTTATATAGAAAATGCTTTTTATATCTTGTCGATTAGCTCGCTTAGGAAATCGCACGACGTTTTCAGCTCCGTTTCCTCTTGATAATCACGATTATACACCTCGATCAACAGCGCGCCGTCAAAGCCGACGTCTTTCAGCCGTTTGATAAGGGTGCAAAAATCGAACGTGCCTTTGCCAGGCAGGCACATACGCCCCTGCGCGTTGATATCGGAAAGATGCACGTACGCGAGCCGTTCGCCCATTTCTTCTAAATACTGCGTGTACGGATACTCGGAAATGCGCGCCTGCTTGATGTCCAACACACCGCGCAGGTCTTTAATCTCTGCCGCCAACGTTTTAAAAACGCCAGGCCGATTATACGACGACCACTCCACGTTCTCCAAACACAGCGTCACGTTGCGGCTTTTGCACGTTTTCACTAGCTCGTCAAAGCCCTCTATCATAGCCGCAAAATCGTCGTTTTTACCCGAACGCGAAGCGCGTTTCACCCGCGAAGTGCCGTGGAAAGTGTAATAGGGTGCGCCCAATGCGTTCGCGCTATCCAACACCTTTTCCAACCAACCGTACGCATCCGCTTTTACGCGCGGATGACGGCTGAAAAGCTGCGGCTCGAATTCGGTATTGAGTGCGTGCACGGAGTTGACGTTGACGTGCCCCTTGCACGCCTTTAACACGTCGGCGAACGGATATCCATATTCAGAAAAGGACGTCAAAAAGACTTCGGCGTTCAGCACGCCCAAGCTCTCCAACAAAGGCAACGCCTCTTCGTTATTTTTCCGCATAAACAACGACGCGGTGGACACCCCTACCTGCATAGTTCTCCTCGTTCCTTTTTTCGACAAATTTCCCCTTTCGGTTTTCTTTTTTTATTGCCTTTTGCCCCTTTTCACGCCTTTTGCCGTCAAACCGCATATGCCCGCTCCCCCATACGCCCAAAAAATATATTTTTCGGCTTTTTTCGTCAAAGGACGGGGGCAGGTATGCGTTGACGGGCATATTTCGCGCAAAAAATCAAGCGCCGACACTCGTCAAAAACGGCCGCAAACAGCACAAATAAATCGTTCGTTTAGACGTAATATACTCGATTTTCCTTTCTGGGCTTTTTCTCCGGCTCGATATCGGCGTAGCCAACGATACAGTTGCCAATACCCTCGTAATCGCCCTCGATGCCCAATTTTTCAAGCAAAGCTTTGCCCTCGGGCAGCTCGAACGTTTCCTTTGCGCGGTGAATCCAACACGCACCCAAACCCAAGGCGTGCGCCGCCAATAACATATTTTCCATCACCAAAGAGCCATCGTAAAGATAGGTGGACGCACTCTTATCCGCCAACACGACGAGCACCGCAGGCGCACCGTAAAACGGATCGGCGCGGTGGAACGGATCCTTGCCCATATTGATAGCGGACAGCTGATCGCGCACCGTTTTATCCGTCACCACCAAAATAATCGGTGCTTGTTTGTTCAGCCCCGACGGCGCGTGCAAACCCGCCTCAACGATTTTATCCAACAATTCCTTGGGAACGACGTCGGGTTTGTATTTTTTTACACTCTTTCTCGTTAAAATGTTTTCCAAAGCGTCCATAGCTATCTCCTTTTATGCCTAATTATTGCTTGTTTTAGGTATTTATTGCTTGTATTGCAGGTCTTTTTCTTGCCAATTTTGCAGCACCTCGCACATTTCCGCGCCGATTGCTTTTGCGCCGACAAGGTCGTGGTCGAGATAATTGCCGCACTCTTCGCGTTTATTCCCAGGGATTTCCCCTTCAAAATCCCGCGCAAACGCCATACTCTCTTGCACCAGCGTTATCGCCTCCGTATGGCTGATATCGTCGCGCACGAGCAGATAAAAACCCGTCCGACAACCCATCGGCCCGACGTAAATGACGCTGCCTCCAAAACGGCTGTTGCGCGCGTACGTCGCGAATAAATGCTCTAACGTGTGCGCCGCGCTCATTTGCAGATAATCGCCGCCGTTGGGCAGTTTCATACGAATATCGTACGTCACGATATCCCCATCCACGCGCGATATATACATACCTTTTTCCAACACGTCGTGATTGACTGTAAAGCTCGCTATTTTTTTCATATTTTCATCCTCTTTTATCGCCGATTTCGCCACTGATTTTATCCCTCGTTTCGCCGTTGTCTTTACCGCCTATTTTTTAGAACAAACTGCGAAATGCAGGGGGCATGGTCGCGTTGATTGTAATCAGCTCTTTCGTCGCAGGGTGGATAAATTCCAATTTCGACGCGTGCAAACCCAGCCTTGCGAGCGGATTTTTTACGAACGTGCCGTCCGATTTTTTGCCGTATTTATCGTCCCCGACAATCGGGCAATCGAGATACTGCATATGCGCGCGGATTTGGTTCTTTCTGCCCGTATCGATACGCACGCGCAACAGCGAATACTGACCGTTCTCTTTCACCACTTCGTAATGCGTGATCGCTTTTTGCCCCGTCGGGTCTTTCGTCACGTAGACGAGATTGTTTTGATTTTCCTTTAAATACGTCGTTATCGTGCCGCTCTTTTGTTCAAAAACGCCCTCTGCAACGGCGTAATATTCACGCGTTTGCACCTGCTCGTTCCAATGCATTTTCAGCATAGAATGCACCTTGACGTTCTTCGCAAAAACAAGCACGCCCGACGTTTCTTTATCGATACGGTGCAAAATAAACGGCCGCGCTGTCTTGTCCTTTTCCTGCATATACGAAAGCACACGCCCGTACGCGCAGTCCGTCTCTTTATCACTCTCCACCGACAACAAACCGACGTTCTTGTCGATGGCTAAAAAGTCCTCGTCCTCGTAGATAATATTCAGCGGCATACGTATACGCGGCTGCGCCGTTTTATTCTGCCGCGCCGCCGTGGGCATTTTCGCCACCACGCCGTCCTTGACGGGCTTTTTGGATATCTTCACCTCGTCGTCTTTGGCTAAAACGAAATTGTATTGCGTAACGACGCTGCCGTTCACCAGCACCTGCTTTCTTACCAACAGCGATTTTACGTTATTGCGCGAGGTGTTGCATTTCCGCAGTAAAAATTCCAGCAGCTCGTCGCTCCTGTTCACCTTATACGTCGCCGTATACACGGGCGCGCCGTTGACGCGTTCTTCGCGTACCTGCCCTGTCCGTCCGTTGGCTCGTTTATTTTCAACGCGCACCTGCCCACGTCCTTTTCTTTCGCCACCGCTTGTTCTTTGCATACCCTTTCGCCTCTGTTTTTGCCTTATTATTACACTTTATGCCCGATTATAATTCAAAAGGATAATCATCGTCCTTACGCCGTTTTTCTTCCTTTTGTCTGCGTTTTTCTTCCTTTTCCGCCCTTTTGTGTTCACGCTCTTCCACTTCTTCGGGGAATAAAAATTCCCTATCCTCGCGCTCGCGCTGTTTTTTATATTTCCAGCCCCGTCTTCTCCAACTGAGCATACGAATCACGTCCCGCCAGAAGAACAAGATAAGGTTTGCTATCGCCATCAACAACGCCGCGCGTTCAATCCAACCACCGCCGATAAAGCCCAACAAAATCAGCAAGCCGTCCAGCATTGCAAGATATTTCACCTTCACGGGGAAGAAGAAAAACATCAATACCTGATAGTTAGGATTGAGAAAAGCAAACGCCAAGAATAAAGACAAATTCAAATAATAATTCGTCGTATAGCCCATAATAAAGCCCGACGCAATCGCGCCCAACGCGCCGCACAAATAGAATACGCCAAAACGGAACGCACCCCACTCGTCCTCCAACGCATTGCCAATTAACCAATAGAAATACATAGAAATCGCAAAATACGCCAAATTCCACTCGTCAGGCACGAAAATAAAGGTGATTACGCGCCACACCTCGCCTTGCAAAATCAAAGCACGGTCGAAATATAAATATTGACTAATCAACACTTCCGTCTGCTTATAAACGAGGGTATCGACCAGCCACACCGCCGCCGTAATAATGACGATTATCAGCATCAAATTTCGTATCGCAAACCGCCCGAGTTTTCTATCTAATTTGTCTAATAAAGTCTTGTTGTTCATACTTCAACGCATACCTGCCCCCGTCGTTTTGACAAAGGCAGGTGTATTATTCCTAATATTTTATTATTTCTTTTCCAGCTTTATGCAGGCGATAAACGTCCCCTTTTCGTCAAACACATACGGCCGATCGCCATAACCGCTCGCGCAGAAAATATGCGTCGGCTCGCCGTTCTCGTCAAAGAGCACCGAGGGACGTTCCAAATTGCATTGCAACGTCTTTCTGCCGTCCGCCCATTCCACGTGGCGGGTATACACCGTCGGGTTGTCACCGATTGTAAAATTGATACAATCGTCGCTTTCCGCGTAAAAACCGCCGCCCCATTCGCCCGTAAAGCCCGTATTATCATAGGTATCGTCCTTGGCGATTACGCAGAATTTCTTCTTTTTAGCGTCGTACCAAATGAACGGATCTTCCATAGCGATATAGTGGTCGCTAATATCGAAAATCGGCTTATCGGACACACGTTTAAATTCGCCGTCAGGACTATCCGCCACCGCAATACCCAGCTGTAACGGTTCACGAATACTTCTGCGCGATTTATAAATCATATACGTTTTACCGTCAGGCTGAATCGCTACGGACGGGTTGGTCGTAATCGTACAATCCCAATAGCTACAATCGCGCGGCTCTAAAAGCGGCGTATCGCGACGCACGAATTCACCGTTGATATCGTCTGCAACCGCAACGCCGACACGTTTTCTATTCCACGTTTCCAAGGCAAATTCCGTATAAAATTCATCCCCAATATTCGGGCGAACGCCGTGATACGTACAGCCCATATAGTAAAGATAGAATTTCCCATTATATTCCTTAATGCAGGTGTTGTGCGTGTTCATACCGTCGAAATACTGCGCGCCACGACGAGGCAACGCCACGTTTTGGAAATGGTACGGTCCCTCGGGTTTGTCCGCTACGGAGTGTATAATTTCACTATCGAACACCCAGCTCCAACCAAAGCCATATTCCTTTTTCCAGCGCGAAGAAAACATATGATATTTTCCGCCCGATTTAATAACGGAGCAATCCCATACGTAATATCCGTCCAATTTCAACGCCTCAACGGCTTTGCCTGCCTTATAACCGAAATTTGTTTTCATTTTATTTTCTCCTCGTTTTTCTTTCATTATACCACATATTTTTCCAAATGTCTTGTTTTTGAGAAAAAAACTTTCCTCACATCTTAAAAAATAGCCGTAAACGCATACCTGCCCCTATCGTTTGCAGATTTTTATAAAAATTTACGCCTACCCTCGCGCAAGCGCAGGATAGGCGCAAAACGTATTCGTATTATATCATATGCCGCCGCATATGTCAACCCTCTTCCGCGTTTTTGTTCTGTTTAAAAACGCTTAAAAAAGGCTTCGTTTTCGTTCGCTATTACAGCGCCGTTTGCGTATCGTCAGGGTCGCCCTCTCTTGCGAGCTTGTATTCGAGCGACCAATCCAAATCACGGTATTTTTCGCCGCGAGGGTCCGTCTTAATCCAATCGAGCAGCATATCCAGCATTTCTTCCGTCCACGTCGCTCTATCAATCTGCGCCGTCGTAAACTTGTTCTGCGCAATCATTTCAAAGCCAAAATCGTCCTTAACGTGCGTTTTTGCCGCGCCTTCCACCACTTCTTGCACAAGATGCGAGGGAATAAACAACACGCCGCCGCCTGCGCCGTACACGATATCCCCAGGGAGTACCGTCGCTTTGCCGATACGCGTAATGCCGTTAAAATCTTTCATAACGAACTCACGGATAGGCGTAGGGTCGATACCGCGATAGTACACCTGCACGTCGGGCACTTGTTTCATCTGTTCGGTATCGCGAATACCGCCCCAGATAACGCCGCCGCCCGTCTTGGTCTTCGTTCTAATCGCCGTCGTCAAATTCCCGCCGAGGAACGTACCCTTATAAATCTTATCGTACATATCCGCAACGACAACGTCGCCCTCTACAAGGCTATCGATTACCCATTGATTATAGTTGCCCTTTCTGTTTTCCTGCGCGCCCACGCCGAACATTACTTCGTGTAAATCGGGACGGGTAGGCACAAACGTACAGGTAACGGCGCGCCCGATAAGCTTTCTGCCGTCGTCGTGCAACGTTTTCAAATCCCCTTCAAACTGCGATTCGTAGCCTTTCAAAAAGATAGGTTTCCACAGTTCTTCCAAGGTCATTTTCCGCATTTCGTCCAGATACTTTTGCGGTACTTTCGGTCTGCCGTCCTCAAAACGTTCCCCTTTCCAAAGCGGTGTCAAAGCAATAATATCTTCTCTGTTGTTCAGTTTTATCATATTTAGTTCCTCTCTTTTTTTATTCGACTGTAATTAAGAAAGTAGCCCCAGCCGTCAACTTCAACGTAATCGGCTCGTCGCCCTTACAAACGCGTATAGGTTTTAAATTACCCTCTTCGCGCAAAATTTCAATTTGTTCTTGCGTCAGCTCGTTCCACCCCATTTTCTGCGCCAAGCGGTAGGGATTGGTATGCGCCTTATCGATACACCATATCGTCACCGTCTTGTCCGAAATATCCTCGTCAAACACCAGCGTTTCTTCCTTATCTTCCGCAGGGATAAGGAAATTTCCCTCGCCATAGCAAAGCAGAACCGCATATTTCCCGTTGTCGTCTTTCGTCGGAATTACGGTTACTTCGTCCCCCTGCATCGGATGTGCAGTCAGGATATCCGTTGAACACCGCAACACGTTTTCGTGCAATTTCGACGCCAAAATATAGGCGTTATAGATAGGCTTTTTGATAAAGTTCAAGGTAAAGAAGTTTCTAAATCCCGAAAAATCTTCCGTCATTTCGTGCTGTCCCGAAAGACAAATCAAGAGGTTTTTAATATTCAAGCCCGAACGAATCAGGAAATAGATAAAACGCACGAAATACGCGGCGTTGATTTCCGTTTCGCGGAACATCAAAAACTTACACTCATCTTTATTGAAAAAGCCCATTGACGACGCACCCCACTCGTCCGCAATAATAGGCGTATCACCAAAACCGCATTTTTTGATAATATCAATCTTCGGACGCTGTCTATCGAGATTTCCCCAAGCGGACACACCGCCGTCACCCGTATTAAGATACGCAGGATCGGTGCCGTAGAAATGCATCGTGAGATAATTGATTTCCAAATTCTTTTCCTTGATGGCTTTTAAGAAATTCTCCAAAAAGAACATACTCTGGGCGAGCGTCGGTCCACCCACGGCAATACTCGTGCCAGCGCGGCGTATACCGTTCACAAACCCCTCGTACATAGACACGTATTCTTCTACTCTACGCATCGTATCCAACGGCTCGTTTGCCATAAAAAACGTGGGTATATCCGGCTCGTTAAAGCATTGGCAATACCAGCCGTTCACCCTTTCCACGCCGTAACGTTCTACGATATGCTTGGTGTACTGATAGCAAACTTCTTCCCAAATCTCGGGCGTTTTCGGGGGGGAAGTATTCCACATTTTGCCCTTATAGCGCGTCTTACCTTTCGCCGCGCTAGATTTGCCGCAGTCTTCTCTTGCAATACAATCGGGCATACCGCCGTAGGCAAGCAACAGATTGTATCCCTTTTCCGTCAGATAATCCATACGCAAATCGCTAAGGCTGAAATCAAAACGCAAATTACCGTCGCCATCAAGAGACACGATATCTTCAAACATGGTATAGATACGGACAGTATGACAAGCGCCGTCCTCCGCAATTTGATCCAAAATGCGTTTTCCCCAATCGTCCTCTATCGCGTCCGTGGGATGAAAAAGACACCCGTTCCAAAAATTCTTTTGTTTTTTAACAACTTCGTTATATACTTTAATCATTTTTAGCCTCCAACCTTTTGGTTATACTCTTTTCCCTTCGATTGCCTCTAACAAGCCTTTCAAATACCCTATGGCAAACAGTCTGCCCTGCGCCGCGTAGCCTGCCACTTCCGTGCTCTCCCCTTTCAAGGTGGGAACGTGGTCGACGCGGATAGGCACGTCTATGCCAAGCTCCGTATACAATCGCAACAGCTTTGCCATATCCAAATCCCCGTTATCGTGGAAGGTTTCTCTAAACTTAGGCAACGCCCCCGTCGTGTTTCTAAAATGCACGAAGAAGATTTTTTCCGCGAACTCTCGTATCGTCTTTTCAACGTCTGCACCCATAATATAGAAGTTCGCTTGACACATAGTAAGCCCCAAATTTTCGCTGGGATAAATATCGTATAACGCCTTTTTGATATTCTCCACCGAAACCATAATACGCGACACGTCACCAAGCTTGGGCAAAGGTGGATCGTCGGGGTGCAGGGCAAGCTTTATCCCGCATTTTTCCGCTGTCGGCATCACCGCTTTTAAGAAATATTCATAGTTATCCCACAGCTCTTTTTCCGTGATAGCGGCGTTGGTTTTGGGCGCGTAATCGGCAAGGTCAAACTCCGTCACCAAAGCGCCGCCGCGCTCTAACACGTCGCTTTTTGTGCGATACCAACCCACGTGCGCCATCCAGTTAAAGCAAATGGCGTTTATATTCAAATCCCGCATAATCGGGAGCATTTTTTGCACCTTTTCAATGCTCTCATCGCGCAGGGCGTCCCCTGCCTTGATATGGTCGTGCACTTCGTTGGGCATCGGTTCGACGATAACGGGCGTGATACCGTTGTCGGTAAACCGTTTATACACCGTCGTCCAATGCGTTTTATCCGTTAAATCAAAGCCTTTATTTTCAGGCAAACGGATAACGCCGTGCGTAACGCCGCTCTGTTTTGCATAATCCCACGCGGCGTCAGGCTCGCTTCTGAAATAATCGGTCAATAACATAGTTTATACGCCTCCAAGCGTCAAGAAACCGCCGTCTACGGGCACGGTAATCCCCGTCACGAACGCCGCGTCGGCGCTGAGCAACCATTTCGCACAACCGAGCAAATCGCTCGCCTGACCAAATCTGCCCATAGGCGTATGATTGATAACGCTCTGCCCTCTCGCCGTCAAGCCGTCTTCCACCGTACCCAGATAATTTTTACTGCGTTCGTTCACCATAAACCCAGGCGCGATTGCGTTGATACGGATATTTGCAGGCGCGTAATACGCCGCGAACGACTGCGTTAAATTAGAAATCGCCGCCTTGCTCATAGCATAGGCAAAGCATCTCGTCAACGGGCAATAGGTGTTCATCGACGCGAAATTGATTACGCTGCCGCCGCCCTTTTTCACCATTTGTTTTGCAAATTCCATCGTGGGCAGTACCGTACCCATGATATTGATATCCAAAACGCTGCGGAACGCATCCATATCCACGTTATACAGCCCTTTTTGCCCCTCGGGCAGTTCGCCCGTCAGCTCCCGTTCGTCGTATTTCGTAATCGTGGGCATTGCCTTGATATTGTTACCGCCTGCGCCGTTCACCAAATAATCGCAGCCGCCAAGCTTTTCTTCCACTTCTTTCGCGAGCGCTTTCACCGACGCTTCGTCCGTCACGTCGCAAGGACATACCAACGCCACGCCGCCCGCCGCCGTGATTTTATCGTACACGACGTCCAGCTTTTCCTTTGTTCTGCCCACCAACGCTACCTTCGCGCCAAGGCTCGCCAATTCTATCGCTATCGCCGAGCAAAGCGTACCGCCTGCGCCCGTCACTACCACCGTTTTGTTCTTAAACATATTTAACATCTCCTTTAAAAGTTCTATCTTATTTTCGTAATTGTTTTTTTGCAAACCTTTTATCTGCCAACCGCCGTTTTCGCGTTATCGTAGCACAATCGACGCGCAAAGGCTTTCAACGCTTCTATATCGCACAACGCCTCGCCGTTTTCAAATTTTTCGCCCAACCAATCGCACAAGAGCCGTCTGAAATAATCGTGACGAACAAAAGATAAAAAGCTACGCGAATCGGTCGTCATACCGACGAAGTTGGACAGCGCGCCAAACGTCGCCGCGTTTTCCAGCATTTCGATAATACCCTGCTTATGGTCGCACCACCACCACGCAGGTCCTTGCGTCACCAGCCCCGAAACGCCGTCTTTGGCATACGAACCAGACAGCACCGAGATCAGCGCGTTATCCGCAGGGTTTAAGGTGAACAGCACCGTTTTGGGAAGCCCGTATTCCGCGCAATCGATTTCGTCCAACAGTGTGGTGAGCGAGCGCACGTCTACGCTATTCCCTATCCCTGCAAAGCCGCCTGCCGCGCCTGCGGCCTTACGCAGTTTCGTACTCGTATAACGCTGCGCGCCGATATGCAGCTGCATCACAAAGCCGTGCTTTGCGTACGCCTTGCCCAGCGTAAATAAGATATACGAGGACAGCTTTGCGCGTTCCGTTTCCGCCAACTCGCCATTGCAAAGTGCCAAAAATCGCGCTGCGTTCTTTCCGTCGTCTGCGTAGAACGTAAAGCCGTTATCAAGGGCGTGATCGGAAAAGGTACAGCCTACCTTTTTAAAATCGAGCAGTCGTTTTTCAACGGCTTTTTCAAAACTCTCCAAATCGGTGATAAGCATATCCGCGCACGCGCTAAGCCCTTTTAAAAACGCCGCTGTTGGCAACAAAATATCGTCGCCGCGAAGAGAGGGCGCAACGAGCGCGTTGCTTTCAAAAACGCTGACGTCGTCGATTAAGGACGCGCAAGGGCAGGCGTATTCCACGTTAAACGCGCGCAAAAGGCTGTTCGCCGTCACTTCGTTTTCTTGCAGATACCGATTGCACTCCGCGTATATTTCTTTCGCGTTTTCGCCGTTTGGCATTTTTGTCAGCTTGAACACGGTGGAAAGCTCCATTGCCGACCAATGCGACAAGGGATTTAACAACAATTTCGGCAACGTTTCGCACCATTTTACAAACTTTTCCTCGTTCGTTGCCTCACCCGTGATATAGCGTTCGTCCACGCCGCATTCACGCATAGCGCGGTGCTTGTACGGATCGGGTTTTATCCACAAATCGTAAATATCGTAAAAGCGTTTGTCCTGCGAAATTTCCGACATAGACAAATGATTGTGATAATCGACAATGGGCAGACCTTGCACCGCTTGATACAGCGTTTTTGCCGTTTCCGATTTCAATAAAAACGTAGGATTGAGCATCACTTTAAAAACTTCCTTTTTATTTTTTCATCACTACTTGACATTATTACGACAATATTATATAATAAACCCGTCGAAAAAACAATACCATATTTAACTAAAAAGTATGGTATTCGCTTATTTTTGGAGATTTTATGGAAGATATAAGATTTAACGGTCAATTAAATTTTGAAATTAAAGATCCTGGGTTTTTACAGGTACAGCGAAACGCGATGTATCGCTATCCCTTTAAAAACGGCAAGCCTGCCTATTCTTTTATTTTCGTGCAAAAGGGCGAGATGCTCTATCATTTTCTTTCCTCGAAGAAGAAAATCCTTATCGAGAAAAACACCTGCCTTTTTATTCCGAAAAATCTGCCGTACGAAGCGACGTATTTGCAGGATTCCACGCAGATAGAGCTTCTCACGTTCGACGTGAAAAACGACGACTTTTTAGCGAATTTCTCTATGCCCATCCCCTTAAAAAATCCCGAATTGATTTTGCTCTTTTCTTCTATTTCTCCGCAAAATAGGCACAGCCCTTTGTTCTTGTCTGCAAAGATATACGAGCTGTTGCATTATTTGGATACGACGGCAAATTCCCTGCCGAAAAAATATCAAAAATTGCTCCCTGCCCTTTTAGAGCTGAAACAGCAATATTTCAAAAACGAAAAAATCTCCTATTACGCCCAGCTGTGTTCTATGAGCGAATCGAATTTTAGAAAACTGTTTAAAGAATACACGGGCACCAGCCCTATCACCTATCGAAACCTTATTCGTGTTTCCGCCGTGCAATCCCTTTTGAACACGGGCGAAATCAACGTCAGCGAGGCGGCGTATTTGGTCGGTTTTAACAATATGGCGTTCTTCTATCAGACCTATCACAAGCACCAAGGTAAATGATTTTTTAGCGGCTAAACGAACAAATAGCATACAGGGCAGATTTGCGTTCAACGCATACCTACCCCCCTCATTTTATAAAAAAACGCGGTACACCGTCATAGTGCGCCGCGTTTATTTTTTGTCTAAAAATAGGATAGTTAGTCGTTGCCGTAACGGCGTTGGTATTGTTCTTTCGTCATCAACACCTTGCGCCCTTCGCCCTCTTTCGCCGCCGTTATATACCGCTTTTTCTCCATTTTTTCCAAAAGCTCTCTCGTTTCCTCCAACGTATAGCCGCCCTTTCTTTGCAGTGTGTATATCGACGCGTCGCCGCTTTCAACGACAATCTTCAACGCCCCTGCAAAATTCTTCCCATCGTCCCTTTCATACAAACGATGAAATTCCTTTTGCGTAATCAGCACACGACGGGCTTTTGCGCCGTCAAAAGGACTGATATGCCCCTTTTCTTCCATCCACTCGACGATTTTCCCTGCCTTATTATAGCCCACGTCAAAACGCCGCTGTACCATAGAAATAGACACCGAGCCCCACTCCATTGCAAACCGCAACACGTCGATATACAAAGGCTCGATTCCGTCCGCGCGTTCTTTGGGTTGTTTTACGACGTTCTCGTTATGGAGATAGGACTCCAAATCTCCGTACGGCTGCCATTGATAATGAAATTTCAAATAATCGACCAGCGTCTTTATATTTTCGCGAGAAATATACGCGCCTTGCAGCCGCATATCGCTCTCCAAGCCCGGCGTTTCGTAGATAAAATCGCCTGCGCCCAACAGCGTTTCCGCGCCGCCGCGCTCTATCACCGCGTACGAATCGTCCTTACTATCCACCTGAAAACAAACCGTCGTCATCGTGTTTATCCGAATCGGTTTGGTGATGATATAATCGTTCGTACGCTTGGTGGCAAGAATAACGATAATCCCCGCCGCGCGTGCCTTTTGTTTCAGATTCATAATCCTTTGCTGAAACAGCTCTGCATAACCGATTTTGAAATAGGCGAATTCCTCTATCACAACGACGATTTTAGGCAGTTTTTTACTCTCGTCCTCCACCGCGTCGTTATACTGGTCAACGTTGACGACGTACGTGCCGTTGCTCGACATTTCCGTTAAAAGCTCGTACCGCCTATCCATTTCCTCTATCAGCCAACTGAGCGCGTGCACTCCTTCCCGCGGCAACGTAATTATGCTCTTCGTCATCAAATGCGGAATATCGTTATATACGTCCAAACCGCTTCTCGTACCAAACAGCACAAACCGCACTTCTTTGGGGGAATATTGATAGAGCAACGAACAGATAAGCGAGTGTAAAAACGTCCTTTTCCCCGAGCCTTCTTTGCCGCCGATAATCATATGCCCAAGGCGGTCCAACAGATAAAAAACGTTGCGGTTTTTGGTGTCCTTGCCCAAAGCAATCGGCAAACGCTGACGGTTCATTATCGCCATTTCCCCCTCTTGCCACAGCTCCACCAAATCGACGTTCGTTCTCTCCTTGCTAGGCAACGCAATACAGCCCACGCCGTTTTCGTAATCGACGTAACAATCCACGCCTTTCATATGCAATGCGTTCTCGATAGTTTTCGTCAGCGTTAAAAAAGTATGCACGCCGTACCCTCTCGGCAAACGCACCTCGTACGTCGTAACGCTAGGGCCGCATATCGCGCGCCCCACTTCGGGGTTTTCCATGCCCGCGTCCTCTAACACGCGCAGCAATTCCCGCCGCATGATTTCTAATTCCTTTTCGTTACAATACGGCTCGTATTTCGTAACGTCAAACAAATCAATCGGCACTTTGTATTCTTCCAATATATCTTCCTCCTTTTTTCGTTTATTTCTCTTCAATGCTCAGCTTATGCACGTGTAACGCCTCCGCGAGCTGTAAAATCACGTCGTTAAGCTCCAACGAGCGTATCCATTTTTCAGGGATTGCCGACACGCCCAAATACGCGCCGAGGATATTCCCCGTCACCGCCGCCGTCGAATCGCTGTCGCCGCTGTGATTCGCAGCCGCTATAATCCCCTTTTCAAAATCGTCCTCGTAACGGAACGCGCAGTACAGCGCAATCGCCAGCGTTTCTTCCGCCACCCAGCCTTGTCCCAATTCCCGTATCGCGTCCAAATCGTCCACTTCCTCGATTTCGTAGAGCGCGTAGAGTTCGTCCATTTTCTCCTCGTCTGGTTCTGCCTCGGTGATTTTAGCCTTTTCGCATAACGTTTGATACGCCTTTTTCGCCTGCTTTGCCAAACGTACCGCGTGGTCAGCCAGCCGTATACACTTTTCCGCTTCCTCGCTATCCAAGAACGCGTTTTCCACCACTCTCCGCGCTTGTCTGTACGAAAAATCCAAATCGTAGCCTTTGAGTATATTCCAAAGCAACGCCGTCAAAAACGACGCAGGGATATACCCCAATTCATGGCTGTGCGTAATCGCCGCCACCCGCGCGCCCGTTCGCGCAATCGTCTGCTCGTTCATATCCTCCATCTGCGCCAAATACAACGCCACGGGCGCAACGCGCATCACGCCGCCGCACCCCTTGCTGTCGTTGAGTTTTTTGGTGAACGTACCGCAACAGCCCGAACGCAACGAATTCAAGCACGTTTCCCCGGGCGCGCGGCGGTTGTGCAAACGCTTGTCTTTCACCAGCTCGCCCCGCGGCCGATTTTCGTCCTGCGTTTCGTCACCGTCCTGCGTATACAGCCAATCGAGATAGCTCTCGTACACCGATTGCACGTAATCGTTTACCGTCGGCTTTTCATAACGCTGCGACGCGCGCAACAAGCCCTCTGCCGTAAACAGCGTCATTTGGGTATCGTCGGAAATATGCGCCACGCCGTTATACACCTGCGGCTCCGTTATCCCGTTTTCGCCGTATCTTTTAAAGATTTGCTCGTCGTCTAAAAATTCCACGGTAAAGCCCAACGCGTCCCCGATCGCGCCGCCAAACAGACAGCCTCTAATCGTGTCCAAGTCCACGTAATTTTCAAACTGTTTGCAATAAAAACGCGTCATAAATTCCTCTTCCGAATACCGCTCGTCGCCGTCCTGAACAGCTATATGCATATAGAGCATTTCCAAGCCGTGCGGAATTTTCGACAGCATTTCTATCCAATCAAAAGCCTCTTGTTTCTTTTCCTCGTAATCGATAATCATCTTCAATCCTTCCTTTTACGTTTTTTCCGCGCTCAATCCAACAACAAAATGCGTTGATACACCGCCGAGCGTTTTTCGTCCAAATCCCTATCAAGATGATAATGTCCAAAATACCAACGCTTGTACTGCACGCTCTCGAAATTAGACAAAAACACGTTGTCCAAAAAGACCTTTGCCTTGATAGACTGCGCATACAACGGCAATTCGTACAACGTTCGCTCACTGCACGAATGGGTGATGATATAATCCACCTTTTTATTGCACGCTTTCAAGTTTTTCTCCGCCTCGTCAAGATCGTCGTAGGTGGGCAGTTCCTGCGGCCACCAGCTAATCTTGGGAGTACGCAAACAGCGGTCGATACTCGTGCCGCCACCGAAGGTGAATATCCGTTTGCCGTATATTTCGTACACCTGTCCGCGCATAAGATGTATCACGTCGTCGCGAATTTTATGCACCTTGCCGCCCTTCCATTTTTCGATGGGGTACGCGTTAATCAAATCGAAGTTTTCGTGATTGCCGTCCACAAACAGCGTCGTCCAAGGAAAAGCCGAATATACGTTCAAGGATCTCTCCAACGAACCCTTGTCCCAAATCGCGCCAAAATCCCCTGCGATTATCACGTAATCGTCCTTCGTCAGCCACTCGTTTCTCGCCGCAAATTCGACGAGTTTTATAACGTCAACGCAACCATGGGTATCTCCTGTGACAAAAATACTGCCTTTTTCGGGGGTTGTTTTTTGCTCCGTTGTCAGTTCCTTTTTCACGTAAAAGCACTCGCCCGTTTCCACGCAAATACACCCCACGACGCCGCTCGTCATCGTGCCCATATCCAGATGCACTTTATAACAATTTTTCACGCCGTTCTGCCCCGGACGGGGATAGAGCAATATCTCCTCTTTCCCCGAAACAAAGCTCGCAGGCGTATGCCCGAAAAATACGCATTTACTATCCGTCGGCAACACCGTCGGTTCTTTAAAATACCTATCGTGCACCAGCTGTTCAATGCTCGCCTCTTCCAAGGGCAGCACCCGCCCGTCGGCGTCCAACGGCAAGCCTGCGTGCACGCAGATAAAATCTTCACGCTCGATATAACAAGGCATATTCGCAAAACCGTCCACGATTTCCCAATCGAGCAAATGCCCGTCGTTAGGGAAATACTCGCGCAGCTGTTGCATTGCCTCAACGCTATCGTTCGGCACGCTCTGCATCACCGACCAGTAATATTTCAAAAAAGCGTATTCGTGGTTGCCCATAATACAATGAATATTCGGCGTACGGAACACCCGTTGCGCCAGCCGAATCGAATCAGGCCCCTTGTCGATAATATCGCCGCAGATAATCAGCTCGTCCTCAGGGCCAAACCCGATTTTATGTAACAATTCTTCAAACAATCCGTATTGTGCATGCGGATCGGACATTACGTATAACATTTCGCCACCCCCTTTTTAGTATATCAAAAACCGCCGCCTATTGCAATACTTTTAGAAAAAGCCTCTTTGCTGCAATACGTAATACGTCACGTCGTCCATATCCTCAACCGCGGACAGCACGTTTTCCGCTACGGTTTTATCCAACGTCGATTGCGAATCTTTCAGCTCGTCAACGTTCTCCCTTGCAATATCCAACGCCTTATCGTACGTTGCGTTTTCCTTGAATATAATTTCGGCGAGCGCCTCGCGGCTACGCACCGTCAGCTCTTGGTGCAAATCCTCCACCAGCTCGCTCGACGGGATTCTGACAATTTTTTCAATCGCGGCGAACAAGCACAGCAACGCCACCGCGGCACAATCGGGATCGTCAATCTTTACCATAATTTCGCCCGTTTTCATATCCTGCGTCAGGGCATAGTCCTCAAATACCCCTTGCATCACTTTCCGCACCTGCAAATCGTCGTATTGCCCTTGGCGTTTGAGGTATTCAATGGTCAAGCCCGCGTCCGAAAGCCGCACTTTTTCCTGACAAAACAGCCGCAACTGCATTTCCGTATCGTCGGGATAGGTCATGCCCAAACGACAGCGATAACCCTTGTTGTCTTCGTTTTCAAATTTTCCAAAGAGGCTGAGTTTCAACCTGATACGCGACAACACCGACCTTGCCCGAAGCTCCGCAAGCGAAAAAATTCTCCGCGCTTCGCCTTCTTCGTCTTCGTCGTCCTCGTCGATATCCAACTCCGCAAAAACGTCGTCTTCATCGTCTTCATCGTCATTATCGTCGTCATCATCCTCGTCGAAAATGCTCAGCCCCGTGTCGTCGTCATCGTCTTCGTTGTCTTCGTCTTCATCCTCGTCGTCCTCGTCCACAGCTCTTTCTGCCCTTTTACGCAGTTCGTCGAATAAAAAATCCCTTGATCTGCGCGTGGAATCCGAGCTTCTAGCCCAAGGATTTTTGTTGTTTTGGTCTTCAACGGTTTCAGGGCCGACGTAGCGGAACACAAACCCAACGCTGTGTTCCATTACGCCCTCTTTCACCAATTCCCACACGTATTTTTGCGCGTCCTCTGCGGACAGTTCCAGCTCTGCCTGCAAGGCGGGAATCGTCACTTCCCGCGCCTTGCACGCATACAATTTCACGTCGTTACGGTTTTTCTTTTCATCAAAAAACATTACGCTACTCCTCCTTTATTTTCTTCCGTGTCACGTTTTTCGTCGTCGAAAGATGCCAACGTATCTTCGATTTCTTTCATATTCAGGCTGTTTTCGCGCAACAGCGTCTCCACCAGCCTTTCCAGCCTATCGCGCTGCCCTGCCAACAGCTCCGTCGCCCGCGCGCTTTGCTCCTTTAACAAAGCGTTCGCTTTTTCGTCGAACCATTGCTTAGTCTTTTCCGATTGCATATCGCTAACGCCCAGCAAGAAATCCTCTTCCATAGCGTATTCGTCCACCAACGCAAACGCGAGCTTTCTCGCCTGCTTCACGTCCGCGCCTGCGCCCGTCGTCAAGCCCTTTTCCCCGTAAACGAGCCGTTCTGCCGCGCGGCCTGCAAAGGCTACGCAAATCTTATCGAGCAGCTCTTGACGGGTGTAGTCCAGCTTGTCCTCCTCGCTGTCGTATTGCATATATCCGCCGTGCCCGCCGCGGGAAATGTTCGTCACGTACGCAGGCGTATTGCCCGTCAACCACGCTACCAACGCGTGCCCTGCCTCGTGATAGCTCGTCTTTTTCACCGTCGCCTCGTCCCACTTTTTCTTGTCGCCGTAGGCAATCGTTTCAAAAGCTTCTTCCAAATCCTGCATCTGCACCGTTTTGCCTTCCGCCTGCCGCACGGCGTATTCGACAATTTGTTCAATATCCGCAGGGCTCTTGCCAGGGGAACGCTGCACGATATTTTTCAGCTTTAATTCAGGCAATACGATATCGTGCTTGCCCAGATAGTATTGCAAAATTTCCATCCTGCTCTGCGCGTCCGGCAGTTTCACTTGGATACTTCTGTCAAATCTACGCACGAACGCCGCGTCCAACGCGTTCTTTTCGTCGCCGCTAACGGGGCTATTCGTCGCCGCCATCACGAATACGGGCTTTTTATCGTCGTGGATAAAACCGTCCATTTCCGACAGCAGTATGTTCAACGCCCTATCCATTACCTCCGAATTGTCACCCTGACCGCGCTTTCTCGCGATAGAATCCACTTCGTCAATGAAGATAAAGCTAGGCGCGTATTTTCTCGCAAGCGAGAACGTTTTGCGGATTTCCATCTCCGTCTGCCCCCAGTAAGGGCGAAAAAAATCGCCTGCATTTTTCTGAAAGATAGGCAAACCGCTCTCCCCCGCAATCGCTTTGGCAAGCAGGGTTTTCCCAGTGCCAGGAGGGCCTACAAGCAACACGCCGCGCGGTATTCTCACCCCCAAACGCGTATATTTTTTATAGTCCTTGAAATATTTCATCAGGTCTTTCACTTCGGTAACGGTGGAATCCAAACCCTTCACGTCGTCGAATTTCACGTTGGGAATCTCGTGGCTCGCCAACATCGTTCCCTCGTCCTCAGCGTACACCGCTCTTTCCAAACGGTAGTTTACAGCTCTCACCTTCAACACCACGCCCTCGTCCGTTTCCTCGTACGAACACAGCGTATCGTAATACAAAATGAGGTTGGCGCGCGCCAACTGCGCGACTGTTTGCGACAACTGCATACCCGCTACGATATCGTTCAGCCAATCGTCAAAACGAACCCCTCTCTTGGCGATATACGCGCTTTCCGCGCCCTCGCAATGGTACGCCTTCATATCCGTTTCGTCGCTGTCCATATTCAAGGAAAATACGTGCACGGGAATATCATCTTCCAGCTTCACCTTGCGGAAAAATTGCATACCCCGCTCGTTTTTCGTGAGGTCAACGCCAACGATAGCGCAGTCGTAATCCAGCGAATTTACCTTGTCGTCCATCGCGACAAATTCAAAATGCACACCCTCGCGAGGCGCAAACACCGCGCGTTCTTCCTCGTCACAGAACACCGCCACTTTGCACGTTTCACTACGGTCAAACAAACGCTGCACACGTTCTTCCCCGTCCGAAAAATGGAACTCGTATTCCACCGCGCGCACCTTCGCAAGGTCGCCGTCGTTTTCTTCGTACTTTTCCATAGCTTCAAACAAACGCGCGGAAATAAAATGCTCCACCGCGCCCGTCAGGTTTCTCGCGTCGGCGTGCGAGCCCTTCGCAAAGAGCAACGATTTCGCAAGCCCCTCAAAATCGCAAACCATACGAATATTCGGGTATTTTTCCATAAACCGTCTGCTCAGCTTTTGCGCCTTTGCCTCGGCGATTTCGCACAACTGCTGTCCGTTCAAGCGGTTGAACGGCACAATCGTACCCTTGGCAAAACGGGACACCATTGCCGACGAAAACCACGGCGAGTTGGTCGCGGGATTGATTTCCTTTTCCATTGCGTCCAGCACTTTCTTTTCGGGCAACGTCGCATAGTTGCACCTATCAAGGCTCTCGAAAAGCTGTGCGCCCACGTTTGTCGTCATAAAAATAATCGTATTTCTAAACGACACCTTTTTCCGCATACACGCGTCTTCCAGTTCGCCGCCCTCAAAAATTTGCAACAACAAATTTTTCACGTTTTGGTGTGCCTTATCCACTTCGTCCAACAGCAACACCGCGTCGGGATGCTCGTCCACGAACGAGGTGACGTCACCAGGACGCGAAGCCTTGTACGATTCGTTCAAGCCTCTGAAATTGAACAGCGCTTCCTCTTTATCGGCAAAACCGGACATATCCACCCGCATAAAAGGCAGTCCTAAATATTCCGCCGTCGTTTGCGCCATTTGCGTTTTCCCCACGCCGGGCGCACCCACGAACATAATGCTCGCCTTCGGGCCTTGGTAGTTTTGTTCTTTCATCGTAAACGCCTGAAACAGCGTTTCTTTCACGCAGTTAATGGCATACTCTTGTCCCTTGATCTCTGCACTAAGCCGTTCCCCCAATCCGCCGACGAGTTTTGTCGCCGCGGAAAAAACGGCGCTCGTATAGTCGTAGTTACTTTCCGTTTTCATCTTCCTTTCTCCTTGTTTTATTTTTTATATACTTTTCGTATTTTTTGCAAAAAAGAAATGGGCTTTGCTCCGAGACGTCCTCTCAAAAGCAAAGCCCAATCCGCCGCGACTCCGTCCTATCGCCAACGCCGTATTCATGCGTTGGCAAATCGACGCGGTCGTTCGTATCGCCACTTTCCTTTGTTCTGGGAAGGATTCCCGTAAAAATGTATTCCGTTTGGTACGCGTTATTATTTTCAGCCGCGTTTTCAGCCTTATTTTCAGCCGCGTTCGCCTGCAAAGCATTATCACGCAAAGCAATATTGCACAGAGCATTATTCCGCAAAGCGATATTGCATACGGCGGCATTTTTGAGCGCAAAAACAACGCGCAATATACGTTTTAACAACAACGTTTTTATTGCAGCCTTCATCTTCATAGGTACACCCTCCTTTATAAATTGTAAAAAACGGTTTACGTTGAACGCGCGTATTTTACGATTTTTTTCGCGTTTTCCAATTTTTTCCGTTTCATTTTTTGTGGAATATTATTATACAACATATTTTTTGAGCTGTCATCTTTTTTTTAAATACCGACGCCCCACTTTTCGATAAAAGCTGTATCCCTTTATTTTAAAGGGTTACAGCGTTCTTTCTTTTCTCTTTTATGAAAAAAAGAGCTGTTTTTGTCGAAAATATATCCCTACTACTGAACTTTCTCGTCAATATTACGCAGAGCCGAAAACATATCCGAATAGGATTTTTTGAGCTGATTGCTCGAAAAATACAACTCCCTGTACTTATCGCGTACTAAAGCTTCCAATTGTTGCTCCATCATTGTCACCAACAACTCCGTCGTTGTCGTTTTTGAAAACGCCCCTTCCGACAATTTTTCCAACAGCGAAATCGTTTTTTCCGCCGCAGTATGCAGTTCATCTGCGTTGACGTCATAGCTAAAATGCAAATGCTTGGCAATCTCGCTATCGCAAAGGGAAAGAGGTTTTCTCGTAATAATCATCGGGAAATGTGTCGTTTGCAGGCTCGCCCCTGTCGTTTGAGAATGTGCACTGCCAAGGGCGCCCGAAAAAGGTCTTAACGGATTTTTCGAAAGTACTTTTTCGGATAAATCGAAAGACATGGACACAAACTCGTTCTTTTTCCGTGTCGCGAGATGAATCCAAAGAAACGAATACGTCAAAAAGCCCGATCCTTCAAAAACAACCGTGTTTTTCATCTCCATGGCACAGTCTTTGAGCGTTGCACCGCTCATCATAGCATTATACAGTTTAGACGCCTGTTCATAATTTCTCAAAGAGAAAACACCGCACGCCGACATTTCCGTTTTGCTGTCCTTTTGCATAAGCTGCAAAATACCATATTGTCTTTTTTTTGCCCCTTCCACATTCGTAGACTCGTAATAACATATGTAAACACCCGCCATCTTCTCCGAATAAAAATCGTACGAATAATCGTCTTTAATAGCGAGTTCTGCAATATTTTCATTACGAAGCTCGATAGGCAGGATTCCCCTGGGGAATCTTTTATGAAGCGTTTCGTCTTCCTCGATGATAATATTGATTGCTTCCGTTATCTTGGCGAGCGTTTGGGGACTGGGATATGCTCCTACGCGATATTTTCCGTACGAACTTTTCCCAATAGGAATCCAGCCAGGATAATCGCCCGATTTACAAAAATCGTCTTCTGTTAATCCGAGATTGTTCTTGATATATTCCAAATTTTTAAAAAACGGAGTATGCTCAAAAACGGTCTTTTTCCTTTTGCCAGCCCTTACTCTCGCTCTATTGACGGCTTTTTTGTTCTTCATGATTTCCCTCCTTTCTTTTTTTTACTTTCTTCAAAATAGTGTGACTGTCCATTATATACCTATCAAAACGATTTGTCAATAGGGTAACTAAAAATTTTTTTAAAATTTTTCACACGCATCGTCTGCGCTTTTATCAACACGTGCATCCACAGTTATCCCCGTATCCTAAACGTCTTTTCGTATATCTTAGCCGCCTTCAAAACCACAATCAGCGCAATAGAAAATACCGTTTTCTACCGTAGTGTTCCAAGACTTACACTTAGGACAAGGAGCTTTGGCTTTTCTATATTTACCAATCTGTTTCCAAAGATAGCTGCAACGTTGATACATAATTTTCGCGTTCTTTTTCATTGTAACGCCTCCTTTTTTTCTTACTTAATATTATAGACCTATTTTTAGCAATGCGCAAGGTTGCCTTTTTTAAATACAACAAGCTTTTTACAATAAAAAAAAAGAACTTGTATAAAATACAAATCCTTCTTTTTTGGTCAATTACGCTATATTTTATTTCTCAAACGCAATAATTTCATCCATCCGTTTATTGGTAATTTCACAATATAAAAAAAGTTCTTCTAAAGGAATGGGAGTGCGGCCAGTTTCCCAATTGTTGATAACGGCCTCCCCAACGTTAAACACCTGCGACAACTCTTCGCGAGTAATTCTAGTGTCTAAATCTTTATCAAAATCGCACTCCTCGCAATTTCCGTCGCAATTTGCCTGATTAAAATGACAAACAAAACACGTATAGCGAATAAGATCTATATTTCGCTCTCTCAATGCCTGCAATCTTTTTCCTGTCTTTTCCCAATCTATTGTTTTTCTTTCAATTTTTTCCATTATGTAACCTCCAAAACGTATACAATTATTATACCTCGTTCGCTTATTTTTGTCAAGGGATATGATTATATAAAAACATACCCTACGTATGTATTTAGTCTATAAATGATATCCACCTCGCCCGTCTGCAAGCACACAGCGCAGGTGGTTATGATTTTTTACGCCTTGCGCGCAAGGCAAACGAGCGTTTCCACGTGGGGCAAGACTCCAAAAGGTATATTTTTGAGCCAAAAACGGGGGTTGTAAAGCCAACAATATATTTTTAGAAATACACTGTATCTACTGAAAAAAGAACTCGGACGACAAATCTAAGTTCTTTTTTCCTTATTCCATCATTTTCTGTTTAAGTTTTTGCTCGCTTAATTCTTCTTGCAGTTTTTTAGCAAAACCTGACTAATACACACAAACACCCTCGTTAATAATGCTTGTTGAAAAAATCAGCAGACGCATTTTTTAATGCACTTGCACTAACTTTCCTTTTTGCAAACGAGATTGTTCTGCCGCAATCCCTATAAGATGGCTCTCCGCGGAAGATCCCAAGGCAGTTTTTTCAGGCGCACTCCCCGTCAGCATTTCATACAAATTATTGATTAAATGGTAATCTCCGCCGCCGTGGATATATCTATCGTCTACCAAGTCGCTGATTTTCAAAACAACTTCGTCCTTCCCAAAAACACCGATATAAATGACGTCTCGAACCTCGTCCAAGGTGATTTGACCAAGCGTGCCGTAAAAGTCCATTCTTCGTCCGCAATGATGAGTGAACGCAACCATAGTAAGCGTTGCCTTTACTCCGTTATCGAAATACATCTGCGTAATTTGATGATCGACAACGTCGTTGTCGCAACGATATACACACCGTCCGTGCAACCCTTTATGCAACGCATCCATCACCTTTTCTTTGGTAATCGGGGCGCGGCAAGGCACATTATAGGGATAGCCGTCGGAAGGACAGCCGTCCTTTTCCCAATTGTTTAAGTACGCAATCTTTGCGCTATACGCACACTCGTCTTGATATGCACAGCTTATACATCTATCCGCGCTCCCCTTCGGGGCGTTTTCTTCCTTAAAATAACTCAACTCTCCTACGGAAGAAACACTCTCACATTTACCG